>NZ_SZXC01000020.1:0-327910 GCF_005281055.1 Citrobacter sp. wls711 | reverse complement strand
GATCGTCTACCGGGGTGGGGTCAGTCCAATTACTAACATAGGTGTGTATTAATCAACGGGAGCAGGTCACATTGACTGAGCAGGCGGGGATATTAGTACTCAATCGACACGATGAAAAAGGGTGAGCTAAGCACCGGAGATTACAGCCTTCTACTGGCGCTATCGCTGGACAAATTACTATTTGATTAATTAACAAAAAAGAGGACATCGGTAGCGCTCAACAGATATAGCCGACGCTGATAATTAAAATGTGCAGTGCCCTTTGAACCCAAACGATATCATGAAGTTGCAACTAACATTCGCAGAAGATGTTTTATCTTTTCACTCTTTGACAACATACTAGATGCCTACCGATTTAGGCCTTAGGACGTTTATAGGGATAGGAATAAATGGAAGAAGATGAGGAAGTGGCACTCCAATCGGGCGATTCCGCCGGCTCAGGTGCTCGGGCACTCGCTGGTTATGATTACCAAGTCGATGTTTCCATTTGGTTGGCTCTGGACTTGATGCTCGGTTCCTGCCTAGCACAGTCGATTGAACTTGAGCCCGGAACCGAGGAAGATCTTGAAGCAGAACTTGCGGAGGATGAACCGGGTCGTGTGGTGACACATGTTGGACTTAATGGTTATACCCTTGTCGTGCAGGTTAAGCTTCGCGGTGGAGACGCATGGACAGTTAACGGCATCATCCGTCTTCTTAAACATGGAAGCGCAACCCGACCATCGGCTGCGAAAAGGCTGGCTCAACCTACAGTGCGCTATCTCCTCGTTACGAGTGCGGCGCTGAACGGTAGAACAAGAGATCTTGGCGTGAAGCTAGCTGGAAGTTGGCCGAAAGAAAGTGAGATGTCCGCTTCAATTGTAAAAGCGCTACCAGCTGGCGCTGCGGGGCGCGTAGCCATCATCGGCAGCTTGGATGAGGAGCGTTTAATCCTTGAAATAAAGCGACTTCTGACCGAACGATTTGGCGTACCGAACTCGCGCTGGGTCGCGTGTTTACGGGTTCTTCGCGATGAGGCATGGTTGCGTGTCCGACATGTTGGTGAAGGTCGATGGTGTCGAGAGGATCTTGTAGAAGTCATCAAGAATCATGACGGTTTTCTCGCAAGCTCGCCGCAACTTGACGATTACGTGCATCCCCAAAATTGGCGGGATTTACGTGACGCTATTGGAACTCCCAAATATGCAGCAATTATCATCGGTCAATCGGGAACTGGAAAAACGCTTGCGACGGATAAGCTTTATGAAGAACTTCACCGGGAAATTCCCGAATTGGCGCGTGTACGCATTAGTCAGGGACCGCAGCAACTACGTAATGATCGTACGCCGCCACCTGTTCTATACGATATCGAAGATCCATGGGGGCGATACAACTTCGAACCCACCAGCCGCCCATGGAACGATCAATTAGCTGATTGCCTATCAAAGGCGCGCGCTGATCGCATGATAATCGCCACGAGCAGGAAGGACGTCGCTAGGGAATCTGGTGCGATGAAGTCTGTTGAATCTTGGATCATACCCCTCGAAGCGGAGAATTATGGCAGGCCTGAGCGTCAGCGCCTCTATCGTTCAAGAATCAAAACGCTGCCGCGAGACATTCAACTTCTTGCTACCGACTCAGAGCCGCAGGTGCTCGAGAAGTTAGCGACCCCACTCGAAATTGAGAAATTCTTCGACGCCATGCGTACGATGGGCCGTCCAAAGAGGAATCAAGACCAGGGCTTTATCAGAAATGCGATTGCCAAAGCTCATGAGAACTCGATAGAAGACACAGTTGTGCAGCAGATTGAGGAACGAGACGACGTTCGCGCTGCTGCTATCATCTGGGCATTTCTCAAAGCGAATAATCGCCTATCGCTTCAGGTACTTCGCAGCTTGGAACTGGAACTAGCTCATCATCTTCCTGCCTTGGGCGACGGAGTGACACCATTGATAGATTTTTTTGTCGCCGCTCGTAATCTACGTTCTGGAGATGGAAATGTGTCCTACTACCATCCTAGAGTGGAGGCTGGTGTTGAACGTGCCCTCAAACGCCATGCTGTTCCCGCAACTGCGGCACTGCGTGTGCTCCTCGATGTCCTGACAGAGCCCGATGAAGAGGTTGAAGCATGGGGAGCAGGGGTAGCCACGCGTATTGTCGCTGCAGCCAGACGCATACCGGAACTTACATTCAAAATAACTCCAAAAATCACAGAAAAATTAGATGCTTGGATATCTTCACAGCTAATCGATCCCGCCTGTAATTTTAACGAGTATCTGAAGCTTGCCGCGGCTGCGGGGTCGCCTAGGTGCAATGGCGCGGAATTCGCTCGCTTCATTTTTCATCGACCAGATATGGGCTTTGGTGGATTTGTTATATGGGGATGTCCTGACCACCCCAATTCTTGGTATGAACATTTACGTGCAGATCCAGCAATTGCGACTTTCGCAGGGCGTTTTATCCGGGAAGTGTTGCCTGATGATCGTACACATTACGGTAAATCTTTTGTCACCGTCCTTGATCGCTTAGCCCCTGAACTCACCCCAGCCTATCTCCAGGCAGCAGAAGATATCATCTACCATGGATTCATCGAGTCGGCCGAAACCGTTGCTGCGGGAGCCGTGCGCGATATTGATGGTTTCGAACCTATCGTCGATAGAGCGGTGAAAGAAATAACTACTACCAACGAGCAACAAAGTAGGGTGTTAGAGATGCACCTCGCTATCAAGAACGAGGTATACAACGATGACTATGCCGAACATCTGTCCGAATGTGATGAGAGTTATACCGCGTCGGAATTCCTTCGAGTCTATGTAGATCGCGTGCGTATAGAGAGAGGGTGGATGAGCTTGGCGAAGCATCCTCAAGCTGCAGCACTTCTTTCTTACTGGATGCGCTCTTTAATCAACGGCACAAAAGACGCCCCCCCCTCCAATAACGAAATGGTTGGTGCATTCAATGCTGCATTCGGCAGCAAGGAGGAGGATGCCATATGGGCCGTTCTTAGGCGGCATTGGGACGATAAGTATCGAGAGCGACTTTTAGGTCGCGTCATAGATGGTTCTTCGCAGGATAATGTGCGGTTTGCTGCGCTGAAGTGTGTCATTCTAAAAATGCCTGACGAGTTATCGACGATTGTTGATAGGCTACGTCAGCTTGGAAAGGATGAGCGTGTTGCAGAATTGATGATTGATCTCGCACATATTCAAACTTACTGGTGCGTTGACCGAGAAAAGCATGAGCCCGAGACCATTCCGGTCATGAAATATCTTGATCCAGTTTTGCTAGAATTATGTGATGCTGCCAGTAAGAGCTCAGGAGAGGAACAACGGCCTTTATCTTCAGAGGCGCTCAGCTTGCTGGCTAAGCCAGCTCTTGTAAGTCCGAGTGTGCGTAAGTTACGTATTAGCAGGCATCTTGAGCTTTCAGCAACCATTCGTTCCGACATAGAGTGTACGCTCACGCATAGTGAAGATCGCGACGCTTGTGTCGAGGCAATAGACGCAGCAATATCATTAGGTTTTGAAGATATAATCGAAGATTCATTGGATCACAAGTTTGCACACGTCGTAGCAAAAGCTCTTGTTTCAATCGGAGAAAAAATTTTGGGACCGTTGCCAGCGAATTTGCTAGCTCTGGTTGAGGCAAAAGGCAGTCCGGTGCGTAAAGCGTTAGTTCAGCTGCTCGCCACCAACCCTCACCACGACTATCTTCCTGTGCTGCTGCGTCTTGCCCAAGATCATTGGTCTTCATGCTCACATAATTATGGCGAAAATGATAATTTTCCGATCGCCCGTACGGCTGTCAAAGCGATTAGCACGCTGCCTTCCCTCCATTCTTCTATCCTTGAACAGCTGCTGGAGATTGCGGTTAAGACTTCCGATCATCTGGTTCGTGAAGAACTGTTTGAGATAATTGCTGAACATGGAGGTCAAGCATTCCAGGAGCGATTGTTTGAGCTCATTGTTGCACCGGGTCGTAAAGAGGTCAGTCTTGACGCAGCCCATGCAATGTTGGTTAAAGCGGAGGTTCTTGAGCCTGTAGTGATTGACATGATTACTTCAGACATTTTACTAAACCTTAGGCCATCAATTGCATCCAGGCTCACTCTGATTGTCGCCTGTCAAGTATCGCTTCCAGAAAGGCTAAAAATTGCACGCAAAATTTCTGCAAACCTAAATCGACGAGCGCTACTACTTCTGATGCTATGGTCAGACATTGGGAATTGCGAATCCGCTGTTTCCGCCATCACGCAACTTCTGCCCTGCGGGCATCCATCACTTATGTGGGTTGAGGCTGGTCCGATCGAATACGCTGAGGATGAGCTCATAGCAGACTTGGGGGAACCTGCCATATGTCAGGAGGTTCTGGCATGGATAAATCCTAAGAAGGATAAATGATTATAAACAAATCTTTTGACCTCAATATTTCGATTTTCGAATAAGGTAGAAATACTAATCTCTAAGTCGTCGGTTATTCCGATTTAGTCTGGATCATAATCGGAGTCAAGAGCAGCTTAAAGCGTCAGCTACGCGGGTTTTTTCAGTCAGGGCTGCTACGGTAGCCCTGTGCTAGTTGATACAATCATTACAAGTTGTTATTGACCGAGAAAAGTACTGCCCAAGAATAATCTAATCCAAAAGATTTCAAACCTGCCTTGCAAGATGTATTAATTTAAATAAGTTCTCTGTCCATCCCCAATAGCCTCTGCAAACGCGCCTCGGCCTGCAACATCGCTAGCACTGCATTGTATTCCTGCTGTTGCTGCGCGCCAAACAGATCGAGCATATAGACCGTTATACGGTACCAAGGCCAGTAACGCACCCCGTCAGCACAGCCTGAGCAGCCCGCCGGGCAGAAAGGTAAACAGTGCGACGAAAGTTTTGCTGAGGTACTCTTCAAGCAATACGCCACCAATGACAAATACACCGCTGACGGCAATCTTCAGTCCTACATCAAGTGCTTCGGCACGGCTTGTACCCTCTGGTCGCATCAGTATGTTTTTGGCTGCGTGGAACAGTGAAAAAAACCTTCGCGTATCATTCGAACCAAGTTGCGGGCAATTGTGAAGAAAATATTTATCAGTGTTGTCATCAAGTTACTAATGATCCCGGTGATGGCTACGTCACTAAACCCCATTAGCACGTTGCGCCAGTTATCGAGACAGCGTTTTGCCACCCACTCACCACGGATTCTTAAGCCTCCCAGACATGCCCCTAGTCCAGCTATCGTTAGAGAGGAACTACTGTGGTGTTTTGTGGTGCCAGTTAATTGGACTATTGACGTAAAAAACTGTCAGGCTCGGGAACCGATACTCCTGGGACGTCCTGTCAATGATCGCTCGGGCACCTCATTGCAACCATACAGCAACATATCGTTTTTCTGTTCAATCTTGGTCATATATTCCAGTACGTCGCGTATGTTAGAAATGCTTCCCGAATCGCTGTAATGGACCGGTATATTGATATCCGCCTCATAGTTCGGCTTATGCTCACAACGATAGTAACAGCCGTCATTTTCCGTGATTGCACGCCAGCATTCTCCGGCCTTCTCCATCCAGAAAAAGGGTTTCTGGGTTTTATTACCATCCAGCCAGAAAGCCACATGCGCATGGAACAGGTGATCTTCGGTCCATTCAATTACCCAAAAATAACCCACCACTACGGGCATACTCATCATTTCGTCCATCAGATGCCGGACATCAGACTCCATCTGCCGATGATCCGGATGGTGATATTTAAAGGTATTTTTTTGATAGAAAAGATCCTGCCGTATTACCCTCAGACAGGAATAGCGATTAACCATCGCGTTAATATGCATATCAAGGACAGATTTCAAAAACCAGTCCGGTGTCCAGTTGCGTTTTTTCATAGCGTTATCTCTTGATCGCCGATAGCAGGATCAGTGTTGAATTAATATGTGGGATAGTGTCGATGCCCTGAAGCGGGCATCGCGGTATTTCTGTTTGCGTAACAAAGCATTGAGATGCCGAAGAGAAATCTATAACAGGGAAAAAACCGACTGTAGATGGATTACAGGCAGCAGATGGAACTGGCTGCGGACAGTAGTTGCTTACTTGATTACGAACAGGGAGTGAGTCTTAATTATATTAATTAACCGAAATTAATATTTCCCCGGATCGCCCCTTTGCGAGGGGAAATAATACGGACAACAAGTCAGGTCCTAAAACCCTATTTATCCCTCTCGACTGTATATTCCTGTTCCGCACTGAGGGCATTTTTTTCTACCTCCATACGTCAAACCGCACATGGTGCATTGCCACCGGGTAGTCGTAATGACCGGCGGGAGTTGTGCCAGAAGGCGCTGTAGCTTCGCCACTGCTGAAGGCTTGCTATTGACGGTTGCCAGGTAAGGGCACTGCAGCAGTGCTTCCGGCACTCCCTGAAGTATGTCATGTTCGAACCAGGGCGGGGATGTTCTGGTGGGAAGTTGGAATATCAATGGGCACTGACAGTGGTGACAGCGCCAGTCTTCATTTTCGGCTATATTCACTTGGCGGGCGTGCACAATTTCGCCGGTGCCTCGCTGTGCGATATAACATTTCAGCATTCGCATTCACCAGCCCTCACATTGGCCTAGTGGCACGAATATAATTTTCAGTTAGCGTTTTCAGTCCTCGGTATGATTTTTGTTTTTCTGATATCCATTGCTTCAGCGTGTCAGGAAGCGGTAAATGCAGCGAATACCATTCATCCAAATCCCGGCCTGCAACCAGTTCACACCAGCAGAGTAGTGTCAGCGTTTGTCGAAAGCCCGGTTGCGTATGCAGCCGGAATAACATTTGTAATTGTTCCGCCAGTCTGCTTTTCCCAAGACGGTAACATTCACTGAGCAACACCCCAGGCAACAGAGAATAGTCAGTACGTTTGTTTAGTCGGGGAATAACGGCACACTCTTCCTCCTGGGATGTTTGAGTGACCTGCAGCAAACACTGTGGGACGACAATGACCGATGTCATATCGCCCGAAGATCTGCACGATGTAATCGCCAGCTTGTGCCAGTGCTCTATTTCCTGCTGGCACAAACCATGGAACAAATTGATTCGAGTAAAATCATTGAGCCAGGTTTGGTAATGGTTAAGCAATTGGATGTTTTTCATGGATAATTTTCCTTGATTATTAAATCTCAGGCAGCCGTAATCCTCCGCAGAGATCGGATAGTGCAAGCACGGCCTGGATGAATGTTATTTGGTGAAGTAAGGCTTACTGCTGTTTGTGGGATTCTTCGATACGGGACTGCAACCAGGCTTCCACTTCACTTTTCCGCCAGCGGGAACTGCGTCCAAATTTGGTAGGTTTTGGAAACCTACCGTCTTTAATCAGTTTGTAAAACCACTTGTCAGTAAGTTGGGTGAGTTGCGTGATGAAAGCCATATCGATGAACTGGTCTTCGAGTAGGGAAGTTTTAATGGTCATGATTAGACCCTCTGGTAGCTAAATGGATACCGGAGTCGAATTATGAATCACTGCTGCCCGCTCCGGCATAGATACCGGTGGAGCTGTAAAAAATTAGAGATAATTGTTGCCCAACTCCGAAGCGCTTTCTGCCTTGCTGATTAAGTATGCCCCTTATACCCATATTGAACGTGCTCAGCCTGCTCGACACGAGGACTTCTTCCTTATGTTTAAACTGCGGATTGAGATATGCTCTTCGTAGTCAAGCCATTACCTAGTAAATCAAAGGTGTTTTTTCTGTAAGTTATTGATATTTAAATTTTCAACCATGTTTTGTTAATACGTTTTTACTACACCAAAACTATGAAAAATCTATGATTTTTTTTGTTTTATTCATCGTTATCGCTATTGCCATTTTACGTTTTTACTATGTAAGATGAAGTTAATGAATTTCTGTGGGTGGTGACAAAATGAACGAAAAAACGGATGTTGAGAAAAGTCGGGCATGGGAGATAGAGCGTTCCGAAAAAGAAAAAATCAGGCTCAGAAAGGAACAGGCAGAAAATAAGGCTTGGATAAAAAACAAATTAAAATGGTTGAATAAAGAACCAAGAGCTGCATTTTTTTTCTTTTTTTACCTGGGGATTAATTTCCAAAAATCCAGAGGTGGCTGCGTTGTGCCGAAAACTGAAAAATATGATAATCCATTATCAGCAGAAGCTCTCGGAACCAAATCATTTAGAATCGCTATTGATAAAACACCAGGGCAGCAACCAGAAGTAAGGGCTACGATCGGTGGAATCGCACCAACATTCGCTTTTAATCCTCATCAGAACAAATCTGAATTAGATGCACAAGAAATGCTGGAGGTACAAGAAAAATTAGAAAAGAACAGTTTGATGAATACAGTATCCGTCATTCAAGAAAATCCAAAAGAAGACATAGATAAAATCATCAATAAGCTTAATACTTATAAGTTGAATAACAAACCTGCCAATGGAGTTTCCTTCCCATATTTTGTCAAGGATTTTACAGGAGTAGAAGATATTCCCACTTATATAATAAAGACTTTATCTTTCTTAGATATAAATAATGTTCTGAGTTTTATAAAAGAAACCAATGAGGCATGGGTAAGAGCCCAGGAGGATTTTCAACAGGCTTTTTCATGGATGGATATTAAAAATGAACAACAGTGCATTTGGGTCTGGAATACCATGAAGGATAAGGGCGTTTCCCCTCCAGTTAATCCACTCAATAATTTTCAGCGCTGGCATTTTATCTGCGCAACCTTCGATTTATGGCAGGGATGGACTAAAGAGCAGTTAGATGAATTAACGAGAGGTCAGAAAAAAATAAGTCCGCAACGCCTTGAGTTAAAGTTATCTGTTTGCCCTCCGAAGAAGCACAAGGTTGTTTTGATGGATGAACTGGAAAAAGCCTGGAAGATGAAACTGGGTCGCAAGACAGTAAATAATAATGCAGAACTAAAACTCCCAGCAAAAATAAGAAAGAAACTGACGAAGCTTTCAGGGAAATACGATATTTCTGAGTTGGATATGATGGCCTTGCTTATTGAAAGTGAGTGTGCCAGGAATGATCTGTAGAAAGTAAAATGCTTTTGTTTATTTAAAAAGAATTCAAATATATATCATCTCCCTGAATATACCTCATTAACTGCAGAACCTAACGGTTCTGCAGTTTTTTGTTTTCTTTATCTCAGGAGATTTCATGAAAAATCAGGAAGGCATGCAGCCCCTGCAGCAATCGCTTTCTGGCCTGCCGCAGTGGGCGTCGGAGCGTATTCTGCAGCAGATAAACCAGCTTACTCACTACGAACCGGTGATCGGCATTATGGGTAAAACCGGGGCCGGCAAGAGCAGTTTGTGCAATGCCCTGTTTGCCGGAGAGATATCGCCGGTCAGCGATGTGGTGGCCTGTACCCGTGAACCCCTGCGCTTTCGTTTGCAGGTTGGCGAGCGCTGTATGACTATTGTGGACTTGCCAGGTGTCGGTGAAAGCGAAAGTCGTGATGCGGAATATGCCACGCTGTACCGGCAACAGCTTCCCCGACTTGACCTGGTGCTGTGGCTGATTAAGGCCGATGACCGAGCACTATCAGTGGATGAGCATTTTTACCGGCAAGTGATTGGTGAGGCATACCGAAATAAGGTGCTGTTTGTTATTAGCCAGGCAGATAAGCTCGAGCCCACCAGCAGTGACAATAAATTATCCACGGAACAGAAACAAAATATCAGTCGTAAAATCTGTCAGTTGCATGAGCTCTTTCAGCCTGTAAATCCAATCTGTGCAGTATCAATTCGTCTGGAATGGGGGCTTCGGGTGATGGCTGACCGGATGATCCGTTGCCTGCCACGCGAGGCCAGCAGCCCGGTAGCGGTACAGCTCAGTGCGTCATTTCGTACCGATGCCGTTAATAAAAAAGCCTGTGACGATTTTGGGGAAACGGTCGGCTCGGTACTGGACACAGTAAGCTCCATGCCCCTGATACCGGCCCCGGTTCGGACAATCATTCAGGCTGTACGCGGCACCGTGGTGTCGGTTGCCCGTGCCATCTGGCATTTCTTCTTCTGAATATTGCCGCTTAATCCGTCGTTTCCTGAACCCTGTCGCCATTTGAGCGGCAGGGCTTTTTGTATTTATTTTTCCATCATGAGGAGTCTGCTTATGACCCGTCTGGCTTCGCGCTTTGGCGCAGCAAACCTTATCCGTCGCGACCGTCCGTTAACCCATGAAGAGCTGTTTCGTGTGGTTCCCAGTGTCTTCAGTGAGGATAAACACCAGTCCCGCAGTGAACGCTATACCTACATTCCAACAATATCTCTGCTCGGCAGCCTGAAACGTGAAGGCTTTCAACCGTTCTTTGCCTGTCAGACCAGGGTTCGTGATCCTGAGCGTCGCGAGCACACAAAGCACATGCTGCGACTGCGCCGTGAGGGGCAAATTACCGGTAAACAGGTTCCGGAAATCATTCTGCTTAACTCCCATGACGGCACCAGTTCGTATCAGATGTTGCCGGGGTTATTCAGGGCGGTATGCCAGAACGGGCTCGTCTGCGGTGAATCTTTTGGCGAAGTAAGGGTGCCACATAAGGGGGATGTGGTTAGTCAGGTGATAGAGGGGGCGTATGAGGTGCTGGGGATTTTTGACCGTGTGGAAGAGAAGCGGGATGCCATGCAGTCGCTGATGCTGCCGCCATCTGCACAACAGGCTCTGGCACAGTCTGCACTGGCGTACCGTTTTGGTGAAGACCACCAGCCGGTGACAGCACCTCAGATACTCTCCCCACGCCGCTGGCAGGATGAGAGTAATGACCTGTGGACCACCTACCAGCGTATTCAGGAGAACCTGATTAAGGGCGGGCTCAGTGGACGTAGTGTAAAAGGCGGGCGAACGCATACCCGTGCCGTGCGCGGTATCGACGGCGACGTGAAGCTTAACCGTGCGCTGTGGGTGATGGCAGAAACGATGCTCAGCGGGTTTCAGTCAAACAAATACTAGCTCCGGGTTAATGCGGACATCACCTGTCCGTTCATTGCTCAATTTACAGGCAATGTTTCCTCTGACTGGACACGAAGCCGCATTCTGATTGCATTCAGCCTGCTGAAAAAATACTGCTTCTGCTGTCCATATCCTGTCCGGCCCTCTCGTTACACTAATCACTTAATTTTCAGTCCATTAACAGAATGGAGAACGCCTCTCATGTCTCAGTCTGAGCGCCGCCATGAGCGCCTTGCGGTCCGCTTGTCGCTAATTATCAGCCGCCTTGTGGCAGGGGAAACACTGATCATGCAGAAGCTGGCTGCCGAGTTCGGTGTGTCAGTACGCACGCTGCGTCGGGATTTTCGTGAGCGGCTGACCTATCTCGACCTGGAGTTCCGTGACGGGCAGTGCAGCCTGCTGTCGGGTAGTCGCCAGCGGGAGCTGGCGGTGCAGACTTTCGTCCGCCACTCCGGTGTGGAGGCGCTCTTTCCGGATATCGACAATCAACTGGTTACCTCTCTGTTGAGTGCCAGCGAATCTCCCTGCCTTATCTGGCACAGCGCTACCTCCCGGGCACTGGCACGGTCAGAAGTGTTTACGCGATTGGTTCGCGCTATCACTGAACACCGTCGGGTGACGCTACTGGCAGAAGGCGGTCGTTACTCCAGCCTGGCTCCTTACCGCCTGGTGTGCAGCGACGGCTGCTGGTATCTGACCGGTGAGCTCGGGGGGCATATAACGGTTTTCCCGCTGGGCGATATTCATACGGTTACCTTCCACCCGGCACTGTTCGTGCCGGATGCACGGGTGCGTAACCTGCTGTCACATCCCGATTTTCTTCGGGTATTACCTCACTTTCAGACTTTCCACTCACTGCTCGTTGTTAGTGACGACGGGTTTTCACCTCAAAAGGAACAGATATGAAATTACTTACTACCACGGCGCTGGCGCTCAGTCTGTGTGCGGGTACCGTTTTGCCAGTAGCCGCTGAAAATGTCGTAGGGACGGTTAAGGCCTGGCAATACATGCAGGCTGACGGCTGGAAATCAGCCGATGGTCTGGACAATCACACCCTCAGCAATGCGCTCTACGGTGCCAGAGTCATTGATAATTATCCCTGGACCAGGCAGTTTCTGCTGCGGATGGGATACAACGGAGGCTATTTTCTCGCTGACAAAAACACCAAAACGGTACGCAAACTTACACTCAAAACGGCCAGTGGTTCCCCCGCCGATTTGACATCCGTGTACCAAGGCGAGGGTAAGGCGTGTGGGTTCACTCTGATTGATACCCAGGCCTCGCTGCTGGACGAGGCGCAACAGAGATCGGGTGGTACAGATAATCCGACAGAAGCGTTGAATCATGCCCGGTCTACCTACACACCGAAAGCCCTGCTGGTCGTGCCTGATAATTGCGTCAATCCAAAACAACAGGCCGCGCTGGCGGCTAAGCGTTCTCAAAAAGACCGCGAACTGCAGCAGTGGGTGGCAAAGCAAAGCATGGCTGAACTGTGCCGCCGTACTGGTAACTGCTGAGAATCTGGTTACAGGCGTTTTAAATTACATCAGATGCCTGGCAATCTATCGGGTGTAAAGGACACCCATTAATTCAGGAAGAATGCCATGTTAAGAATTATCACCTCAGCCATACCCGCCCTCATTCTGTCACTCACCACCTTCAGTACCGGTGCCGCACAGCTTCCGGCAAGCCTGATGGATAAAGACAATCCCGGCCAGGAATACTGGTGCCAGGGGAACGACATAAACACCTCCATGTGCTCACTGACCGGCGTCAGTCATGACCGTAAGTTTGCCCTGATTCAGGACCTGCCGGGCCCTGCCTGTGAAGATTTAAGCTTCGGGGTTATCGACCTGGTGCGCCAGACCGGCATCAATGTTCCTTACGATGGTGGTGACTGTAAGGGCGATGTGCAGGCCGGGTTTGTGCGTGGCTCGAAAGATAATGCTCTGTATGTGAAGATTGTCCGGGGCAGCAAAACCCTGAAGCTGTATAAGGTACAAACCGGTTACTGACAATCACCTCACACCCGCATACTCCCACAGCCCCTGACGCGTCTGCGTCAGGGGCTTTTGCTTTTAAGGTACACCGAATGCCTGAATCTCAATTACTACCGCCGGGTTCATTCACTCGCCAGCAGGCCGAAGCGATTGCCCGCCGGTATCACAACATCGCCATTGAAGACGACCAGGGCAGTCACTTCCGTCTGGTGGTTCGCGACCCCGAAGGTAGGATGGTCTGGCGTGCATGGAACTTTGAACCGGATGCCGGTACGGTCCTCAACCGGCATATCGGGCAGGATGGCATTTGCAGAGCATTATCCACCGACTGACTGCAGTCATTTATCAGCATACATTTCAGACCCCAATTACCCCATCCCATACGCCAGCCATCGCCGCTGGCGTTTTTTATTGACGGAGAAACCCTATGACAACACAGACACAGTACGAGTTTGTTCCCGCTAACGAACCGCACTTCACCCTCAGTGCCACGCTGGTACCCGACGAACAGCGAATTAACTTCTGGCCACAGCACTTCAGCTCCATTCCGCAGTGGATAACGCTGGAGCCGCGTATTTTTGTCTCGATGGACCGCTTCTGTGACGAGTACAGCGGCGGTATCTGGACGTTTTACACACTCAGCAATGGCGGGGCGTTTATGGCTCCCGATACTGAGGATGACGATAAATGGCACCTGTTCAACAGCATGAATGGCAATGGCGCGGAAATGAGCGCGGAAGCCGCAGGCATTGCTGTCTGCCTGATCGAATACAGCCATCACGCCTGTCGCACGGAGTGCGATGCCATGACAGAGCATTACTACCGTCTGCGGGACTACGCCCTTAGCCATCCCGAATCCCGCGCCATTCTCGCCATCATCGATTAAGGAGTTTTGCTATGGAGAAACAACTGACCTTGTTTACGTCGGAACTACCGTTGCTGGCACAGCGCACCATCAAACGAGCCCTGAGTCTGCTTGACCACCATCTGCGTGAACCGGGGGTGGCGTTCACCTCCACACAGGCGGCTCGCGACTGGCTCATGCTGAAGATGGGCACCCTTGAACGGGAAGAATTTGTCGTGATGTACCTGAATAACCAGAATCAGCTGCTGGCCCACGAAACGCTGTTCACCGGCACCCTCAGTCACACTGAGGTTCATCCCCGCGAAGTGGTGAAACGCGCCCTGTACTTTAACGCAGCGGCGGTGATATTTGCCCATAACCACCCGTCCGGGGAAGTGACTCCGAGCCAAGCGGACAAGGCTGTCACTCAGCGACTGGTAAAGGCGCTGATGCTGGTGGAGATCCGAGTGCCTGACCACCTGATTGTTGGCGGCAGGCAAATATTCTCCTTCGCCGAACATGGTCTTCTTTAACAGGAATAAAATTATGAACAAAGACACTACCCAAACCTGGGGACTTAAACGAGATATCACACCATGCTTCGGAGCACGGCTGGTGCAGGAAGGTCATCATCTGCATTTTCTGGCGGACCGGGCAGATTTCAACGGTTCGTTCAGTGAGATGCAAGCCCGAGATCTGGATGAAGCCTTTCCACATTTTGTCGCGCATATGGAATTGATGCTGCTCTCCAGTGAGCTGAATCCCCGTTGCGTGCATTGCGTCACGCTGTACCGTAACGAGCTGACATGTGAAGCCGATACGTTGGGCAGTCATGGGTATGTGTATATAATAATTTATCCCTCAAATCAGGTTAAAGACTGAACCTCTGCATCATCTTAGCTTTGTAAGCCATCAAATCTTCCGTTCCTTTCATTAAGAGACGCAACTCATGCAAATCTCAACTGTACCGGCCACGTTGCCGGTTTCGTCACGCCTGCCACCTGTGCAGGTTTGGCAGCAACTATTAACTTATCTGCTGGAACACCATTACGGTCTAACGCTAAACGACACACCATTCCATGATGATTCAGCCATCCAGGAACATATCGAGGCGGGTATCACACTTGCTGATGCGGTGAATTTCCTAGTGGAACGCTATGAACTGGTGCGCATCGACCGTAAAGGATTCACCTGGCAAGAGCAGACACCATCCCTGACCACTATCGATTTACTCAGAGCCAAGCGAGCTATCGGATTAATGAATATATAAATTCTTCGAGCATCATTCCTGATTTTTACCTTTGAACTTCCCACCTTATTTATTCATCGCATAATGCGCCTGCCATTTCCGGCAGGCGTGTTTGCTTTTATGGATGATTGACGATGCAAACAGAACCCCTTGTATTAACGGAACACAATGAACTCATCTTTTCGACCAGTATCGAACGAGTAGTTTCTGGCCGCGATGCTGCACTGCTGCAAATTGAACAGCTCATCCAGCAGCTTGATGCCATTTCACGGTTAACCTCTGAAGTTGGCGGTGGTACGGCGCAAGACTGGGCGATGAAAGCCGGGCACCGCTACGATAGTTGGCTGACTGAAACGGTGGATAAAGCGATCTCTGCTGTCACCCGCAATATTGACTGTAGTATCTGGCGTGATTTGATGTTGAAGTCTGGCATGATGGCATTGATGGATGCTCAGGCGCGCGACCAGTGGCATAAGAACCTGGAGGAGGGTGATCTGCCTGCCATCAGCGAGGCGAATATACTCAGTACTTTTGAGCAGTTACATCTGAACAAAATGGATGTCTTTGAACGTGGGATCATCAATGTGTTCAAAGGTCTGTCATGGGATTATAAGACCAATAGTCCTTGTAGTTTTGGTAAGAAGATCATCATTAACAATCTGGTGACGCATAACCGCTGGGGATTCAGTCTTAACTGGGGCTGGCGGCGGGATCAGTTGGCTGACCTAGAGCGGATGCTGTTTTTACTCGATGGCAAACCGATTCCCGACAACCGTGGTGATATCTCTACCCGATTGATGGAACATATTCGGGATAACCCGGCTAAGGATGTGTACGAGGATGAGTTCTTCAGTATTCGTTACTTTCAGAAGGGAACGGCGCATTTGATGTTTAAACGCCTGGATATGATTGAAAGAATGAATGACATTATTGCGAAACACTATCTGGGGATGTTAGCTAAGCCTCGTTGAAGCGGAGAGTTTCAGTTGTTTCCTGCTGGTAAAAATGGCTCAAAACTGAGACTATATACATTGATCTAACTCATTGATTTATAATCATAGCAAACTAAAATCAATTGAGTATACAAGTGAGTATATAAATAAGATTTAAATGATTTAATATTTATGTAATTCAGATTGTTATATTGATTTGGCGAGTCCGGCCTTCGCTCTCACCCTCTAAACACCTCTCTCCTGTGCCACTCCACAAACCCATTTTGGGGATAATTCTCGCGCATCATCGGCAGCGCTATCGATTTACCGTCGAAATCCCAGAATAGTTTGCCCACTATGCCGCTGCCATTCACTGCGGGCGACACCTGAACCCGCATACACCCATCCAGCCCAATCGAACCTTTATCAAAGGCTTTATGATGGATTGCGCACAGCGCCAGGCCGTTTGAAATCTCGCACGGGCCGCCGTGCTGTTTCCATTTGATATGGGCGGCTTCCAGGGCAACCGAAGTACTGTCGTGGCGCATATTGAAGCCACAAATGGCGCATTCATAGTTATAGGCACGTAGAACCTGCTGGCGGAACAATGGGTCCCGTTGTTTGCGGATTTGCAGGATATCAAATCCCAGTTCATCCGCGATCTCTTCCTGAATGCTTTCGGTGAAGTGCGCCTCAAGGATTTGCTGTGCCAGGGCGTTAATGAGGTTTTTGCTCTTTTTCAGCAGGGAAAAATGTTGTTCATCAAAGCCTCCGGCAACGTTATGCGTCACCAGTTCTTCTGCCGCAGGCTAACTTTACCGGTGATGAAGAAGAGTAAAGGAGTCGGTCATGGAGATGGTAAACCTCTCGTTAACAGAGGCTTATGCGCTGGCATATAAGGTGCTGCGCGGGAATGGATTCAGTGAAGCGCATGCCGCTGTGGTAGCGAAAAACGTTACCCACGGCGAGCGTGATGGCTGTGCCTCGCATGGTCTGTGGCGGTTGCTGGGGATTGTGGCGACCCTACGTAAAGGGAAGGTGTCACCCGACGCCGAGCCAGTTATCACCGATACCGCGCCGGCCATTGTGAAGGTGGACGCCGGTGGGGCATTTTCCCTACTGGCGTTCGAGCGCGCGCTTCCGCTGTTGATGGAAAAGGCGCGCCACAGTGGTATTGCAGCACTGGCGATTAACCGCTGCGTGCACTTTTCGGCGCTGTTTGCCGATGTTGAGCCGCTCACGGAGGCTGGGCTGGTGGCGCTGGCGACGACGCCCGGCCAAGCATGGGTTGCCCCTGCTGGCGGGACGCAGCCACTTTTTGGCACTAACCCGATAGCGTTTGGCTGGCCGCGTGAAGAAAAACCCCCGTTTATCTTTGATATGGCGACCAGTGCAGCGGCACGGGGTGAGATCCAGCTCCATCAACGGGCAGGAAAAACGGTGCCGGAAGGGTGGGGGATCGATGGTGACGGTCAGGCCACCACCGACGCGCAGGCGATCCTCGACGGTGCGATGCTGACGTTTGGCGGGCATAAAGGGTCAGCTCTGGCGGCGATGGTGGAACTGCTTGCCGGACCGCTCATCGGTGATATGACCAGTGCGGAATCACTGGCGTGGGATAACGGCGCTGGCGGGTTGCCCTATGGTGGTGAGCTGATCCTGGCCCTGGATCCGGTCCGCTTCCTGGGGGCGGACGCCCCGCGGCATCTGGCGCGTGCCGAGATGCTCTTTGCCGGGATGCAGCGGCAAGGGGCGCGTTTGCCGGGTGAGCGTCGCTACCATTCCCGTACGCGTACAATTCGAGACGGTGTGGAAATCGCCCATTCACTTTTCAAGGATATATCTGCGTTAGTGAAATAATTATTGCCATTTTCGCGATAACAGGAGGGATGATGTCCCTCCTGTTATCGGTTTTTTGTCACGTGTTTTTTTTCATACTGTGTTTTGCGCGTAATGTCTCCTTGCCAGGATCTATGCAGAGAAGGAAATCGCGTATGGTGACGGAGAATTCATAGAATATTAAACATAACTGTTCAGGTAGAATTCGGCATGTCAGAATTAACATGATTAATCCTTACCATTATTTATACGCAAAGGTAAGTGAATCATAACGATAATCCATATAAAAATGCCAATGATTTTTATGGGCCAGGGTTCAAACAAGGCGAAACAGGCGAGGATTCCTGCGATCAGTAATGGTCCGGATAATAGGTCAAGTACTCCACCCAATAGACGCATTTTCGTGGGTAAAAACCTGTTTACGATAGAAGCGATAATATAAATACTCCCTACGATGATAATAACGGCAAGGGTTTTATCTTGCCATGAATCGAATTCGAACAAGCAAATTAAACATAAGGTAACTACATAACCGCTAAGAATTATATTTATTATCGGAATAGTAAACTTACTCATATCACTATGTCTCAGTAGTTTTATTTACATTATTATTATGAATGTTTTCCTTACCAGATATAGCACTCAATCACTACATTACGTCTCCCTAGTACATTACTACTAATGGCATGATATTTATTTTATCTGAAAATAGACTTTATACGGTAGTCATCTTTATTCTTCGTGATTCCCCAGGAGTACGATAAGCAAGCAAATTATTGAGGGAAGAAGGGGTACTGATGGACACAGTAGAGGAACTCAACGGAACATACTTTTATAAAGGGGTCTGTAACATTTCTGCAGGTGAGCTATTTTTCTGGATTTTTCTCGACAAAATTGATGAACAATTTGGGGGAATTAAAGATGTGGTAACAATGTCATGTATCATTCTTGGGTTACCATTGCTGAAAACACGGGGTAAACCATATGGGGCAACATAGGCACATCAATTGCCTCCAAATATTCTCGTGAGTTTCTTAACGTAACATTGTCCGTCAGGCTTCCTACCATCACCAATGCCAGTATCAAATATTTAAAACCAATGATGACCAACAATCTTGGGGCATTCGTTGGACGAATAATTCCTGTGATTGGTTGGGCATTACTCGCAAGTGATGTCGCCCAAATTGTCTATAAAACGGTGAATGTCTACAACACCATTGCCAGAGAGGAGGATCGCGTATGGTGACTGATAACGAGGTATTAGAATTTTTTCGGGGAGAGTTATCTCTCGCGGTAACGTTTACTTTCAAGCCTATCCCGATTGAACTTGATACGCCGCTGCAAGGTTACGCTGAATGGGATGAATTACCGTATGCCATTGAAGATTTTGGAGAGAAATATAACGTTGATGTTTCAGTCATTGATTTCGAGGCCTATTACCCGTGGGAAAGAGAGTCGGTCTATCGAAAGTGGTTTACCAAAGAACCCATCAAACAAGTGTCAAAACCGCTTACTGTGCGTATGTTCGCAGAATCAGCCAGAGCAGGTCACTGGTTATATGATTGATTACAAGGAGTTTTACAAATGGCTGTACCCGTTCATTTATTTTTAAAAGATGATGGTGGCGCGATGATTCGTGGAGGTTCAGATGTCCGGGGACGTGAAGGCAGTATTGAGCTCCGTGGTCTAACACATAACCTTAGCATTCCAACAGATGGTGCCACCGGGAAGCTAACCGGCACACGCCAACATGGCCCATTTCTATTTGACAAAGAGATCGACTCCTCCAGCCCATACCTTTACAAAGCAGTTGCGACAGGTCAGACACTTCAAAGTGCGGAACTTAAGTTCTATCACATAAACGACGCAGGCCAGGAAGTGGAATATTTTAATACCCTACTTGAAGGTGTAAAAGTTGTATCAGTGACACCAATCGTGCATGACACACGTACGGTAACGGGAACCGGGCATTTGGAAAGCGTACAACTGCGCTATGAAAAAATCACCTGGTGTATTGTAGATGGCAATATTCAATATACCGACGCCTGGAACGAACGTACTACGGCATAACAAAGATGGCGCAATAACCCCTAATAAAGGCGCCCGCAGGCGCCTCAATCACAATCATACTCTCACCCCTTCGACGCTTTCCCCGCAATTACCGCGATAAACTCCAGCACCTGCTTTTGTTTGCGTGCCGACAGTTTTTCCACTTTGCGCAGCGACGTCATCAGCGCTGACTCTTCGGGTTGGGGCGTTTGGGCGGTGAGCACGATGCAGCCTTCCATCACCCGTACTTTTACGTCGGTGCCGGTGTCGAATCCGGCGGCTTTTAACCACATCCCCTTCATCACGATGGACGGAAAGCGCACGTACTTCACCGGAATACGGCTGTAATCGGGATAACGACTCGCATATCCCACCTTCAAATGGCGGTTATCGGCGGCGTGGACTTCTGGATCAAACGAAACTGCAATACAATGCGTATCAGTCATGATGGCTATTCTCGTGAAATAGTTACTGTGATTAGCGATGCGAGGGTGTTGGTAGCACCTTCGCATCGCGCTAATAAAACCCCTGTAAATTACGCCAGTAGAATGGGGGAAGTCCAGATGTAAATACAATGAAATAAGCGCGATTAGCGTGCTATTCGGAATAAACAGAACATCTCCCTGCGCCAATAAAACCAGTATTATTCAGCGTATAAATTCATTCTCATTCCATCCGCCAAAGACCGATTATTTCCAGAAAATATCATGGCTCTGAGTTGGGCTAAAAATGCGATCTAACTCACTGAAGCAAATAGCAAACTCTGAAACTACACCGGTTTGTACACTTTGATTTACACTTTTAGTGATATGAATCACAAATATAACCCCGTGAAGTGATCCGACTCTCACAAAATGGCGTGTACTTATTCACCCGTAGATTGTGAGAACAGCGTGGAAAGTTAAGTTTTCAGTATTTCCACTTTCCACAGACATACAACGGCAAACAGCAAATCAACACGCAGAAAAAAACTTGTTGAATATGAACGGGTAAAAAAAAGACGTGTGATTTGCATCACTCACATTTACAGCTTTTTAAATTATTGGCAGTGATTAATGTTGACTGGGCTATTTCCATAATCAATCAAATCTTGCATAGTGCTTCCACATTATTTCACCCCCTGTATCAGGCGGAGAATAGTAATATTTCATCAGCCTCTGTTGATGAACTCGATATGATTTACTTCACATTAATACGTACACGACCACTGTTACTGGAGAAACAACATGAATTATCCGGCAGAACCCTTCCGTATTAAAAGCGTTGAAACTGTATCTATGATCCCGCGTAATGAACGCCTGATAAAAATGCAAGAAGCGGGTTACAATACTTTCCTGTTAAATTCGAAAGATATTTATATTGACCTGCTGACAGACAGCGGCACTAACGCGATGAGCGACAAGCAGTGGGCCGGAATGATGATGGGTGATGAAGCGTACGCGGGCAGCGAAAACTTCTATCATCTGGAAAGAACCGTGCAGGAACTGTTTGGCTTTAAACATATTGTTCCGACTCACCAGGGACGCGGTGCAGAAAACCTGTTATCGCAGCTGGCCATTAAGCCGGGGCAATATGTTGCCGGGAATATGTATTTCACCACCACGCGTTATCACCAGGAAAAAAACGGTGCCATCTTCGTGGATATCGTGCGTGACGAAGCACACGATGCTGGTCTGAATATTGCTTTTAAAGGTGATATTGATCTTAAAAAATTACAAAAGCTGATTGATGAAAAAGGTGCAGAGAATATTGCGTATATCTGCCTGGCGGTGACGGTTAACCTCGCGGGCGGGCAGCCGGTCTCGATGGCTAACATGCGTGCGGTGCGCGAGCTGACGGAAGCTCACGGCATTAAAGTGTTCTACGATGCCACCCGCTGCGTAGAAAACGCCTACTTTATCAAAGAGCAAGAGCAGGGCTTTGAGGACAAGAGCATCGCCGCGATCGTCCATGAAATGTTCAGCTATGCCGACGGTTGTACCATGAGTGGTAAAAAAGACTGTCTGGTGAACATCGGCGGCTTCCTGTGCATGAACGACGACGAAATGTTCTCTTCTGCCAAAGAGTTAGTGGTGGTCTATGAAGGCATGCCATCCTACGGCGGTCTGGCCGGACGCGACATGGAAGCGATGGCGATTGGCCTGCGCGAAGCCATGCAGTATGAGTACATCGAGCACCGCGTGAAGCAAGTTCGCTACCTCGGCGACAAGCTGAAAGCTGCCGGTGTGCCGATTGTTGAGCCAGTGGGCGGACACGCGGTATTCCTCGATGCGCGTCGCTTCTGCGAACATCTGACCCAGGACGAGTTCCCGGCGCAGAGTCTGGCAGCCAGCATTTATGTCGAGACCGGCGTGCGCAGTATGGAACGTGGAATTATCTCTGCGGGCCGTAATAATGCCACCGGTGAGCACCACAGACCAAAACTGGAAACAGTACGCCTGACTATTCCACGCCGCGTGTATACCTATGCGCATATGGATGTGGTGGCAGACGGCATCATTAAACTTTACCAGCATAAAGAAGATATTCGCGGGCTGAAGTTTATTTACGAGCCGAAGCAGTTGCGCTTCTTTACCGCACGCTTTGACTATATTTAAATGTTATTCAGGCCCCATCTTGTGATGGGGCTTTTTTGTATTCCTTTTCCATGAACAGGAAGCCTTTGCGGTGCCCGTTACCGCAATATAACGAAAAAATTGCAAACCCTGACTCCGACATTTTTATTATCCGCATGATGTACAAATGACAGCTGTAATTATAACGAATAGTCTACAGGAACATTTATCATGGATATTAATGCCATTGAGCGACAGAGTAGTACCCCCGGACTGATTAGCGGAACCATGTTGGTTATCGCAACCGTCGTGGGCGGTGGAATGTTTTCCCTGCCGATTGCGATGGCCGGCGTATGGTTTCCCGGCGCCTCTGTCATTCTTCTTTTTGTTGCCATCATGATGTTATTAACCGGCCTGATGCTGGTTGAAGTTAACCTGCATTACGGCGCAGGTGCCAGTTTTAATACCTTCACTCAGGATTTATTAGGCCAGAAGTGGAATATCGTGGTCGGTATCGCGTTTGGCTTTGTGTTGTATATTCTGACCTACGCCTATATCTCCGGGTCATCGGCGGTGATGGCGCAAACTGTGTTCAAATACAGCGGCGTGCGCTTTCCGGCGAATGTCTCGGTGGTGATTGTCAGTATGCTGGTCGGGGCGATTGCCTGGTACAGTTCGCTGCTGGTCGGACGCATCACCACTATTTTGATCATCGGTAAGTTTATCGCCTTCTTTGCCACGTTCTCCGGACTGGTCGGCCATATTGAAGTGGCGAAACTGGTCGACAGTGTCGCGGTGGCGATCCCTGGGTCGCAGTACCTGCCGTATATCCTGATGACGCTGCCGTTCTGTATTATCTCATTTGGTTTTCATGGCAACGTGCCGAGTCTGGTCAAACTGTACGGTAAGAGTGGGATCCCGCATATTACGCGTTCGATAATCATCGGCACGCTGTTTGCTCTGCTGCTGTATGTCTTCTGGCTGGGTGTGACGATGGGCAACATCAGCCGTTCGGAATTCCCGCCGATTATCGCTAAAGGCGGCAATATCGACGTGTTTGTCGAGGCCATCAGCGGGCTGTTTACCAGCCGCTATATGGATCTGATCCTGACTTTCTTCGGCAACTTTGCGGTAGCCAGTTCCCTGCTGGCGGCAACCCTCGGCCTGTTTGACTATATCGCTGACCTGTTTCACTTCCCGGATAATGGCGTCGGTCGTCTGAAAACTGCGCTGGTAACCTACTTCCCACCGGCTGCTGTGTGCTTTTTCTTCCCGAATGGTTTTGTCCACGCGATTGGCTATGCCGGTCTGGCCTTCACCATCTGGAGCGTGATCCTGCCACCGTTCCTGGTAAAAGCGGCGCGTAAGCGTTTCCCTACGGCCAGCTACACTGCACCCTGCAATAACACGGTGCTTAACCTGGTGATCGTCTGCGGGGCGGTTGTCTATCTGACGGTGGTGCTGGACGTGTTTGGCCTGCTGCCTACGTTCCGGTAACGGGAGGCGCTATGTTTTTGACATTGCTACGGTTTCAGCATCCGCTGGTTTATCGCTTTGCGTGGCTGCGTTTACGGGTGGTGGTGTTAAGAACGTGCGGAATGCGTAAGAGAAAGGGGTGAGTGTTTTACTCTGCTGTAGCAGCCGGATGCGGCGCTTGCGCCTTATCCGGCCTACAAATGTGCGTGAAACGTAGGCCTGATAAGCGAAGCGCCATCAGGCATAAGCGCCAGGCATTACACGCGGAAGTAGCGTGGTGGGATCAACGCAGAAAAGGCGTCGAACTTCTTCACCATCTTTTTCCAGAACAACATAACAACAATCCTCTCTTTGAAATATCGGCGCTATTTTAGTCAGCGCCGACAAATCGTAAAGCCAGCCGCGGCGTTCTCCTGACCGCGTGGCTGTAAACCTTTTTGTTCACTGTCTTGTCAAACACGCTTGCCAGAATATGGCTGGGGTTGACAATGTGTTACGCCATAAACCAGTAGTAAAAGAGGCCGACCTTTAAGCCGAGGATCACGATGTAGGCGCAGCAGTATTTCATGGTGCCAGACATAATCTGGTTCGCCTGGCCTTCCATTTTGGTGGCGGAAACCGCAATGGCGATGCTCTGCGGGGAGATCATTTTCCCGCCCGTCGCGCCGGAGGTGTTGGCCGCCGCCAGCCAGTTAGGGTCAATATTCAACTTGCTGGCAGCAATGGTTTGCAGTTTACCAAACAGAATATTCGAGTTGGTGTCGCTGCCGGTGACAAACGTACCCAGCGCGCCAATGACCGGGGCGAGAAAGACATACGAGCCGCCGGTCAGGTCAACAATCGACTGAGCCAGCGTGGCGATAATACCGCTGAGATCCATCACCGTGGCCAGCGCAACAATCGCCATAATGGCGACGATCGAGTTCTTCAACTGGAAAATGGTTTTGACAAACACTTCCAGCATCCCGCGCGCCGAAGCCCCTTGGATAAAACCGCCGATCAGGGTCGCAAAGATGATCAGCATCCCCGGCGTGGTGACCCACTCGATTTTCAGCGCCAGCGTTTTACCGTCGGCGAGGGTGAAATGCAGCACCGAAGCCAGCTGTGATGCTGCCGCTTTTACCGCCGGGAACAGCGGCGAGCACAGCAGAATAAAGATAAAAATAAACAGGTAGATGGAGCCGACCCGGAACAGCACCTTCGCCGAGCGCGGTGTGGTTTCCCGGGTATGGCTGGTTTCAATGCGCCATTCGGGGGCGGTTTTGCCGTTGCGCAGTCGACCAAGAATGGCGACGGCAAACAGGCTGACCAGGCTGCCGGCAAATGCAGGGAGTTCTGCGCCAAGGTGGATAGCGACAAAATACTGCGGCACCAGCGTGGTAATACCGCAAATTAGTGTGATGAAGAACACGCCGCGAATCGCCTTCAGGCCACCGCCGATAATACAAATAATCACAAACGGCAGCAGAATATTAAACAGCGCCAGCTGCATAATAATGGTTCCGCCGAGGGTGAAAACCGGCAGGTTAACCTGTTCAGCGAGAATTGAAACCGGAATACCCACCGCGCCGAATGCCGTCGGCACGGTATTGGCGACGAGTGAGGCGATGGCCGCTTTGAGCGGATTGAATCCCAGTGCGATCAGGATGCCGATAGGAATGGCAACCGCGGTGCCGTAGCCAGCGGCGGCCTCAAGAAATCCGCCAAAACACCACGAAATAAGCAGTACCTGGATGCGTTTATCTTCACTAATACTGGCGAGAATATCGCGCAGAATATCCAGCGCTTTGGTGGCCTGCATCACGTTATAACTGAATATCGCACCGAGGATCACAATCACAATCGGCCATAACCCTTTGAGTGCACCATAGCCCACGGAGGCTTTCAAATTCTGTAACGGCATATCCCAGAATATCGCCGACAGCGCGATGGTAAAGGCCAGCGTAATCAAGACTGAATAATGAATCGGCATTTTTAATTTTAGTATTAAAAATACCATAAGCAGCAAAGGAGAGAGGGCTAAAACAAACATAATATATTCGTTCATTACTATTCCTGATGGGTTTATTAAACCTTATTTGTATTTATGGCGGGAAACTTACATGGCTGGATAAATAAAATATGCAAACTGAATCGCTTCAGTGGATAAAGTAATTATGATTAATGGTTTTGTAACTATTGTAAGCTTTTAATTGATGGATAATGCTCTGTAAATATCTTTGGGCGCAAAATGGGTACCTATAAATAGTTATATAATGGTCTGTGTAATAATGATAGGGACGGGCGGGTAAGTCGTTTTAAACGGTTTTTTGATTTCTGATAATTGTGGTTTTCAATATAAAAATGTGAGCGAGGCCGAAAGAAATAAACCAGGGTATTGCATGTAAGTAATGATTGGGGGATTATTTTGTTTTGTCATACAAATGAATGTATCGCCATTTTCGATTGCCCTGATATAAGGAGCGGAGAGCCGCCCTCCATGAAAAACACTGATAATAAATCCTTTTTGACTGCACTTACCCAACGGGTTGGCCCCGCCTACGTCCTTACCGATCCGTCCAAAACGGCGCGTTATCGCAAGGGCTTCCGCTCGGGTCAGGGCGAGGCGCTGGCGGTGGTGATCCCCGGCTCTCTGCTTGAACTGTGGCAGGTGCTCAAGGCCTGCGTGGAGGCCGATAAAATCATTCTGATGCAGGCCTCAAATACCGGCCTGACGGAAGGCTCCACGCCGAACGGCAAGGGCTACGATCGCGACATCGTTATCATCAGCACGCTGCGCCTCGACAGTCTGCATGTGCTGGATGAGGGCAAGCAGGTGTTGGCGTATCCGGGCACCACGCTGTATTCGCTGGAGAAGGCGCTGAAGCCGTTTGGCCGCGAGCCGCATTCGGTGATTGGCTCCTCCTGCATTGGTGCGTCGGTGATTGGCGGTATCTGTAATAACTCCGGTGGTGCATTGGTTCAGCGTGGCCCGGCGTACACCGAGATGTCACTGTTTGCCCGTGTGGATGAACAGGGACAGCTACAGCTGGTCAATCATCTGGGCATCGAACTGGGCGAGACGCCGGAACAGATCCTCGCCCGCCTGGATAACAACGCGATTGCGCGTGCTGACGTCAGTCATGACGGACGCCACGCGCACGACCACGACTACGTGACCCGCGTCAGAGACGTTGATGCCGACACCCCGGCGCGCTACAACGCCGACCCGGATCGCCTGTTCGAATCCTCAGGCTGCGCGGGGAAACTGGCGGTGTTTGCCGTGCGTCTGGACACCTTTGAAGCTGAGAAGAATCAGCAGGTGTTCTACATTGGTACCAATCAGACCTCGGTGTTGACGGACATACGCCGCCATATGCTGGCGACGTTTACACACTTACCGGTCGCCGGTGAGTATATGCATCGTGATATCTATGATGTTGCAGAGAAATACAGCAAAGACACCTTCCTGATGATCGATAAACTCGGCACCGACAAAATGCCGTTTTTCTTTAATCTGAAGGGGCGCACCGAGGCCATGCTGGAGAAGGTGAAGATTTTCCGCCCGCACTTTACCGACCGCGCAATGCAGACATTCAGTCATTTTTTCCCGAGCCATCTCCCGCCACGCATGAAAACCTGGCGTGACAACTACGAGCATCATCTGATGCTGAAAATGGCAGGGGACGGCATCGGCGAAGCGCAGGCGTGGTTAACCGAGTACTTTAAAACGGCAGACGGAGATTTCTTTGCCTGTACCCCGGAAGAGGGCAGCAAGGCGTTTCTGCACCGCTTTGCTGCAGCGGGAGCCGCCATTCGCTATCAGGCCGTTCATTCTGATGAGGTTGAGGATATTCTCGCGCTGGATATTGCGCTACGCCGCAATGATACCGAGTGGTATGAACATCTGCCGGCTGAAATTGACAGTCAGCTGGTGCATAAACTTTATTATGGCCACTTTATGTGCCATGTGTTCCATCAGGATTATATCGTTAAAAAAGGCGTTGATGCGCACGCGTTAAAAGAACAGATGCTGGAACTGTTGCGCCAACGCGGGGCGCAATATCCGGCAGAACATAATGTTGGCCACCTTTATAAAGCGCCTGAAAATCTGGCGCGGTTTTATCAGGAAAATGACCCGACCAACAGCATGAACCCGGGCATTGGTAAAACCAGTAAACGTAAAAACTGGGCCTGACGAAAAGACAATAAAACAGTAAAGGTCAGGTATCACCGTTTTATTAATGGCCAGTTTTTATTATTGAATTATTACTGGGCGGCGATGTGCCGCCGGTTTTACAAGGCAATGAAGCAATGGGGTATTTATTGTGAATGTAAATTTCTTTGTCACCTGTATTGGTGACGCGCTGAAATCACGGATGGCACGCGATTCCGTATTGTTGCTGGAAAAGCTCGGCTGCCGCGTTAATTTCCCCGAGAAGCAGGGGTGCTGCGGTCAGCCCGCCATTAACAGTGGCTATATCAAAGAAGCCATCCCGGGGATGAAAAACATGATCGCTGCGCTGGAGGATAACGACGATCCGATTATCTCTCCGGCAGGTTCGTGCACCTATGCGGTGAAAAGCTACCCGACGTATCTGGCCGATGAACCTGCATGGGCATTGCGCGCCGAAAAGGTTGCCGCGCGCATGCAGGATCTCACCTCTTTTATTGTCAACAAACTGGGCGTCGTGGACGTCGGTGCCAGCCTGCAGGGCAGAGCGGTTTATCACCCTTCGTGCAGCCTGACTCGCAAGCTGGGCGTGAGAGAAGAGCCGCTCACGCTGTTGAAAAACGTACGCGGTCTGGAGCTGTTAACCTTTGCCGATCAGGACACCTGCTGCGGATTCGGCGGCACTTTCTCGGTCAAAATGGCCGAAATATCCGGCGAGATGGTGAAAGAGAAAGTCCTGCATCTCATGGATGCGAAACCGGAGTATTTGATTGGTGCCGACGTCAGCTGCCTGCTGAACATTGGCGGTCGACTGCAGCGTGAAGGCCAGCCGGTCAAAGTGATGCATATTGCTGAAGTGCTGATGAGCCGCTGAGGGGAAAGAGATGTCGATAAAAACCAGCGATGTAGAATTTAAAACGCGCATTCGCCAGCAAATTGACGATCCGATTATGCGTAAAGCCGTGGCGAACGCGCAGGGGCGCATCGGCGCGAACCGGCAAAAAATGGTCGATGAGTTAGGGCACTGGGAAGAATGGCGCGACCGTGCCAGCCAGATCCGCGACCACGTTCTGAGTAACCTCGACGCCTACCTGTATCAACTCTCCGAGAAAGTGACGGAAAACGGTGGTCAGGTGTTTTTCGCAAAGACCAAGGAAGAGGCTACCCGCTACATTTTGCAGGTCGCGAAAGCGAAAAATGCGAAAAAGGTGGTGAAGTCCAAGTCGATGGTGACCGAAGAGATCGGTGTTAACCACGTGCTGCAGGATGCCGGTATTCAGGTGATCGAAACCGATCTGGGCGAATATATTCTCCAGTTGGATCAGGATCCGCCTTCGCATGTGGTGGTCCCGGCTATCCATAAAGATCGCTATCAGATCCGTCGCGTGCTGCATGAGCAGATGGGCTATGACGGTCCGGAAACGCCGGAAGCAATGACCTTGTTCATTCGCCAGAAGATCCGCGAGGATTTCCTCAGCGCTGAAATTGGCATTACCGGCTGTAACTTCGCGGTGGCGGAGACCGGCTCGGTTTGCCTGGTCACCAACGAAGGTAACGCGCGGATGTGTACCACGTTACCGAAAACACACATTGCGGTGATGGGCATGGAGCGTATCGCGCCGACGTTTGCCGACGTGGACGTGCTGATCACCATGCTGGCACGCAGTGCGGTGGGCGCTCGTCTGACGGGCTATAACACCTGGCTTACCGGGCCGCGCGAGGCGGATAACGTCGACGGGCCGGAAGAGTTTCACCTGGTGATTGTGGATAACGGTCGCTCGCAGGTGCTGGGTTCTGAGTTTCGCGATGTGCTGCGCTGCATCCGCTGTGGAGCCTGTATGAACACCTGCCCGGCGTATCGCCATATTGGCGGGCACGGCTACGGCTCTATTTATCCAGGGCCTATCGGGGCGGTGATCTCTCCGCTGCTCGGCGGCTATAAAGATTTTAAAGACCTGCCTTACGCCTGTTCACTGTGCACGGCCTGCGACAGCGTTTGTCCGGTGCAGATCCCGCTGTCAAAACTGATCCTGCGCCATCGCCGGGTAATGGCCGAGGAAGGGATTACCCCGAAAGCGGAACGTCGGGCGATCAAAATGTTCGCTTATGCCAACAGCCATCCAGGGTTGTGGAAGGTCGGCATGATGGCCGGTGCCCACGCGGCGAGCTGGTTTATCAATGGCGGTAAAACGCCGCTCAAGGTTGGCGCGATTGGTGACTGGATGGAAGCGCGCGATCTTCCTGATGCTGACGGAGAGAGTTTCCGTAGCTGGTTTAAGAAACATCAGGCGCAGGAGAAAAAGAATGGATAACCGTACCGCGTTTTTAAACACCGTTGCCCAGGCGCTGGGCCGTCCGCTGCGGCGGGAACCGCAGGCCGAAGACGCGCCGGTGAACAACTATGCGAACGAGCGGCTGACCGAACTCAGCCCGCAGCAGCGCTGCGACGCGTTTGTGCAGTTTGCCAGCGAGGTGATGCTGGCGCAGTGCGAACTGACCCATGAGGCGCAGGCCCCTGAGGTGGCGTTACGTCTGTGCCAACAGCTGGGGCAGCAGCCGGTGGTGGTTAGCGGCGACAGTCGGCTGGCAGAACTGGGGATAACCGATCGTTTGCAGCGAGAGTGTAATGCTGTGGTCTGGGATCCGGTGCGTGGAGCCGAGAATATTGTTCAGGCCGAGCAGGCGAAAGTTGGCGTGGTGTATGCCGAGTATGGCCTGACGGAGTCCGGGGGCGTGGTGCTGTTTTCCGCTCCGGAGCGCGGGCGTTCAATCAGCCTGTTGCCCGAGTCCTCTATTTTCGTGCTGCGTAAAAGCAGCATCCTGCCGCGTGTGGCGCAACTGGCGCAGGTTCTGCATCAGAAAGCGCAGGCCGGTGAGCGTATGCCGTCGTGCATTAACATCATCAGCGGGCCCAGCTCAACGGCGGATATTGAGCTTATCAAAGTGGTCGGGGTGCATGGTCCGGTGAAGGCGGTGTATCTGATTATTGAAGATTGTTGAGATTCGTGAATAAGACCGCTCTGGCGTTGTAGCCCAGAGCGGGATGACATTCCGCACTCTGCGGACTCTCCTTTCGCAAGGGATCGCCTGAAAATGGCGTCCTGGTCCGCGCTTTCCTCTGCGGTTTAACGTCCCTGCACCTGTTTTTTCTGCTGATAAAATAGGCGTACAACATTGTTTCCAGTCACCGCAAGTGGCGATTTTTACGCCGTTCCATGGCTGGTAAAATTGATCTAAATCAATATAAATCGACTTATTTTTAAAAGCGAAAGAATGCAATGTTTACTAAAATTTTACCTTTCCGTGCTTATTTTTCGACAACGCAGGCGACAACGCAGTGAGAATCAACGCGATTTACGCAGCGGATAGCACCGAAAATCAATGCAAAAAGGCATATAAAAACAGGGGTTTTAGGTAAAAGTAGACATTAAGCACGTTATGTAACCTATTGGCTGGAATGATGTTTTGATGGCACATTGTTAGCCACGCGGTAGACGTCTTTTTTTTAATCTAATGAGTCACAATGAATGTGCGTAAAGTAAAAATTACACATTATTCTACAATCAAGTTATCTTTCATTTGAAATAGCGTTCCACTTTTAAGTGATTTATTAACAGTTTCATTACTATTGTGCATTTTTTTTGCCGTTGACATGTTTTTACACTGGCTGCATATTTCATCGCCATAAGCGTATTATTGCGTTCAGGAGATGACAATGCCTTCTCGAGATTATCCCGATAGTCGAAAAGCCAGAGGTACCCGCTCGAAAGATATGGTTCTTTTAAGTGCGCGTGTCGATACCTCTTTGTGGGAATACGTTCGCACACTGGCATTTGAAACACGAAAAAGCAAACAAGATATTATTGCTGAAGCATTAATGCTACATCGCTCTATTAATGAGAGTGACTCTCAGTAATACATGCTGTCACGCTCTGTCTGGGTTTTATTTATATTCCCAATAATGATATATGCCTTGCTACGTCCTTAATAATTTTACTGGTGTGTTATTTGTTTTCCCCTTGTTCAATAGGGGGCTTTTTTATGTTGGCGCGCCGCCCGCATAACAAAGTTGATAGCAAAATTCACAATTAAAAGTGAGTAAAAAAATGAAAAAGACAGCAGTGGCATTAGCCGTGATGGCATTAGGGGTAACGTCCGTTCATGCAGCGGAAATTTATAACAAAGATGGCAATAAACTGGATTTGTACGGCAAAGTTAAAGCCGTACATACCTGGACTGACGGCACCGACGCCGACGGTACTTATGCGCGTCTGGGTTTTCGTGGTGAGACACAAATTAACGATCAGCTGACCGGTTATGGCCACTTTGAAAGTCAGTTTGATGCCGCTGGAGCAGAAGGTTCTCAGGATGGTATTAAAACACGTCTCGCGTTTGCTGGCCTGGATTACGGTCACGACGTTAGCTTTGACTACGGTCGTAACTACGGTGTCGCTTATGACGTGGGATCTTACACTGACGTTCTTTCAGAGTTCGGCGGTGATTCCTATGAAAATACTGACCGCTTCCTTACTACACGCACTTCTGGCGTTGCAACACTCCGTACCAAAAATCTGTTTGGTGCCGTTGATGGTGTAAACCTGGCGGCGCAATACCAGGGTCAGGATGATACCGATGCGGACCCGGCTAAACAGCACGGCAATGGCTACGGCTTCTCTCTGGGTTATGACAACATCGCGGACTCTGGCGTGTCTGCCATCGCGGCTTACTCTACCAGCGCGGTAACTGCTGAGCAGAAACAACAGGGCTGGGAAGGTGATAACGCTGAATTCTGGGGTGCGGGCCTGAAGTATGATGCCAATGCTGTCTATGTGGCGACGATGTACGGTGAATCCCACAACCTGATCCAGAATGCCAACAAAGCGCAGCACTTTGAAGCGATGGCGGCCTATGTGTTTGATTTTGGTCTGCGCCCGAACGTGGCTTACGTCCACTCACGTGACACTGACAACACTGACCTGACCGAGTACGTGGCGCTGGGTACCGATTACTACTTTAACAAAAACATTGTGGCCGATGTGGGTTACAAGTTTAACCTGCTCAATGGCCAGGACGGTGACAACGAAGTTGTTGCTGGCCTGACCTACCAGTTCTAAGTTTTTGTTATGTCATGAAAAAGGCGTCTCTAGTCAGACGCCTTTTTTACATTGCTTTTCCTGTCAGACTGGCTGCTGTGGGTTGCCACGCACTTCGCTAAATAACCACTTCCAGATCCCCACTTTTACCCATGCCACCACGCAGAAAATGAGATAAAAAAGGGGTTTATGCGTAATCGAAACGCGCATTACTTCCATCAGATCTACATGTAAATTTCCGGCGATGGCCATATTAATGACGAATATAGAGGCAATGGTACTGGCCAGCAAAATAAGAATCGCTTTGACGGTGCCTATCTCTGGCCACTTTCCGGCAGCCCACTGCCAGAGAAAAATCGTGGTGAGTAAAAATATAATAAACAGCCCTGCGGCCCCGAAAAAGCCGAAGTCTTTATAATCCTTCATGGTGCTAAATAAGCTGATGATAATAATTAACCCAAGTATGATTTTTTTAAACCACGACATGTACTGTTCCTGAATATGCTGTTGATGTTGTATGGATATGTCCATTTTTACTCATTTTATGTTTATTCTACAAATGAGTTAAGACGGATTATAAAGTGTCTGAAAAATGAATTATTGGTTATTTGTGGATTATGAAATGTTGACATTTAATTGCGGAGTAATCCGAATTTAAGATTTTTTAGAGGGGGGTGCTTATACTTCTTTAGGTGTAAGAGAACGCTGTTTATAGCATTGTACTGCACTAATCAGTGCAGCAAGAAATAGCGCCGCTGCACCACACAGCGTAGCGTTGATAATGGCGACAGCACCGCTTCCCAGCAGGCTGGTTAATAGCGGCCCGAGAATTTGCCCAATGCCGTACGTCAGCGTCACCAGTCCCAACAGGTTAATGTTTCGCGGCACGCTGAGTTGGCGGGCGAGCGGCATCACCAGTGAGGTGGTTCCCATAAAGGTTGCGCCAAAACCAATACTGCTGAGAACCAGCAGGAACAACGAGTCGCTGGCAAGTGTTAACACCACGCAGGCGCTTTGGGTCAGCAGATTGGCTGTCAGGCATTGCAGGACTCCCCAACGTTTCGCCGCCCATAGCCAGCCGAAACACCCCGGAATGATTGCGATGCCAACCAGCGACCACAGGTGTACGGTCAGCAGTGGCGAACCGGCATTTTTCGCCATCAGCGGCAGGTAAGTGGCGACAATGATGTAGCCAAAACCGGCCAGCCCGTAAAGCAACGCCAGCAGCCACCATGACATCGGTTGATGCGCGGATTTTGCCAGTGGTACGGCGGGCAGCACGCGGTCACGAGAGGGGAGCAGCACGACCAGCAGCAGAAGGAGTAAGCCAGAAAGGACTCCGGCACCCAGCCACAGCGTGTGTGATGACAGCGCAAAGCGTAAACCAGCGATGACATACTCATTACCGAGAAAAATGCCGGTCCCTACGCCGGAGAACAGGGCCGCAATCACAAACGGATGACGGGTATGCTGCAGAACCACCATCGAACCAAAGATCATCATGCCGGCACTGGCGACACCTGCCAGAAAGCGGATCGCCATCATCAGTGCAGGCTGAGTAAAAAACGCCATCGCCAGGATAAGTCCGGTGGTCGCGAGCGCAGAGGCTAATAGCATCGGACGCAGGCGTGAGGGCTGGTGGAACAGGCCGAAGGAAAACAGCAGGCTGCCTGCCAGATACCCGGCGTAGTTGGCGCTGGCAATCCACGAGAGTTGGCTGAAGGTAAACTGACCTTCAGTCAGCAGCACCGGCAGCATTGGCGTATACAGAAAGCGGCCAATGCCCATGCCCAGCGTCAAGACCAGCAGGCCAAACAGCGCGATGCGGATGGAATGATGATTTGAACCAGGACTTCCCTGCGGCATGCAGACGCTCACTTCACGCTGTTACGTTGATATTTGTTATATTACATATGCAAATGATAATTTAAAGTTAAATAATGCGGGTTTTACCGTCAGAGGATTTTCTTCAGGTCCATTTCTTCCTGGATCCGTTCGCTGTAGGCGATATGGGTGCGGATCGCCTCTTCAATACCGGCGTTGTAAAACGCAGGTCCCAGTTTTTCGATAATAAAATCAATAAAGAACTCGGCATCGAACTGCTCAAGGTCGAGATCGAAGTGGTTGCTGCAATACGTTTCCAGTTCGTTGCGCAGGCGATCGCGCTCCGCGGATGACAGGGTGATTTCAGCCATTTTTTCTCCTTAAAAATTCGGCAGCGTGAGCAGAGACGGTAGTTGCGACAACAGATATAACACCAGCCCGATAGAACCGCCAACCAGCGTGCCGTTGACGCGAATAAACTGCAAATCTTTGCCGATGTTGAGCTCAATTTGTTGCGACATCTCCCGTGCATCCCAGCTTTTGACCGTGTCGCTGATGTGGCGGGTCAGGAAGGCAGCGAACTCCGGTGCGACTTTTTTCGCAGCCTGCTCCAGGTGTTCATTCAGCGACGCGCGCAGGGCACCATCGGCAACCAGCGTTTCGCCAAACCACTGTCCGGCGCTGGCAATGCGTTGTTTCACGCGAGAATCATCGGCGTTAATGTCGGTTTTCACCCACTGACGCAGATCCGCCCACAACTCGCCGAGATAGCGGTTAAAGGCTTCGTCCTCTTTTAAGTAGCTTTTGAGGCTTTCTGCACGTGCGGCCATGTCAGGATCGTGTTTGAGCTTATCGATCAGGTTCAACGTGGCGCGATCGAAGGCGTGGCGGATCTGATGCGCCCGATCGTGACTGATGTCATCCAGCAGGGAGTTGACCGCATCAGAGACCAGCTCGGCGCTGTGTTCACCGAGCCATTCGGTTGGCAGGATCTTCGCTTTGAGCGGATGTTCGGTCTCCAGCCAGCGCACAATCTGCTGGGCGATAAACGCCCGCGAACTGTCGCGCTGTAGCAGGGCGATCAGCTGCGTAATCAGCGTGTCGAGCAGCACCTGGTGGCGGTTGTTTTTGGTCATGCTTTCCAGCATTAATGCGCTGGTGCCGGAGAGATCAACCTTGTCGATAGCCTTATGCACTGCGCGTTTGATCAGCCGCTGGATGCGGGCGTCGTCGGTCAGTTCGAGAAATCCGCTCATGATCTGCAGCAGATGCTGGCCGATGCGCCGGGCATTTTCCGGTTGGCTGAACCAGCTGCCAATGAGCAGCGCCGGTTCATGGCGGCGAATCAGCGCCACCAGTGACTGGGTGTCGAGGAATTTTTCCTGCACGAACTGACCCAGGTTTTCGCCGATGCGGTCTTTATTACGCGGGATAATCGCCGTATGGCGCGAGATAAACGGGATCGGTACCCGGCGAAAAAGCGCGACCACGGCGAACCAGTCCGCCAGCGCGCCTACCATCGCCGCTTCGGCAATCGCTTTGATCCCGAGCACCCAGAAGTTGGGCGGCAGAAACAGCGTGATGACGAAGGTCGCGGCAGCAATCAGCAGCAGAGAGAGCGCCAGTCGCTTGGCGCGTTTGAGTTCAGCAATTTTATTCATAGACTTAAGGATAGAGCCAGACGGGGGGAACGTGCAAAAATTGTGCTGTATATCCCATTTTTAGATGGTGAGGTTTTATCCGGCAACGTTTAAAGCAGCGGTACCAGGCAGAAGTTAGGGTTTATTATCAATAATCAAAATGTGTCATTAATAATCAGATTGGATCATTTTTATTCAAAATTAATCTTTATCACAATTTTTATCATCCCTCCTGGGTAGCATAGACACGGACTTTCAGTGTTATTTTCATATATAAGGGGTGATAATTTTATGAATTTGCATGATTTGTTTACAAGAACGCCGCCTGAGCGCCGTCATTATGGTGTCGCTGTCTTGATTGGTATTGTTTCTGGCGTGCTTTCTGCATTTGTTAAATGGGGGGCGGAGGTGCCTCTTCCACCCAGGACATTTTCTTTAGGGCGAAATGAGTTTAACCCACCCTATCTTTTTCTCAGGGACTATTTAGGGATTGATCCCACGCAAACGGTCTATACCTTTTCTGAGCATGTGATCAATCCCGTTATGGTCACGCATATTATATTTTCATTAGTGTTTGCAGTGGGTTATTGCGTTGCGGCTGAAATTTTTCCGAAAGTTAAACTTTGGCAAGGTGTGTTAGCGGGATTGATCGTGACAGTGGCGGTTCATGGCCTCTTTATTCCTGCGTTGCATCTTTCGCCGCCATTGTCTCAGCTACCCTTTGATGAATACGTTTCTGAAATTGTGGGGCATATTTTTTGGTTTTGGGTGATTGAAATGATTCGTCGCGATCTGCGTAATCGGATCACACATGAACCCGATGCTGAAATCCCATTACCGTTCGCCAGATGACCAAAAGTAGATGTCTTATTATGGATTGCCCCCGACAGGTAAACACACACAGTGGTGTTCACGTTTGGGGGCGTTCACAGACGATTAGCCCTCGGTGACGAGCGTCGTGGCCTCGTGCTGACGTACCCGCTTCAACAATCCGGCGAGCGTGAATACCACGACAATACCTGCGACAACCGCCAACAGGTGAAACGAAATCCTGCCGCCGTTAAACCACAGCCAGCGCCCGATCTCGACAGAAACCGCCATTACCATCAGGATCACCATATTCAGCGACGCGGAGACCGTGCCCTTCGGCAGGTTGTTGGAAAACAGCGTAAAACGGAACAGCGTCGGGAAAATCATCCCGATACCAAATGCATACAGACTGGTGCCCAGCACCGACCACAGCCAGACGTGCGGCCAGAGTAAATTGCCACCAATCAGTATCGCCAACCCGCTCAATTGGACAGGTGCCGCCCGCCAGACAAAGCGCGGCCTTGTCGGGTCCTTCACAAATCGCACCACCACCATATTAGCGACGATAACCGCCCCAAATACCGGAGCCTGCGCCCAGGCAAACTGCGAGGTGGTCATGCCGCCCGCGTCGATCAGGATCACCGGCGATACCGCCACCCAGCTCATCATCGGGATGTAGCTCAGCGACAGCGTGGCGGCCCCAAACAGGAACACCCGGTTGCGAAATACATCGCGAAAATCCCGCAGTACGCCGCGTGCGCTGAACGGCACCGAGCCGCGCTGCACCGTTTCTGGCATCGCCAACAGCAGGCCAATAAAGGCGACCAGGCCCATCGCGGCAATGATGGCAAACAGAACCTTCCAGTGGACAAAGTGCATCAGCGCCGCCCCGGAGAGCGGGCCGATGACCGGTGCCACCAGCACAATGGAGGTGATGATGGCCATCAGCTTGATGGCCTTTGTCTGGCCAAATGCCTCCTGCACCGTGACGTAGCCGACGGTGGCGATAAAGCAGATGCTGGTGCCCTGCACAACGCGTGCAATCAGAAACTGCGTCATTGAGGTGGTGAACAGTGTGGCCGCGCAGGCAAGGGTGAAGATAAGCGCGCCGGTAATCAGCACCGGTCGGCGACCAATTCGGTCAGAAAGTGGCCCTAATAACCACTGTAACGCCATCCCACCCGCCAGATACAGGCTAACCGCAGCCGGAGCCAGGCTGACATCGGCGTTGAAATCTCGCACCACATTAATGATGCCGGGTTGGATCAGATCCGTCGACAGATAGGCTGCGAAGTCGTACAGAATCAGCGCGATGGGGAAAAACAGCGTGGTGGCACGTTGCGAGAAAAACGCGAAAATCCGTTGCATAAAAACCGCTCCTTGTCGGGAGAAAACCCTCAACGGGAATAGCGAGATCGCACCTCGGGTAGCGTCAGTTGAATGGAAAATAGACATCCGCAGTGTAATGCGAATGGGCGCGTAAGCAAACGCGTTTTTGCGGGGAGTGTTCTGAGAAAATGTCTGCCTTGCAGAGGGCGGTATTTACTGTGGATAGTGCCTCGCAGACATAAAACGTGTTGAATGAGAGTCATAAATTTAGCCGTTATAGTCGCGCCATCTTTTTCCTCGGACGATGGATCTCCATGAAAAAAACACCGACTTCAACCCCGCATGATGCGGTCTTTAAAACATTTTTACGTCATCCGGAGACTGCCCGGGATTTTCTACAGATTCATCTCCCTGATGCGTTACGCGAAATATGTGATCTGCAGACACTAAAGCTCGAGTCTGACAGTTTTATTGAGGGGGATTTACGCGCGTATTACTCCGATGTGCTGTGGTCGCTGAAAACGACGGAAGGGGATGGATATATTTACGTAGTGATTGAACATCAGAGTACACCGGATGCGCATATGGCGTTCAGGTTGATGCGCTATGCGATTGCGGCCATGCAAAAACATTTAGATGCCGGACACCCGCAATTACCGCTGGTGGTGCCGATGCTGTTTTATCACGGCGCTAAAAGTCCGTAACCCTGGTCACTGTGCTGGCTGGATGAATTTGCCAATCCAACATTGGCTCGTCGGCTTTATGCCGCAGCGTTTCCGCTGGTCGATATTACAGTTATTCCGGACGATGAGATTGTGCAGCATCGCCGTATGGCGCTGCTGGAATTAATACAAAAACATATCCGTCAGCGCGATCTTATGGGATTGGTCGAGAACATTGTTTCTCTGTTAGTTACCGGGTCCACTAATGACAGCCAGCTCAAGACGCTGTTTAATTATATTTTGCGAACCGGCGATGCACCTCGCTTCAATACGTTTATCAGTGCGATTGCCGAACATTCACCGCAACATAAGGAGCATTTGATGACGATCGCGGACAGATTGCATGAGGCGGGATTTAAAAAAGGATGGCAGGAAGGCAAACAGGAAGGCAAGCAGGAAGGTAAACAGGAAGGTAAACAGGAAGGGCTGATGGAGGGGCGGCGTGATGAAGCATTGCGTATTGCCCGCACCATGTTGACCGACGGTATCGATATCAACACGATACAAAAAATTACCCGACTGTCCGCTGAGGATATCCAGGGTTTAAGCCATTAGATAGAGGCGAAGCCGGGTGTGCCGATTTACTCTATCGCCACCATCACCGCCTCTCCGAGTTTCTGCATCACTTCCCGGTGCTTTTCGTCTGGCGGTAGCGCGCAGTTGATGCGTACGCAGTTGCGATACTTTCCTGACGCCGAGAACAGCGAACCTGGCGCGACCTGGATTTTCAGGCGGCAGAGCTGTTTGGCGACGCAGACCATGTCGACCAGTGGTGGCAATTCGACCCACAGCATAAAGCCGCCTTTTGGTCGGGTGACGCAGATCCCACAGGGGAAGTATTCCCGTACCCAGCAGGTGTAGATTTCCATATTGCGTTGGTAAATCTGGCGCATGCGCCGGACATGGCGATGATAATGACCCTCGCGCACAAAGGTTGCCGCCGCCAGGTGCGTGGCGGGAACGCTGGTGCCGATGACGGCGTATTTCATGTGCAGCAGTTTGTCATAATAGCGACCCGGAACCACCCAACCCACGCGCAGACCCGGCGCCACGGATTTGGTAAACGAGCTGCATAGCAACACCCGACCGTCGCAATCCCAGGAATGAATTGTGCGTGGACGCGGATACTCTGTAGCCAGTTCGCCATACACATCATCTTCGAAAATCACAATGTCGTGACGCTGGGCGAGGGTGAGTACCGCTCGCTTGCGGGCATCCGGCATAATAAATCCGAGGGGATTATTGCAGTTGGGAATCAGCAGCACCCCTTTAATCGGCCACTGATCCAGCGCCAGCTCCAGGGCTTCAATACTGATCCCGGTATCCGGATCGGTCGGGATCTCAATCACTTTGATGCCAAGACCGCGTAGCAGTTGCATGGTGCCGTAATAGGCGGGGGATTCCACGGCGACGATATCGCCGCGCTGGCAGACCGTCAGCAGCGCCAGCGACATTCCGCTCTGGCTGCCGCTGGTGATTACGATATCGTCCGCACTGACCACCGAACCTCCGTCCAGCATCAGCCGGGCTATCTGTTGGCGCAGTTCCCGACAGCCGGGCAGCTCGTCGTAACCCAGCACCGCGCGCAGATTATGCTGCGCCACGCGGCTTAACTCGCGCCACAGCGGTTTCAGGCTGGGTTGATTAATGTCGGGAACGCCGCTGCTGAAAGGGACGATTGATGTGTCTGCGTGACCTGCCAGCATGTCCAGCACCTGATCCCACTGGGTTATCTCCACCGGACGCTGTACCGGGCGCGACATTGGCGGCACCGGCGGCTGCGCTTTACGCGGGGCGACAAAATAGCCGGAGCGCGGCTGCGGGGTGATCAGCTGTCGCTGTTCCAGCATCTGATATGCCTGCTGTACGGTGCTGATGCTGACCCCATGTTCCTGACTCAGGCTGCGCACCGACGGCAGCTTTTCGCCATGGCGATACAACCCCTGCTCAATGCGTTCGGCCAGCAGACTGGCCAGATATTGGTAACGCGTCATGCTGTATCCCTTATGGGTACCATACAGATCAAAAAACCAGTACAGACTGGCGTGAAAAAGGCGATGCAGGATCCTTTTTAACCAATCTGTATGTTAAATAAAAGTACTTTGTGAATCTGTATTGTATCCCCCTGGATCCGCGAAGATAACGTCTCAGATAAGACGGGGGGGCGGGTATGGAATTTCATGAGAACAGAGCAAAGCAGCCATTTATTGGTTTGGTGCAGGTCTGGAGGGCGATTAAACGCGGGTATCTGCGGGCGCAAACGCGGCGCGTATTGCAACAGATGAGCGATGAGCGGCTAAAGGATGTCGGGCTGCGACGCGATCAGGTGGAGTAATTGTTCTTTCATCGACAGAGGCTGTCAGTGCCGGATGGCGGCGTAACCGCCTTATCCGGCCTACGGGAGAGAGCTTTGTAGGCCCGGTAAGTGTAGCGCCACCGGGCATCAGGGAGATTATTTCTGTCTGCGCGGCTTCGCCGAAATTACGTCGATAAACTCCTGTACCTGACGCTGCTTACGCGCGGACAGCTTGCACACCCGACGCAGCGACTGCAATAACGCGGGTTCTTCCGGCTCCGGCAGCTTTGCCGTTAATACAATGCAGCCTGGCATCACTTTGATATCGAATGGGGTGCCGGTGGTAAAACCGGCGGCTTCCAGCCACTGGCCTTTCATGATAATCGCCGGGACATGCGTGTAATCCGGGTAACGGCTCGCATAGCTGACGGTACCCAGACGGTTATTTGCCGGTGGGACTTCTGGATCGGTGAATTCTGCAATAGAATGCGGGGTAGTCATAATGGCTATTCTCTCTAAATAGTGATTGTGATTAGCGAGGCGCTCGTGTTGCAGCACGGGCGTCTTGCGAAAAATACCTGGATATATCATCAGGGAATAGAAGGAAAGTCCAGCTGAAAATGAATGAAAATAATGGCATGGATGCGGGGATGGATTATTTCTGGTGATGGGAATAAAGCGGCTATTTAGCCGCTTTATTGGTTTCTGGGGGCGGGTTAATTTATGGCAGCGTCGGTGAGGGCGTCGGCCAGGTGGAGCTGGGTTTGTTGGGCTGATTGAATGTGAGATTTTGCCTTGTCACAAAAGGCATCAATAGCTGCTAGCTTCATGAGGATTTTTTGCTGTTCATTATTAGGTGGAACTGTAACAAGAATATTTGAAAAACTCTCAACATTAAGTTTCGGCATTTTTATCCTATTCTCAGCTTGTCTGACTTGTATGAGAAAAAACTCCGATAATATTGATTTTAATAAATAGCTACTGTCAATAAAACAATCCAGTGGATACATGTCAGCGCTACATAAACCATCATACTCGGCTAAAAATGCTTTTGATAAAGATGGACGAATTTTAGAGTAAACAATCTGTCCTTTGTAAAACCGACTATTTGGTCCTTTTACACCCGACTCTTTTACCGTTCTTTTGGCGGTGACTTTCCCTGTACCTTTCTCAATGATATCTGGAGCTACCTGTGGCAGGGCTTGGTATCCATCAGGTGCGACTAATTCTGGGCGAATGTTTACTAAATTACCAATGCGACACCATTCCCATCCATCCGGCAGTTCAAACGGTTTTTCCTCATCGTTAATCGGCGGCAACGGTTTTTGCTTTTTAATTTTCCCGTCTTTCACCAGTTGCGCTTTCTCCTGCGCAATACGTTTGAGCAGTTCAGAGGCCGGTTCGTCGTTCGGATCCTGCGGCACCAGTTTGCCCATCACCGCCAGTTGCAGAATGGTCTGTTTTAAGGCGTCAATACTGGCTTCGGTGGTAAATAGCGTGTCGAAATGCTCGCTGATACGCGCCCAGTTTTCGGCCAGCTCATCGGCGTTCTGGCTGTCGGTTAGCGTGGTTAGCAGGGTTTCAACCAGCTGTTGATGGGCGTCCAGACTGGACAGGGAGTGCTGTTCCAGTTGGTCGCAGAGGGATATTAACTCAAATACTGTATTTTTTATCTTTTCTTGTTCTATCTTTGGTGGAAAAGGAATCAATGTATGCTTCAGATTTGATTGAGTAATCTGATTTATTGTGGTTGTATCAACTCCGTCTAGGTTACGTCTAAATGATGGAGAATCTAAGAAAATTTTGACGTAATTATTATAGTTACATCTAAATATTGCCATAAAGGCACCGAAGGCCATTGGTTCGGAAAGTGAATTAATTAGAGCATTTTTCCCTACAAGGGCCTTACTTCCATTTCTTGCACAAATTAATAGATCTCCATCTTCAACATAAGATGAACTTTTTATTTCCATGCCTGAAACACGAACTAGATCCGTAAAATCTAATATACCATTTTGTATATTAGATGATCTTAATACTGGAGTGCCTGTTTCTTTTATGTTATTAGGTGAATAAGTTAAGCCGATATTAGTTTCACCAATGTCTCCCAGTCGCACCCACTCCCACCCCACCGGTAGCTCAAACGGTTTCTCCTCCTCGCTAATCTCCGGCAGCGGCTTGGGCTTTTTAATTTTCCCCTGCTTCACCAGCTCGGCCTTTTCCGCCGCAATACGCTCCAGCAGCACCGACGCCGGTTCATCGTTCGGATCCTGCGGCACCAGCTTGCCGCGAACCGCCAGCTCCAGAATCAGCTCGCGCAGCTTCTTAATACCGTACAGGTCGATCTTACCCGAGCTGCCGCGCCCGGCCGTGGAACGGGTTTTCAGCGCCGTGGTCCAGGTATCGATATGGTCGACAATCAGTTTTTCCACAGTCATCAGTTGGCCTCCTTACCGGAGAGCGCCGCGCCGAGGATATCGCGCAGCTGGTGGCGCAGGGTCTGGATTGCTTCCTGCTGCTTTGCGTACTGTGTGAGCAGTTCGTCCGGATCGTGGCTGACGGTTTCCGCCTGGTGCGGGTTCTTGATATCGAGGTTAAAGTTGCGGGCAATCACCTCGTCGATGCTGACCTTCCACGCCTGTTCATTCTCGACGCGGCTGGCGAAGCCGTCGGCCTCGTTGCCCCACCAGTCGATCTCGGCCTGGAATTCTTCAAACTTCATCGGTTTGGTTTTGCTGTAGTTCTTCACGCCCGCCGGGTACGGGTGCTCGTAAAACCAGATGTCTTTGGTCGGCTGGCCTTTGGTAAAGAACAGCAGGTTGGTTTTGATCCCGGTGTACGGGTTAAACACGCCGTTCGGCAGACGCACGATAGTGTGCAGGTTGCACTCCTCGGTGAGCAGCTTTTTGATCTTGGTTTTCACGCCTTCGCCAAACAGCGTACCGTCCGGCAGCACCACCGCCGCGCGGCCGTTTTTCGCCAGCACTTCAATAATCAGTTGCAGGAACAGATCCGCCGTTTCGCGGGTCTGCATTTCTGCCGGGAAGTTCTTCTCGATACCGTCTTCTTCGGTGCCGCCGAACGGCGGGTTGGTGACGATGACATCCAGCTGTTCATCCCACGACGACAGCGGCTTGTTGAGGGTGTTGTCGTGACGAATTTGCACCGGCACTTCGATGCCGTGCAGCAGCATATTGGTGGTCGCCAGCAGGTGCGGGAGCTGCTTTTTCTCCACGCCGTGGATTTGCTGTTGCAGCGTCTGGTGATCGGCCACGCTCTGCACATATTTGTTTTTTACATGATCGAACGCGCAGGCGAGGAAGCCGCCGGTGCCGCAGGCCGGGTCCATTATCGACTCGCCGAGCTTCGGATCGACGCGATCGACCATAAAGCGGGTGACGGCGCGCGGGGTATAAAATTCACCGGCATTACCCGCCGATTGCAGATCTTTGAGGATCTGTTCGTAAATGTCGCCGAACAGGTGGCGTTCGCTGGCGCTGGTGAAGTCAATTTCGTTGAGTTTGTTGATCACCTGACGCAGCAGCGTGCCGTTTTTCATGTAGTTATAGGCATCGCTGAACGCCTGTCTGACCACAAAGCCACGCGGGTTTTTATCGATAGGTGCAGTGAGGTTTTTCAGCGCCGGGAACAGGTCGTCGTTGACGAATTCCAGCAGGGAATCGCCGGTAATGCCCTCGGCGTTCGCCGCCCAGCTGCGCCACAGGTAGCGCTGCGGGATTGGATACTGATAGTTATCCTGCTCCAGTTCCAGCGCCTCTTCCTGGGCGTCAAAGATTTTCAGAAACAGCAGCCATGAGAGCTGACCGAGACGCTGCGCATCGCCGTCTACGCCGGCGTCTTTGCGCATAATATCCTGTAAGGATTTGATCACTGAGCTGATTGACATGATGTATTCCATGTTTCATTAACAATAAGGCCTTCTGCTACGCGGTGGCAGCAGAAGGCGCAAAAGGGGAGTGGTTACGCGGAGCGGGGCGGTAAATGGTAGATTTCGCTCTCCAGCTCGCTGATGGCCTGATTATACCCGTTACGGTCGCCGAATCCGCTTTTAATGATCTCCGGCAGCGTACCCATGCTGTCGAACGGCTTGAGCTTCAGCACCTGAATACTCTCTATTTCCTGCACGCCCGTATCGGCGTATTTATCCAGCAGCGTATTCAGCACCGCCTGCGCGGCGTCGGAGTATTTGGTGAAGTAGTTGCGCTTGCGCACGTTCTCCGCCCGCTCTTTGCGGGTTAACGGCGGCTGACCATACACCACGTGACATAACATGTCGAACGGGTCTAGCTCTTTACCGACCTCTTCCGCCAGCACTTCCCAGATAATCCCCTGCTGCTCCAGTTCCCTGATGATGGCCTCTTTGCGCTCGGCGTCCTGCCACTTGCGGGTGAAATCATCCAGCGAGGCGTACTCTTTGAGCAGCGTTTTGCGGGTGTAGTCTTTGAAGGATTCAGTGACCAGCTTGCCGTCGGCATCGTAATACTGCACACGTTGGGCAATCACGCCGACGGCCACGCCGTTAACGTGAAACTTGCGCACTTTGTTCTCATCTTCGTCCGGCAACGGGCCGACATCGTCTGTACCGGTAACGGTATACGGCGCGGGATCTTCATCGGCCCCGGTGATGTCGTCTTCGGCCTCTTCTTCGTGCTCGTCGAACTGCTCCTCAAAATCAGAGTCCGGGTCGGCGATATCTTCCGGCGTGGTGTCCATCACCTTTTCCGGGATGCCGTCGAAGCGTTCATCAGCGAACAGTTCGGTGGCCTTTTTGAAGTCGAGGATGGTGAACCACAGCTTGCCGTAGCGTTCATCGATGCGGGTGCCGCGACCGATGATCTGCTTGAATTTGGTCATCGACTGAATGTTTTGGTCCAGCACCACCAGTTTGCAGGTTTTGGCATCCACGCCGGTGGTCATCAGCTCGGAGGTGGTGGCGATAACCGGATAGGCTTTTTTGGGGTTAATAAAGTTATCCAGTTGGGCTTTGCCAATGTCGTCATCGCCGGTGATTTTCATCACGTACTTGTCGTTCTTTTTGACCTGTTCCGGGTTGAGATTGACCAGCGCGCGGCGCATCCGCTCTGCGTGATCGATGTCGTTACAGAAGATGATGGTTTTATCCATCGGGTTGGTGCGTTTGAGGTAATCGGTGATGGTTTTGGCCACCAGTTCGGTACGCTCATCAATCACCATCGTGCGATCAAAATCTTTCTGGTTGTAGATACGGTCGTCGATCAGCTCACCGTTTTTATCCGTCTGGCCTTTGGTCGGGCGCCAGCCCTGGAGATCAACGTCGATATCGACGCGCACCACTTTATAAGGGGCAAGGAAGCCGTCTTCGATGCCCTCTTTGAGCGAGTAGATATACACCGGGTCGCCGAAGTAATCGGTGCTGGAGACTTCATGGGTCTCTTTCGGCGTGGCGGTTAAGCCAATCTGCGTGGCGGCGCTGAAATAGTCGAGGATTTCGCGCCACGCGCTGTCTTCCGAGGCGCTGCCGCGATGGCATTCGTCGATCACAATCAGGTCAAAGAAATCCGGGGCCACCTGTTTAAAGGCTTTTTGATCTTCTTCCGGGCCGGTGATGGCCTGGTACAGCGCGAGGTGGATTTCAAATGCCGGATCGATAGTGCGCCCGGTGACCTTGGTCATCGCCGTGCCAAACGGCAGGAAATCGTTGTTTTTGGTCTGATCAACCAGAATGTTGCGATCGGCGAGGAACAGGATCCGCTTCTTACTTTTCGCTTTCCATAAGCGCCAGATAATCTGGAAGGCGGTGTAGGTTTTCCCTGTTCCGGTAGCCATCACCAGTAGAACGCGGTTCTGCCCGGCGGAAACGGCTTCAATTGTTTTGTTGATGGCCTGTAGCTGGTAATAACGCGGCGCTTTGCCGCTGCCGTCGTCGTAGTAGTCCTGGGTAATTACCGGAAGCTGGGCTGCGGTATAACCTTTCCAGAGGCAATATTTCTGCCACAGTTCTTCGGGGGTTGGAAATTCATCGAGAGTGATCTCACGCTCAATCGCCCCGGTTGAGGTTTTATCGTGGAAGATAAAGCCATCACCGTTGGAAGCAAACGCAAAGGGAACGTCCAGCAGGTGGGCATAACCCAGCGCCTGCTGCATGCCTTTGCCGATTTCATGTTTATTGGCTTTCGCCTCAATGACCGCCAGCGGCATGTTTAATTTGTGGTACAGCACGATATCGGCAGATTTCACCGTTCTACGCGCCGCGACTTTGCCGCGCACGATGACCTTACCGTCCCGGAGTTTAACCTCTTGTCTGATTTGCGTTGTGTTGTTCCAGCCAGCATCAAGGATAGCGGGCATAACGCATTTGGTGATGATGTCTGCTTCCGTCAGGGTACTCAGGTTCAGGTCAGCCATGTCCGTTCTCTACCGATAATGGGATTGCTCTGATTTTACACATTATTGTTATGCAAGCCATGAACAGAAATGGCTTTGCTACAGCGCCTTGCACCTTATTCAATCTCCAGCTCGTCAAACAGCTGCAAATCCACGTCCAGTAACTCGACCGCATTGCTGCGTCGAATGCCGACGTTATTTTCAATCAACAGCTCCAGCAGGCGATCGCCGTCGATTAACGTAATCGGCGCGGCGCCGGGGAATAATGCGGCTTCCGGGCAGCTGGCGGCAAATTTCCCGGTGGTGATCAGCGTGCCGCGAATGGCTTTGTGGTAGGGCAGTGCGCCGCGTAGCTGATCGATATATGGTCGAGTAATGGTGTTCTGCATCCGTTTTACCTGCACCACTTCGGTAATGGTGGTGATGCCCACCTGAACCTTACCAATCACGTCCACGCCTTTATCACCTGAGGCTTTGGTCACTTCAACCTGTTCGTAGCCCATCGCTTCCAGTAATTGCCCGACCAGATGCTCAAACTTGTACGGATTCATGGTGCTGATTTGCTCGCGCAGCAGTTCTTTTTGCTGTTCGTTATAGCGCTTCACGGCTTCCAAAAGCTCTTTACGCGGATCGCTTTTTCGCGCTGGCAGCGCTTTTCCGAGCCAGGCTCGCCCGGCATCGGTGATGCGATAGCTCATACCTTCGCGGTTAACCATTTCGCGGTCGATCAAGTTATTGAGGCGGGAGTAGAGTGTGCTCTTAACGGAACTGGCAGAAGCGAATTTGGAGTGCTGGTGCAAAAAGGCCTGCCATTCGGGAAGTAAATCCGCGCGACGCGACATTTCCCGACCAGCCAGCAGTTCCAGAAGCTGCAGGATGCCTTCCTGATCGTCAAGCGAACGCAATGTCTTTTCGTCATCATGCAGAAATTGTTGCCCACGGGGAGTGGGTTGCCAGGTATCATCTGGCGTGCTTTTCATCAGGTCAAACTGCGGATAGTTGAGGAACAGATAGCAGCCGTAGCTGTGGCGTGGGTTCAGGATATGGTTATCGGTATCCCAGATACGGCGGGCGATTTCGGCATCTTCACCTGACAAGCGCTCGCTGATCCACAGATCCGGTTCGGACCAGTCAACGGGTTGTTGCGGTGTGCCGGTTTGCTCGTGAATGGCGGTAATCATATCGCGCACTGCTTTCAGGGAATAGCCTGAAACGGCTTTCATCATCGCTTTTACCTGGGCGTAGGTCGGAAAAAGCGGGGTAATCACTTTGTAATTTTTCACGTTGGTCCCTTAACGAGTGCAATGGCAATAGCTTGCCACAGCAAATGAAAAATTCCATGGGATGAATCACTTATCGGGATGAAAACTGCCAGTGCCGGATGGCGGCTGCGCCTTATCCGGCCTACGGGAGAAGGCTTTGTAGGCCCGGTAAGCGCAGCGCCACCGGGCAAATCATCAGGGGATTACTTCTTCAATCCCGCAAACGCGGCTCGGATCTCATCTTCCGGCAGGTTAATACCGATAAACACCAGCTGGCTGTGCGGCTGTTCGTCGCCCCACGGGCGGTCCCAGTCGGCGCTGTACAGGCGCTGGACGCCCTGGAACAGCAGGCGGTTGGGTTCGCCTTCGATCCACAACATGCCTTTGTAACGCAATAGTTTCTCGGCAGATTCCAGCAGCAGGTTTTCCATCACCCTGGACACATCACTGATATTCACCGGGTAATCCAGTTCGACGACGATCGAGGAGATATCGTTTTGTTTGTCGGCGATAAAGTGGAAACGCGGTTTGGCGCTGACCACGTTCTCTTCCAGCATAAAACCGTTGGTGTCGAACAGCTGCGCGAGGTCGATGTCGCCATGGGTGACGGTATACACCGGGGCGCGGGCGTTGATGCGCGCCAGGCGCTCACGCAGTTTCTCGCTTTCACCTGCTACGTCGGTTTTGGTCAGCAGGATGCGGTCGGCGTAGCCAACCTGCGACTGGGCGATGGTGAACTGGTTCATCTGTTCGTCGGCGTGCACCGCGTCAACCAGCGCGATCACGCCGTCCAGCAGGTAGCGTTCGCAAATCACTTCATGGGAGAAAAAGGTCTGAATAATCGGGCCGGGATCGGCCATGCCGGTACACTCAATCACCAGACGGTCAAAATCGATCGCCCCCTTGTCGAGGTTGTCGAGCAGGTCTAACAAGGCGTCTTCCAGTTCACTGGAACGGGTGCAGCAGATGCAGCCGTTGGTCAGGGTTTTGATCTGCGTGGCGCGGTCGCCAATCAGCTGATCGTCCACCGAGACTTCGCCGAATTCGTTTTCGATAACGGCAATTTTGTAACCGTGCTGCTCGTTGAGAATATGGCGCAGCAGGGTGGTTTTACCCGCGCCGAGAAAACCGGTGAGTAGGGTGACTGCAATCGGGGTCATTCATTTCTCCTTCTAACAGCAACTGCTTCCGCCGCTACCGTAGCGGGCTTCCTGGCGCTCGCGGAAGAATTCTTCGTAGGTCATGTACGGCTTATCGGGATGGTTGGTCTTCATATGCTCGACGTAGTTGTCGTAGTCCGGAATACCAATCAGCATTTTTGCCGCCTGACCGAGATACTTTTTTGCCTGACCTAAAGTACCAAACATTCTGCCGTCCTGTTAATGAATAAAGCCGGATGGCGGCTTGCGCCTTATCCGGCCTACGTTAACTGCATTCTGTAGGCCGGGATCGCTACGCGCCTCCCGGCATCAGGTTAGTGGTGTGAAGAGGTCTTCACGCCGCCTTCCGGCACCGGTACATACGGCGTCTCTTTATCAGAGCGGCCGTTGATGGCGCGGGCTTTCTGCCAGGTACGGAACCCGTAGAAAATGATGCTGTACACCACCACCAGGAACAGAATACTCAGGCCAGCGTTGGTGTAGTTGTTGATGACGATATGGTTCATGTTGGCAATCTGCTGTGCGGTCAGTTCACCGCCGTTAGCAATCTTCTCTTTGTACTGACTTGCCATGAAGAAGAAGCCTTCCATCTGCGGGTTGGTGCTGAACAGTTTCAGACCCAGCGCCCAGGTGGTGCAGATCAGCAGCCATACGGCCGGAACCACGGTGACCCAGATGTATTTGGTGCGCTGCATTTTAACCAGTACCACGGTGCCGAGAACCAGCGCCACGGCGGCCAGCATCTGGTTAGAGATACCGAACAGCGGCCACAGGCTCTTCACGCCGCCCAGCGGGTCAACCACGCCTTGATACAGCAGGTAGCCCCACAGGCCTACGCAGCCCGCAGTACCCACAACACCGGCAACCAGGGAGTCGGTTTTCTTCAGGAACGGGACGAAGTTACCCAGCAAATCTTGCAGCATAAAGCGGCCAGAACGGGTACCGGCATCCAGTGCGGTCAGGATGAACAGCGCTTCAAACAGAATACCGAAGTGGTACCAGAAGCCCATGTCAGCCATCGGCAGCACTTTGTGGAACACGTGCGCGATACCGACAGCCAGCGTCGGTGCGCCACCGGCGCGGTTCAGAACGGACGGTTCACCGATGTCTTTCGCGGTTTGCAGGATCTGCTCAGGCGAAATCACGAAGCCCCAGGAGCTGACGGTTGCCGCTGCCTGCGCGGTCACGTCTTTCAGCTGCGCCATAATCAGCGGCGCGTTCTCGCCACCCATTTCATGCAGGTTTGGCATGGTGATGCCAAGGCCCGCAGGCGGGGTGTTCATCGCGAAGTACAGACCTGGTTCGATGATGGAGGCGGCAACCAGCGCCATAATTGCGACGAAGGATTCCATCAGCATGGCGCCATAACCAATGAAACGCGCATCGGTTTCACAGGCCAGCAGCTTCGGTGTGGTACCGGAGGCGATCAGCGCGTGGAAGCCAGACACCGCGCCACAGGCGATGGTGATGAACAGGAACGGGAACAGCGCCCCTTTCCATAGCGGACCGGTACCGTCAACGTACTGGGTCATCGCCGGCATTTTCAGCTCTGGGTTAAGGATAACGATACCGACAGCCAGACCAACGATAACGCCGATTTTCAGGAAGGTGGCCAGATAGTCGCGCGGGGCGAGGATCAGCCATACCGGCAGCAGCGCAGAGATAAACGCGTAGCCAATAAGCGTAAAGGTAATGGTGGTGTCTTTAAAGGTCAGTGCCGGGCCCCAGTACGGGTCGTGGGCAATCACGCCGCCGAAGTAAATGGAGGCAACCAACAGCACAATACCAATCACCGACACTTCGCCCACACGTCCTGGGCGCAAGAAGCGCATGTAGATCCCCATGAACAGCGCGATCGGTACGGTTGAGCAGACGGTGAACACACCCCACGGGCTTTCCGCCAGCGCTTTCACCACGATCAGCGCCAGCACCGCCAGGATGATGATCATGATTAAGAAGCAGCCGAACAGCGCGATGGTTCCTGGTACCGGGCCCATCTCTTCTTTGATCATCTCACCGAGAGATGCGCCGTTACGGCGAGAAGAGATAAACAGCACCATGAAGTCCTGCACTGCACCGGCCAGCACCACGCCCGCCAGCAACCACAGCGTACCAGGCAGGTAGCCCATTTGCGCGGCCAGTACCGGTCCAACCAGAGGACCGGCCCCGGCGATAGCAGCAAAGTGGTGACCAAACAGAACGTTACGGTTGGTCGGGACGTAGTTCAGACCGTCGTTGTTGATGACCGCCGGCGTGGCACGCGTGGGGTCAAGTTTCATCACTTTCTGGGCGATGTACAGACTGTAGTAACGATAGGCCACCAGATAAACAGAGACTGAGGCGACCACGATCCACAGGGCGCTGATGTGTTCACCCCGACGTAATGCCACTACCGAGAGGCAAAATGCACCGATGATTCCAAGAATCACCCAGGGTATGTGCTTGAATAACTTTTTCGTATCCATAGTAAAACCTGGTATCTAATTAATAATTGGCCGAAGCCGCGTGGGTTTGAGTGTGTGTTTGAGGAGATAAGTTGACTGCTATGTTGGGAGGATCTTGCCAGAGAATTACGCGCGTAAAGTAAGGTAAATATGTGAGTGGTTATATGTCAGCTTAAGCGGTCCCAAGTGTCAGTGAGCGGTTTCGGGGAGCGGTAAACGGGGATGATTATGTGATTAAGATCACTAAAAAACTCTTTTAGAGCCCTTACGGAAGGCGGTATCGCCGATTCGTCGATGCTGCGATCGATTCAGGAAGCACGAATTCCGTAAAGTTTTCTCTTTTCAGGCCGAAAATTCTGACATCTGTCTAGCGGAAAGAGAAAACATGTTAAAACGAATGAAGATTGTTACCAGCTTACTGCTGGTATTGGCGCTGTTTGGTCTTTTACAGCTGGCCTCGGGCGGGTTGTTCTTTAATTCACTGAAGAATGACAAGGAGAACTTTACCGTTCTGCAAAATATTCGCCAGCAGCAGTCTGCGCTGAATGCGACCTGGGTTGAACTGCTGCAAACGCGAAATACCCTGAACCGGGCAGGGATCCGCTACATGATGGATCAGAGCAATATCGGCAGCGGCGCCACCGTGGCAGAGCTGATGCAGGTGGCGAGCACTGCGCTGAAAATGACCGAGAAAAACTGGGCGACCTATGAATCGCTGCCGCGCGATCCGCGTCAAAGCGAAGCCGCGTTCCAGGAGATCAATCGTACCTATGATATCTACCACGGCGCGCTGGCGGAGCTGATCCAGCTGCTGGGTGACGGCAAGATCAATGCGTTCTTTGATCAGCCGACGCAAAGCTATCAGGATGGCTTTGAGAAGCAGTATATGAATTACATGCAGCAGAACGATCATCTGTATGACATTGCGGTTGAAGATAACAACAGCTCTTACAGCCAGGCGATGTGGGTGCTTGCTTGCGTGCTGATTACCGTGCTGGCGGCCATTATAGCCGTCTGGTTTGGCATTAAGCTCTCGCTGATTGCCCCAATGAATCGTCTGATCGACAGCATTCGTCATATTGCCAGCGGTGACCTGGTGAAACGCATCGACGTGGAAGGCTCCAACGAGATTGGGCAACTGGCCGAGAGCCTGCGCCACATGCAGAGTGAGTTGATGAGCACCGTGGGTGATGTGCGTAACGGTGCTAACGCCATTTACAGCGGTGCCAGCGAGATTGCGATGGGTAATAACGATCTCTCGTCACGTACTGAGCAGCAGGCGGCTTCGCTGGAAGAAACCGCGGCCAGCATGGAAGAGTTGACGGCAACCGTGAAGCAGAACGCCGAAAACGCCCGTCAGGCCAGCCATCTGGCGCTGAGTGCCTCCGAAACGGCGCAGAAAGGCGGCAAAGTGGTGGACAATGTGGTGCAAACCATGCGTGACATTGCCTCCAGTTCGCAGAAAATTGCCGATATTATTAGCGTGATCGACGGCATTGCCTTCCAGACTAACATTCTGGCGTTGAACGCCGCAGTAGAAGCGGCACGCGCAGGTGAGCAGGGCCGTGGATTTGCGGTGGTCGCCGGTGAAGTCCGTAACCTGGCCCAGCGCAGTGCGCAGGCCGCGCGCGAGATCAAGAGCCTGATTGAAGACTCGGTCAGCCGCGTGGATGTCGGGTCAACGCTGGTTGAAAGCGCCGGTGAAACCATGGATGAGATCGTCAATGCGGTGACCCGCGTGACCGATATCATGGGGGAAATCGCTTCAGCGTCTGACGAGCAGAGCCGCGGTATCGATCAGGTCGGTCTGGCCGTTGCCGAGATGGATCGTGTAACCCAACAGAACGCCTCGCTGGTGGAAGAGTCCGCTGCCGCCGCGGCGGCGCTGGAAGAACAGGCCAGCCGTTTGACCCAGGCCGTTGCCGTGTTCCGTATTCAGCACGATCAAAAGCGTCCGCGTGATGTTGCTGCCGTAAAACCGGCATCGACAACCACCCAGCCACGTAAAGCTGTGGCGACGGATGCGGGTGAGAACTGGGAAACGTTCTAAGCCTGTGATGCCGGATGGTACTATTGCTCATCCGGCTTACCGGGAAGGTATGTGTAGCCCGATGCTATCGGGCTACACGTCATTACTCCTGACGCGGGTCGCTAATCGGCTGGCGAACCAGGAAGATATAAGCGAACGCCCCTACCATCGTCACGCAACCACAGATAATCAGCGCCAGACGGAAAGAGTTGGTGGTATCCACGATAAATCCGGTGACAATCGGTGCGAACGACGCACAGATAAAGCTGGCAAAGTTCTGAATACTGCCCACGGACGCGGTCATACGGGAAGCCACTGCGACGTGGATCAAACCCCAGCAGGACGTGCCGGCGAAGTGGATGCAGAACAGCGCCATCCCAATCAGTAACACTGCGGCCATTGAGGTTGTCGCCTGCGGTACCACGAAGGTGAATGCAGCAGAGCAGAACATCCCGGCAATGATACAAATCTTACGACTCTTAATCGGCGCCATGCCGCCTTTCACCAGCCAGTCGGTGACAAAACCGTTAATCAGCATGCCAGCTGCGCCAAACAGGAACGGGATCGCGGCCATGAGCCCGGTACTTTTTAAATCCAGGTTATAGGATGTTTGCAGGTAACCCGGCAGCCAGGCCAGATACAACCATGCCGTGTAGTTGATGCCGCTAAAGCCCAGCATCATGCCCCACATGGTACGGTTACGGAACAGGCTGCGCCATTCGGCAAAGCTCAGCGGATCGCGGCGGGCATTGACGCTACCGGCGTTCAGGTACGCTTGTTCGGTGGCGCTCAGTTCAATCTGCTCGCGGTTGCGATACAGCATGTACCAGCCGATGGCGAGGAAAATACCCAGAACGCCGATAGTGATAAACATCCAGCGCCAGCCCATCACCAGCATCATCGCGGCCAGAATCGGTGGGCTAATGGCGACACCAATCGTTGAGGCAGCGTTGAATAACCCCATTGGGCGGCCGCGCTCTTTAATGTTAAACCAGTCGTTGATCACCTTCACGCCGCACGGGTTCATTGGCGCTTCACCAATCCCCATCCCGATACGTACCAGCACAAACTGAGTGAAGGTATGTACCATGCCGGACATCGCCTGAAACAGCGACCAGAAGAACATGCCTAGCCCCAGCATAATGCGCGGGCCTTTGCGATCCAGCAGCGGACCGCAGGGCAGTTGCGCAATACCGTAAGCGAGAGAGAACACGGACAGCAGGATGCCGATTTCGGTTGCGCTGAGTCCCAGTTCTTCACGAATTGTCAGGTTAGCTACTGACAGTGAACTGCGGTCGAGATAATTAATGACCGCCGCAAAAAATAATAAAATCATTGCTGTGGTCTGAATACGTTTTATTCGACTGCTGCGTTGCACCATGCCGTCTGGCGGAACATTAATATCCGCAGATGACGAGGTGCCAAACGAAGAACTCGGGTCGAGGGTAATATTATTTTTTTCCACGCCGGACTCCTGAACCTCAATAATTTATTTTTACACGGTGCCAGACCGTGCTGTATTGAAAAATACCAGTGATAAATCACGTTATTCATCACCGCTCACGAAATTTTTTTAATGCAGTCGACTTAGCGTGAGCATAGGCAAGAGGTTTTTTCTGGCGTTTTTATTTTTATAAAATCGTGCTCCCGGTAGTGGTTTGCTGTTTTTTATCCGTTCTTAATGGGTGCTGTCACTGGTTTGGTTGATAGAGCGAATCATCGATTGTTTGGCTGAATTCAAATGGTTACAGAGTGCCAGGGTGGCATCCAGGTCGCTGCGGCAGATCAGCGCGCTGAGAATGGTCATATGCTCATCGATGGCAATGATGTTGCGCTGCTTGAGGTCGCTTTCGTCCCACTGATAGTGGAAGTGGAAAATCACAGAAATTATCTCAAGCGACTGATTAAAAAAAATATTATCAGCAGCGGAAAGCAGCAGAGCGTGGAACTCGCGGTCTAACTGCGAGAACATACGAAAGCTACTGCCAATGCTGTCGCGCAGCATCCGGTGGCGCTCAAGCAGCGTTTTGGCCTGTAGCCAGCGCGGGTCATTGTCGGGCAGATTCAGGAAATGCTGCAAAGAATGCGTTTCCAGCATTTCGCGCAGTTCGAACAGTTGTTCGGCATAGGCCTGGTCGAACTGCTTCATGCTCCACTGACCACGTTTTTCGTTTTTAATCAGGTTGTAACGTTCGAATTTTAAAAGGTATTCCCGCACAACGACCGGGCTGACGCCCGCTGCTCTGGCAAGCTGCAGCTCGGAGAACGTTTCGCCTGCGCGCAGCTGGCGCTGGTTAATCATAGTGAAAAATGCCTGTTCAAAAATACGATTTTGCTCAGCCATGGAGGCCGTAGTGCAATCAAAACCGTCGTCATGATCCGGTTTGCGTACGATTACGTAGTGGCTACCCACCTGCGTCAGCACACCGCATTCAGCTAAATGGCCCAGCATATGGCGCACGGTGGTGCGGCTGATGTTGTACATCTCTGCCAGCGCGCTTTGCGAAGGAAGTGGGGAAGGAATATGACCCCGCGCCATATCATCAATTATCTGGTTAATCACATTGTGGCGTAGATTCTGTGAACGGCTCATGGTGTCTCCTTTTTACCTATTAAAACCCGATTTAAAACATTTTTATGCGTTGGGTTTCACAGATTATGTTTCTGCTTGCGCCAGCATTTTTATTTTCATCGATATCTGAGGCAACAAAAAAACAGGAGAGCAGAATCATGTCTACGATGAATACACTGATTTGCCAGGAACCCAAAAAATTAGTCTGGAAAGAACGTGATATACCTATTCCGGGTAATGGCGAAGCATTAATAAAAATAAAGTCTGTCGGAATTTGTGGGACCGATATTCATGCCTGGGGTGGCAATCAACCTTTTTTCAGCTATCCACGCGTGTTAGGTCATGAAATATGTGGGGAAGTTGTCAGTCTGGGGCGGAATATACAAAATCTGGAAATAGGCCAGCAGGTTGCGGTTATTCCTTACGTTGCGTGCCAACAGTGCCCGGCGTGCCAGAGCGGGCGCACCAACTGCTGCGAGAAGATTTCGGTGATTGGCGTGCACCAGGATGGGGGCTTCAGCGAATACCTGTCCGTGCCGGAGACCAACTTGCTGGATGCGCAGGGCATTGATCCGCAAGCGGCGGCGCTGATCGAACCGTATGCCATCAGTGCGCATGCTGTGCGTCGGGCTGCCGTGGTGCCTGGCGAGCAGGTGCTGGTGGTGGGAGCGGGGCCGATTGGTCTTGGCGCTGCGGCGATTGCCAAAGCCGATGGCGCACAGGTGGTGGTGGCGGACACCAGCCCTGCCAGGCGGGAGCATGTAGTCTCCCGCTTAGGATTACCGGTTATCGATCCCTCTGCTGAGGACTTTGACGCGCAGCTACGCGCGCAGTTTGACGGTTCTCTGGCGCAAAAAGTGATTGATGCGACGGGGAATCAGCATGCAATGAACAACACGGTGAATTTGATTCGTCACGGCGGCAGCATTGTGTTTGTTGGGCTGTTCAAAGGTGATTTGCAGTTTTCTGACCCAGAATTCCACAAGAAAGAAACCACCATGATGGGCAGTCGCAACGCCACGCCGGAAGACTTTGCCAAAGTCGGTCGCCTGATGTCGGAAGGTAAGCTGACGGCGGACATGATGCTGACTCACCGTTACGCGTTTGCCACGCTTGCAGAGATCTACGAGCGGGATGTGATCAACAACCGTGAACTGATTAAGGGCGTGATCACCTTCTGATAAGGTTGCCATGCAGCGCCCGGAGGTGTGTTGGGCGCTGTTTTTTTTATCCTTGCAGGTCCACGATTTTGATTTCAACCATTCCGATCCCCAGCTTACGCGGAGAGTGGCCCAGAATGTTGCCCTCGTTGGTAGCGACGGGATCGGGTGGGATAATGACCAGCGTGTCGGCGTCTGTTGGGTTATCAAAATGCAGCGTGATGGTGCTGACGTCATGGCTTAACACCAGCGTTTGTTCCTCGTTGCCGATGCGTACCGGGATGGGACGATTGGCGTTGTCACCGAACGCTTTGGCGGTGATCACCAGATCGAATTTCTTCGGTAACGGGGCGTTGTATTCGATCTTTACCTCGTCACTCAGCTGCGCATTGGACCAGCGCCCCCAGGATTCGGGGCGCGAAATCCCGCTAAATTGTTTCACCTCTTCTGGCGCGCCGGCCACGTTAAAGACGAAGCTGTCGGCCTTGTAGCGAATATCGTTATCGACAATTTTCAGCGTATCGACGTTACCTTTGTAGCGCTCCATGTCGATCACCGTGTCTTTAAACGCGGTTTTACCTTGCCATTTGGCTTTATCGACGTGTTGTACAATTTGTTGCCCGCCCAGTTGCCCTTGTGATACACACCAGTCGGTGGAGAGCGCCAGTTCCGGTGCCCACAGTTGGGCCATTTTGTAGCAGCGGTCTATCCAGACAAAGTTATCGCGCGGGGCGAAATCCGCCAGCTGGAAGCGCAGCGGGGCAGAGTATTCACTTTCCGGCAGTGGCTCAACGCGTTGCTCCGACACGCGCAGCAGCAGCGGCAGGCGGAAGTGACTGCCGGAGAACGCGATCATGCTTTTGTCCGTGTCGACGGTGAATGCTTTCATCTCTTTGGGGAAATTCCACAGGCGAATAATATCGGGCTTCCAGGCCAGCATTTTCTCTTTGATGTTCAGGAATACTTCTGACACGGACTCACTCGACAAGCTACTGCGTCCTAGACCGATAAAGTTATCGCCGCCGAGAATATCCAGGACGGTCGCGCCGTTATCCATCGTGTTGCGTTTCACCGCCAGCGTATCCTGCTGCGGCTTGTCGCCGCGTAGCACGAAGAACAGGTTGTTGCGATCCTCCTTGTTCAGGTACTTCCAGGCGGTGTTGTTCATCGCCAGATGATCGGAGGACACCACAATTACGGTATCTTTAAACCACGGTGACGCTTTGATCTTATTAATAAACGTGGCAATGTTTTCCTGACTACAGCTGACTGCGCTAAATGACTGATTGGCTTTGCCATCGATGTCATAGCGTTTGCGGTTGCAGGTGCGCGAAATAAATCCATCCGGGTGATGAGTATCGACCGTCAGGGTAAACAGTGAAAAACGTTGACCAGACCGTGAAAGCTCTTCGAATTTTTTCCACGCTTCATCGAGGACGGTATCGTCGTAAAAGCCCCAGTCATTACGATAGGCCGGGTCCGCTACTACGCCTTTTAACTCTTCTGCGCCGTACAGATGATCAAAACCATGGGATTTCAGGAACACGTCTTTCCCGGCAAAGCGCAGATTTGCGCCCTGCACAAAGACATTTTGATAGCCGGAGTTCTTCAGGATGTCGCCCAGGCAAATATTGTTTGGGAAGAAGCTGGAAACTGATGCCGAGGCGTTACCTTCAAACGGGGCAAACAGCGGAATGCCGCACTGTGAAGCGACCATGCCGGCGATGGTGTAATCCGTTCCCGGCAGCTGCATAGTATTGCTGAAATCCATCCCTTCGTTTTTTAATGCCCCGAGCTCCGGGGTCAGATCCGGGAATGCATCATTGTTAAAATAGGTGCGTTCCAGGCTTTCGCCGTAGATATATACCAGGTTCAGCTTCGGGTTGGGAATGGTTTTTGACGGCTCTTTGTAATACGCCGCAAAGTCCGGGTCGCCATCGCGCGACTGGGATTTCACCAGTTCGGTTATCTGATGAAACGCCGGGCTGGCATCCACCGACGCCAGCGCCAGCAGCAGAGCCAGCAGGCTGTAACCCACGTGATGAGGATGGTGGCGGCGACGGCGAAGCACCCAACCCAGCGCGCCAAACACGGTGGCCAGCGCCAGTGCAATCCCAATGCCCGGCAGAACATATTTGCCAAGGCCCGCGCCGGTCAGACTGTTGGTCAACGTGTACAGCACTGCGTCGTTGATGCCGTCGCCGGTGAAATAGTCGCTGGCATACAGCGTGATATTCAGGACAATAAAAATCCCCAGCACCGTTAACGTGGCGGCAAACCACCAGGTGTTGCGACCCGCTTTCCAGGCGTAAATCAACACCGACGCGAGAAACAGAGTGATGGAGAATAATTCAGACAACGGACGATCCTCAGTAAGCCGGGTAAATACCTGGCAGGCTAATCATTTCTGGAAAGTACAATGTAATAGCGTTGCTACATTGCTGCAATTGTAGTGACATTTAAATACGTTGTTATTCAGAATTGGTTTAGATATGCGGGGTGTTGAAGGGTATTACTGATTACTTTGAGGAATGTTTTCGGGACATAAATTGATACCGCGCAGGTTGTGAAAAACCGTGCGCGGCATTTGTACATCAGGAAATGAAGTTCATACCCTGTTTTAACACCAGATCGCAGGCCTTGGTTTTGACTTGCTTTGCCAGCGAGCTGTTACCAATCGTCTCCAGATTAAGCTGTTGACCATCTTTGGCATTGAGCATGCCCTGAATGCCGTCCAGATAGTTGGTGTCTTTTTTCTGCTCCGTTGCGCCCAGGCCTAGTTTATCCAGCACCTGATTTTTGACGTTTTCGGTATCGGTGACCGAAGCCAGTTTCTGTTTTGCACAATATTCCAGAATCCCGGCTGCGTTGTTCATACTGCTGGACGTGAGCGACTGATTACTGCCGAGCAGGCTGGTCAGGGACGAGAGTGAGTTGCTGCTCTGAGAGCCAGAGGTTTGCTTACTCAGTTCGCCAGCCGCGCTGGAGAGTGAATCCTGCCAGGAGGCGGCGAAAACGCTGGTGGAGATCAGCGTGCTGGCGGCAACCGCACAGCACAGAAATCGTTTTGTTGCTTTCATCATTATCATTCCAGGTAACTCGTGTCATGCCTTTTCAGCGCAGTATAGCGCTGCTGATGTTAGGAATGGTCTCAATACTCTTTGCCTGTCACCCGGCTGCGATAACTTTCCCAGTTAAAAATCACCCACAGGCTATTGCCGAGTCGCATACGATCCATCACGCGCTCACCCAGCAGTTTGTTCATTTCATCTATATTGCTGTTTGTCAGCATGCCGGTCGGTCGCTTGGAGGAAGAGCGGCGATCGACGATCTGGTTGATGATCACTTTTTCATAGCGCGATTCGGTCTGCATGCCGATCTCGTCGATCACTAGCAGATCTACGTTGCTGAGATCGTTGAGCAGCTGCTCTTCGCTGGTTTCACGATTGCTGAACGTCTCTTTCATTGCCGACATAATGTCTGCCACGGTAATGATCAGCACTGACTTGCCGCGCAGCAGCAGTTCGTTGCAGATGGCGGCAGCCAAATGGTTTTTTCCGGTGCCAGGTTTGCCGGAGAAGATAAAGCTGGCAATATTGCCATCAAACTCTTCGACGTACTGACGGGCTTTGCTCAGGGCATTCATTTGTCCTTCGCACTCGACCCGATAGTTCTCAAACGAGCAGTTCTGGTGCAGCGGACGGATACCGGAGCGGTTAAACGTGCGCTGCATTTTCATGGCCCGGTTCTCGCGCGCCAGCGCCGCGGCATGAATTTCACCTTGTTCTTTTTGCCACGCCAGCAGTTCCTCGCCCGTTTTGAATGCGGGCTCGACATTGGGCGGCATCATTTTTTGCAGACGTTTCATCAGGTCGCCAACGTTTTTCATCGTTATCCTCTAAAACCCGGTGGAATATGACTGTCAGGTTCGCTGACACTGTTAACATCACGTTTGGGCATTCCGCCATTGCTGGCCCGGCCAATTTGTACGCTACGCGCGAGTTTTTGCTGCCACTGAACATGGTGAAAGATCTTGCCTTCTGCCTGCCAGTAGGCCACAAACGCGGCCAGCTCTTCGGCGGTGACCGGTTCTCTGAGCGCGATGCCCCATAGCGCGGCCTGTCGCTGAAAGTCAGCATCGGGCTGCCAGTCAGCGTACATCGGAAATTTCCCCATCGGTACGGCAACAGGTGCCGCTTGCGGCTCTTCGTAAAATTGCGCATCCAACGTGATATCGCTTCCCGGACGTGACAGCTTCTCTTCGAGCGCCAGTAGTTCGGCCAGACGCGCAGGGGTTACGGCATAAAACGCGGGCGCATTATTGGCGAAAACGGCCACTGCGCCACCAGCTGACTTTGCCAGCACGGCCTGGTGATCGTGTAATAAGGCGTCAATACCGACGACGTCCGGAGTCAAAATTTTACAGGGCATAATGTTTCTCAATACTGAACAACAACCGAGAAGGGGACTGCTTTTATAGTAACACAGAGAAGAAGGAGAGCAGCAGGATGAGGGTGATTCCCCATCCGCTATGGTATTTAAGCAGGTGCACCGTCACACGCGCGGGCGTTTGCGATACAGCCATAATCCCGGTACGGAAAGCCCGATGGACAGAGCCCCCACGATGGACGAGGCTTTCAGGAAGTTAGTCAGCAGGGTAATCATCAGCTCTTCGCTGTAACCGAAATGACCGATTTTTACCGCAGAGATCATCGCCGTGTACGCGGAGATCCCCGGAAACATGGGGATTACTGCCGCGACGGTAAAGACTTTCGGGTGCGCCAGATACCAGCGTGACCATTGGATCCCGATGCAGCCAATCAGTAATGATGCCATAAAGGTTGACCATTCGATATTGAGCCCCGCGGTCATCATCACCATGCGTGAACCGTGCCCAAGCGCGCCGAGCAGGGCACACCAGGGGAGCGCCCGATGCGGTACGTTAAAGACCATGGCGAATCCGACAGCCGGAATTGCAGACAGGATCATGTCCTGCAGCAGGGCAAAAATGAAATCAATTACACCCATCCGCGTAACCCCCACAGAGTCATCGACATCACTACACCAACGCAGGTTGCCAGCGTGAGCAGGCTGGCAATGGCCCAGCGCGCCAGCCCGGTATTTATGTGCCCTTTAAACATATCTGCGACCGCGTTAATCAATGGGAAACCTGGAACCAGCAGCAGCACGCTGGCCGCCATGGCAACCGTCGGCGTGTGATTAAACGTCGGCAACGTCAGCAGCAGACCGGAAATGGTGGTGGCGACAAAAGCGGTGACGCAAAAGTTAATTTGCGGATGCAAATGCCGGGAGGCCAGAATCTGGCGGATATACATGGCAATCATGCTGGCAAAAAAGGTAATAACCGCCCCATCCCATCCGCCATTATTCAGCTTACAAAAGCAGGCGCAGGACAGGCCGACCATCAATGAAACCAGCCATCGAGGGTAGCGCAGCGGTTTAATCTGACTAAAGCGTTTCTCCACGCCTTTGCCGTCCAGCAGCTTATGCTCGGCCAAAATGACGATGTGCTGAACTTCGGTTACGACGTGCATATTGATGCCGCGATCCTGATTTTTTCGGGTCGATGTCAGGCATTGTCCGTCTTTAATGGTGGTCAGGACGATAGCGTTAGAGGAGATGGCGCTTTCTACGCTATCCATACCAAGCGCCAGGCCGAGGCGGGTAGAGAGTTCGTCAACCAGCGCGCTTTCCGCCCCGTGTTGCAGTAAAAATAGTCCACATTGTATACATAACCGTGTAACCGTTCGCTGTGACGACTGCTCTGTTTGCATGGCTCGCTCTGACTGAAAAGATGCACTCTGGATAACGACTGTCTTCTTTTTATCATGAAGCATGATCCCGCTGGCTCTGGCTAAGATCAATCTTTGTGTTGAAAAAAGAGGCAGAGCGGTGAGTTTTGCCGATGTACGGCTCTCTTTTCTATGCTATAGGGTTAACTTCCCTGGTGCGGTTATTTCTGTGTGCAGTAATTACGTAAGTAGCGCTAATAAATTAATGTAGTTATTTTAATTGTACAATTAATGTTCTTCTAAGTGATTATATCAGGATGGTTTTATAGTGTGATGCTATTAGGATTGTAGGGTCATCACTTTTTCATATATTTAAAATAAAAGCCAAGGATAAATAATTCATACTGTCTATCATTTTTACCTGCCGATTTATTAATTTATAGATAACGTTCAGGTGAGCAAGATTGCGGACAGGTGAATATGGAGGAGTTATGTTGCCAGGACGCTGCAAAAACGCAATTATCATTAGTAAACTACCAATCATACAAACTGGACTTAAAGGGGTGATGCAAGGGCAGTTCTCTGATTATGAATTGACGTATTGTCGCTCTGTAGAAGAACTAACTTTGCTGCAGTTGCGCTGCTCTGACCTGGTGATAGCTGACTTAACCAGGGACTGTAGTAATCCGCGTGCAATCTGCGATCAATACTATTCTTTACTGTCTCAATATCGCGATATCCACTGGGTTTTTCTCGTTTCACGCCTGTTTTATCCTCTGGCTGTTGAGTTGCTCATGTGTCCTGTCAGCTCACTGTTATCTGATGCGGAACCCATTGAGAGTCTGGTGAATGTTATTCATTCGGGAAATACCCGGGCCGAGAGAATCAGTAAGGTGCTGCTCTCCCCGCCAATTTACGCTGAATTACAGGATCACAGCGCCCGGTCAATTGTTCTCACTCTTTCTGAAAGAAAAGTGTTACAGCTACTCGGAAAAGGCTGGGGAATTAACCAAATTGCGATGTTACTAAAGAAAAGTAATAAAACAATTAGCGCGCAAAAAAATAGCGCGATGCGGCGCCTGTCAATCCATAGCAATGCAGAAATGTATGCATGGATAAACAGTTCTCAAGGAGCACGAGAGCTGAACTTACCTTCAGTTTATGGAGAGACCACGGAATGGAAAGCAGAAATAACAAAAGCAATGTCGCACTGGTAGAAAAGTGCGCAATGAGTCGTGTTGGTATTAAGAGTTTATTTAATACCATGCCAGATAGCCCATACCATCTTTATCAGTTTTCTAATCAGCTGACCTTTAGCCAGGAAATATTAAAAACGTCTTTTTCTGCGGTCATTTTTTCACTTTCAGCATTAAGAGCGGATCGCCGCGCTGGACTGGTCTACCTGACGGAACTGGCGGTCAATTATCCACGTATCCGGCGCGTGGTGATCGCTGATGATGATGCTGAAGTGCGATTAATTAGCTCGCTTTCCCCGTTGCCGCTGGATGGGGTCATCAGCAAAGCATCATCATTGGATGTATTACAGGAAGGGCTACTCGCAGCCTTGAATTGCGCCAAACGGGGAATCGAAGGGACAAAAAATCACTGGTTTGTTAACCAAAACCGTATGTTAAGCCCTACTGAGCGCGAAATACTGCGTTTTATGTCGAATGGATACTCGATGCCGCAGATCGCCATTCAGCTTGAACGGAACATTAAAACCATTCGGGCGCATAAATTTAACGTGATGTCTAAACTGGGTGTGAATTCTGACGCCGGACTCCTGGATGCCGCTGATATTCTGCTGTACCTGCGTGCCGGGGAGCCAGCGCCTTTTCTCCATGCGGTTTCGTAGTGGGGCGATTACGCGTGTGCCGGATTCACTCTCCGGCACCAGGGTGGGTATTCGTTACCGACATACATCAACCCAGGTAGCAGAAGTCAGTTCAGCCATTCTGTCTGGCGTGATACGCACTGCGCTGTGCGTGGCTCCAGCTGCGGGAAGGACTTCAGCGTAATGCTTCAGGGAGATGTCACAGTAGACTGAAATGGGGGTCTCCAGTCCAAAAGGGCAGACGCCACCAACCGGATGTCCCGTTGCGTTGACCACTTCATCACTACTCAGCATGCGGGCTTTCGCGCCAAACGTACCTTTTAGCTTCTTATTATCCAGACGGGCATCGCCTTTGGCGACGACCAGTATAATGTCATTTTTTACCTTTAGAGAAAGCGTTTTAGCGATCTGTCCGGGTTCGACATTGTGGGCTTTCGCTGCCAGATCGACGGTGGCCGTGCTCTGGTCCAGTTCAATGATTTCAATATCCGGGGCATGTTCCGCCAAAAATTGCCGTACTGATTGCAAACTCATTCTTCTCTCCCGATAGCGTACGCGCAGTTCTGCACGGCAGAAAACCGCATGGCGTAATTTGTCACAGGGGAAGCGTGGCTGTAAATCTTTTATTATTACGACAAAGCAACATCAGCAGGACGTTTAAGACGAGCGGCGAGGGGGGAGGATTCTCGCTTATTTCAGCGTACAGTCGCCGCATTGCTGGACGTCTGGCAGACGGTAGCGCTGGCAGCAGGTTCTGCGGACTAACAGCCCGTCACGTGGCACCACGGTGCGCCAGAGTGGATTATCCTCGCCACAGGTGAGTTGTTTCTCAAAGAAGCAGGCCTGGCGCAACGCTGCCAGTAGTTCATCACCCAGCAGCGGCTTCATCTCTGTCAAATACCAGTGAATTAAGTATCCGGTATTGCTCCAGATAAGCTTGCCGTTAATCTCTTCCGTTGCTTCCAGCGCCCGGACAACCGGCGTCAGTGCAGAAAGAATCAGTGTTTCCATCCGCTGTTGTGGTGAGCGGGCGGTGGTCTGCCTGTCGGGGTGAACGTCTATCCAGAAGCAGGCTGCACGACCCGTTTCGTGAAACTCGACGTGCATATGTTCGGGTGCAACATCAATGGCGTCTTTTTGCGTCAGCAGCGCCACCATCAGCGGGGGCATCATCAGGCCGATATACCACTGTGCCCAGAGTGAAATCAGCGGTTTGTTTTCACGAGCTAACGTGGGCTGATTGCGATAGATATGATCGGAATAAACTGCCAGGAGTGAACGCAGCGTGGCGGGTTGGGCCCATTCATGCAGCGTCATCGCACCTTGTGGCGGTGTTTCATCAAGACGAATGAAGTCCAGTAGGTGCTCACGGGTTTGAGCAAGGGTTGCACGCACTGAATCGGCCAGCGACGGCATCTCCGTAGGGAGGTGGCTGCGCCAGATGACATCTTCAACGATTTCAACGATCGGTGCGGAACGATAAGCCATAGCTATATAAGGATGTTAATCTAAATGATAATGATTGCTAATCCTATAGGCGAGGGCTGGCGATGGCAAGATCTTTGTCGTGGTGTCGGGAGGCAGCGCACGGATAGCGTAGGCAGGGGTTAGTTTATCCGCAGTTCATCGCTGACTAGCGTGTTATTGCGTCCCTGATTTTTGGCTTCGTAAAGGGCTTTATCCGCTTTGCTGATTGCGGTATCAATATCCTGATCCACCAGCGGCGCAATGCCGATGCTGACGGTCACGTTGGTGGCCACGTTTTCGTTAAACATGTGGGGAATTTTAAGATCGTAGACTTTCTGGCGAATACGCTCGGCGGCGGCCTGCGCTTGCTGCGGATCGACTGCCGTCAGTAAAACCATAAATTCCTCGCCGCCAAAGCGTGCCACCACATCCCGTGAGCGTACGGAGTCCCGAATGGCGGCAGAAACGCGGATCAGCGCCTGGTCACCCATCATATGCCCGTAATGGTCGTTATAGGCTTTGAAATGGTCGATATCCAGCAGCAGCACGTAATGCTTCGCGTTGCTCAGGGCCAGCAGCGTATCGAGTCGGTGTTGCAGTCCCCGGCGATTATACAGACCGGTCAGCGGGTCGAGCATACTGAGGCCATTCAGTGTTTCACGCTCTTCCAGCAGCTTGTACATGAGCTGTTGAGCAAAACCGTCATAGCGCTTTTGAATCACATGCTGAATGGCGATCCCGGCCATCGGCAGCGCCATAAAATAGATCACACGCAGTCCATGTTCGCTGCCGTTCAGCCACAAGCAGACGGCAACGGAAGGGAGTGAATGGAGGGTAAAGGCGATGATATTATTGGCAAAAGCAATCGAGCCAATAAACAGTACGCTGAGCAGGGCTATCAATAAAAAAGAATAATCATTATGACCTGGTGCGTTATATTTCAGGGAAATATGTAATGCCCATAGCAAGCCAAAAGCGATTGAAATAAAAGGAAGATTAATTCGTTTATCCGTATATTTCCCATGCCATACCAGCAACAGTGTACTCATCACGAGTATCGACAATGCTGGCACTGGTAACGCTTTGATGGCAAAAAGTGGGAAAAAAAGTGTAAACAGTGCGGAGACTGCGTTGAGCAGCAGAAACAGTCTTAAAGAGAGTTGATATTTTTTGGTGCGCAGCGTTCGCCAGGATTGTACTGTCATAGGTAAATATTGTTATTTATCTGCAATATACGAAGGTGTGTTGGTAAATAAAACAAATAACGAACGAGATATCATTAGCTGAGGTCTTTATTGTTTTAGTTGAAAAGCTAACCGGCGAGCAATTTATCACCTTAAATTATTCATGTCATCAATCGTTAAGTAAAACTCATATAATTGATAGTACCTCCATGCTGACAAATGAGAAAATATATCATATGATATTGGTTATCATTATCAATGTCATAGGTGAAACCATGTTGCAACGTGCGCTGGGCAGTGGATGGGGTGTGCTGCTGCCGGGGATATTCATTGCGGGTCTGGCTTTTACTGACCTGTCAGTTCACGCATGGAAAGCGATGATTGTATTAGGATTACTGTTAACTTCACTGATGCTGTACCACAAGCGTTTACGGCATTTTGTTTTACTGCCTTCATGCGCTGCAGTGATCGCCGGTGTGGTTCTGATGATGATGAACTGGAATCAGGGATGAACAAAACAAGGAAGATAATCGAGAGGAAAATAAGATAATTGGTGCGAGGGGGGGGACTCGAACCCCCACATCCTAAGGACACTAACACCTGAAGCTAGCGCGTCTACCAATTCCGCCACCTTCGCACAGTCATCTTACTTTTTTTGATATCGCCTCGTTGGTGCGAGGGGGGGGACTCGAACCCCCACATCCTAAGGACACTAACACCTGAAGCTAGCGCGTCTACCAATTCCGCCACCTTCGCCCAGTGCGAGCAATATCAAACGTGGATTATGGTGCGAGGGGGGGGACTTGAACCCCCACGTCCGAAAGGACACTAACACCTGAAGCTAGCGCGTCTACCAATTCCGCCACCTTCGCATACCATCGACACTCAAAAAGTATCGTTACCACGGAGGCGCATTCTAGTGGTTTTCAACTTTTCGTCAATAGCTAATTGCGCGGTCTGGGTTGATTGGCGCAAAAACGGCCACGTACATGGCCGTGAGTGATTTCCGTTAGGCTTTCTTTGCCTGGCGCGTCATTACCGTGCGATACACCTTAAAACGACCGGTCTGGGCGATGACTTCATGGAAGCCAAACATCTCATCCAGAATTTTCGGGTACGGCAGGAAGGCGTTGGCCACAATACGCAGTTCACCGCCGCTGTTCAGATGACGCACCGCGCCGCGAATCAGAGTTTGTGCGGCATCGAGGCTGGTTTGCATCCCGTCGTGGAACGGCGGGTTGGAGATGATCATGTCAAAGCGACCGGTCACGTCAGAAAAAACGTTGCTGGCGAAGACATCGCCTTCAATTCCGTTTGCCGCAAGCGTAGCTCGGCTGGCTTCAACCGCGGATGCACTGACATCACACAGGGTCAGTCGCACTTTCGGTGAATGACTGGCTAAGGCTACGGAGAGAACACCCGCCCCGCAACCGACATCCAGCACTTTACCTTTGGTGTGCGGCGTCAGGGTTGAGAGCAGCAGTTGGCTGCCGACATCCAGGCCGTCACGGCTGAACACGCCCGGCAGCGTTTTGATGGTCAGGTTGTCGACGCTGTACTCGTCCCAGTATTTTTCGGCATCAAAGACCGGCTGTTTTTCCAGGCGACCGTGATAGAGACCACAGCGGCGTGCGCTGTCGATTTTATTCAGCGGTGCGTATTCGGCCAGCATCTGCTCCGCGCTGCGTACACCACTGCGGTTCTCGCCAACGACAAAAATATCGGTGCCGACCGGCAGCAGCGACAGAATATTCATCAGTTGGAACTGGGCTTCCGGCTTATTCTTCGGCCAGTAATAGATCAGCGTATCGCTGTCCGCAACGTCTTCGGCCTGGGCTACGAGGCTAAAGCGTACGTTATCGCCCATCTGGCGGTTTAGCACTTGCCAGTGGTGGAGTTGTTGGGTATGTGCGCGGTTGGCGGCACTGTCGAAGTGGGCAGGCAGGTCATCCTGCAAATCACCGGCAAACAGAATACGGCTTTGTTCGAAATCATCACTGTGGCGCAGCAAGACTTCACTTGCCGGGGTAAAAGCAGACATGGAATGCTCCTCAATTTATACAGGTTGCGATTATATACACAAAATCAGTCAAGCTGAATCAAGGCGGCCTGCGGGATGTCGTGTATCGTTGTTTGTTGGCGTAGATTCGACAGATTTGCTATATTTGCGCCCCTGATAGACAGGAGTGTTTCGCTATGACATCCCGACGAGACTGGCAGTTACAGCAACTGGGCATTACGCAGTGGTCGCTGCGCCGTCCTGGCGCACTGCAAGGGGAGATCGCGATTTCCATTCCTGCGCACGTCCGTCTGGTGATGGTCGCGGCGGAGCCACCCGCGTTAACCGAACCGTTGATGAACGATATTTTACGCGCATTGACCGTCAGTGCGGATCAGGTTTTACAACTGACGCCAGACCGTGTCGCCATGCTGCCGCAAGGCAGTCGCTGTAATAGCTGGCGGCTGGGAACCGAAGAGCCTCTGCAACTGGATGGCGCTCAGGTCACCAGTCCTGCGTTTAATGAATTACGGGAAAACCCAGCGGCACGCGCCGCCTTATGGCAACAAATCTGCGCATATGAACACGATTTCTTCCCTCAATCCGACTGATTTACCCGCAGCATTTCAGATTGAAAAACGCGCCCATGCTTTTCCATGGAGCGAAAAAACATTTGCCAGCAACCAGGGCGATCGCTATCTCAACTATCAGTTAACCGTTGATGGAACGATGGCCGCCTTTGCGATAACGCAGGTCGTGCTGGATGAAGCCACGCTGTTCAACATTGCCGTCGATCCTGATTTTCAGCGACGGGGATTGGGACGTGAGCTACTGGAGTACCTGATCGACGAGCTGGAAAAACGCGGCATTCTGACGCTGTGGTTAGAAGTGCGCGCCTCGAACGCTGCGGCGATTGCGCTGTACGAAAGCCTGGGCTTTAACGAGGCGACGATCCGCCGCAATTACTACCCGACAGCCGACGGCCACGAAGACGCCATTATTATGGCATTGCCAATCAGTATGTAAGACAAGGTGTAATGATGAAGAAGTGGGACTGGATTTTCTTTGATGCCGACGAAACGCTGTTCACATTTGACGCGTTTACCGGCCTGCAGCGGATGTTTCTTGACTACAGCATTACCTTTACCGCTGAGGATTTTCAGGACTACCAGGCCGTGAATAAACCACTGTGGGTGGATTATCAAAACGGTGCGATCACCTCATTACAACTGCAGCATGCCCGTTTCCTGAGCTGGGCTGAGCGTCTGAACGTGCCGCCTGGGTCGCTCAATGATGCGTTTATTAATGCGATGGCAGAAATCTGCTCTCCGTTGCCAGGTGCGGTGTCGCTGCTGAATACGATTCGTGGCAAAACGAAAATCGGTATTATTACCAACGGGTTTACCGCGTTGCAGCAAATCCGTCTTGAGCGCACCGGTCTGCGCGATTACTTTGACCTGATGGTTATTTCTGAGCAGGTTGGCGTGGCAAAACCCGACCCGCGTATTTTTGATTATGCGCTGGAGCAGGCGGGCAATCCCGAACGCTCCCGCGTGCTGATGGTGGGTGACACGGCGGAGTCCGATATTCTGGGTGGCATCAATTCCGGGCTATCAACCTGCTGGCTAAATGCGCACCAACGCGAACAGCCGGTGGGCATTCAACCGACCTGGACCGTGGCTTCATTAAGCGAACTGGAACAACTCCTGTGTAAACACTGATTGCCTCCCCCCCATTGATGGGTAAAATAGCCGCAATTTTTCGTATTCAACATGCGTGACGTAGAGCCGCGCTTACTCAAGAAGATTGAACTATGACGTTGTCTCCTTATTTGCAAGAGGTGGCCAAACGCCGCACCTTTGCCATTATTTCTCACCCGGATGCCGGTAAAACGACGATCACCGAAAAGGTGCTGTTATTCGGACAGGCAATCCAGACCGCCGGTACCGTTAAAGGCCGCGGCTCTAACCAGCACGCGAAATCAGACTGGATGGAGATGGAAAAGCAGCGTGGTATCTCTATTACCACCTCTGTGATGCAATTTCCGTATCATGACTGCCTGGTTAACCTGCTGGATACCCCAGGGCACGAAGACTTCTCGGAAGATACCTACCGTACGCTGACGGCGGTGGACTGCTGCCTGATGGTTATCGACGCCGCGAAAGGTGTAGAAGACCGTACCCGTAAGCTGATGGAAGTAACGCGTCTGCGCGATACGCCGATCCTGACGTTTATGAACAAACTCGACCGTGATATCCGCGATCCGATGGAGCTGCTGGATGAAGTCGAAAACGAACTGAAAATTGGCTGCGCGCCAATTACCTGGCCGATTGGCTGCGGTAAATTGTTCAAAGGTGTTTACCACCTGTATAAAGACGAAACTTATCTGTACCAGACCGGTAAAGGTCACACCATTCAGGAAGTCCGTATTGTTAAAGGCCTGAATAATCCGGATCTGGATGCTGCCGTCGGTGAAGACCTGGCGCAGCAGCTGCGCGACGAGCTGGAACTGGTGCAGGGCGCGTCTAACGAGTTCGACCAGGAATTGTTCCTCGCCGGTGAAATCACCCCAGTGTTTTTCGGAACCGCGTTAGGTAACTTCGGCGTTGACCATATGCTCGACGGTTTGGTGGAGTGGGCGCCTGCGCCTATGCCGCGCAAAACCGACACCCGCATCGTTGAGGCATCTGAAGAGAAATTCACCGGTTTTGTGTTTAAAATTCAGGCCAATATGGACCCGAAACACCGCGACCGCGTGGCGTTCATGCGTGTGGTTTCCGGCAAGTACGAGAAAGGCATGAAAATGCGTCAGGTGCGCATTGGTAAAGACGTGGTGATTTCTGATGCGCTGACCTTTATGGCGGGTGACCGCTCTCACGTGGAAGAAGCCTACCCGGGCGATATCCTCGGTCTGCACAACCACGGCACCATTCAGATTGGCGACACCTTTACCCAGGGTGAGATGATGAAGTTCACCGGTATTCCGAACTTCGCGCCGGAACTGTTCCGTCGTATTCGCCTGAAAGATCCGTTGAAGCAAAAACAGCTGCTGAAAGGGCTGGTACAGCTGTCTGAAGAAGGTGCGGTGCAGGTCTTCCGTCCAATTGCCAACAACGACCTGATCGTCGGTGCCGTTGGTGTGCTGCAGTTTGACGTCGTCGTTTCCCGCCTGAAAAGCGAATACAACGTTGAAGCGATCTACGAATCGGTCAACGTGGCGACCGCGCGCTGGGTAGAATGCTCAGACGTGAAGAAATTCGAAGAGTTTAAGCGTAAAAACGAAATTCAGCTGGCGCTGGATGGCGGCGATAACCTAACCTATATCGCCCCGACCATGGTTAACCTGAACCTCACCCAGGAACGTTATCCAGACGTGACGTTCCGTAAAACGCGCGAACACTAATCGACCTTCCAGGGTGCGGCTTATGCCGTGCCCTGCGACTTTCCCTGCCTTATTAATCCCTTACGGAATGTTCTTAAATCCCGCACTTTTTCCTCATTTCGCCTATTTTTTGACCGTATTTGTCTGCAGCATCAAAATTGTGATCTATATTTAACAATGTGATGACATAAATATCGGCTTTAAATTCTACGTTACTTCCTCATCTTAGTTGTTTTAGCTGATATTTATTTTGATTACGAGATGAGTTGCTGGCTCAGCCCGATAAGCGGCAGAGCATCGATATGAGCAAAAAAAGGATTAAATCGATGACAATGACAAAACTGAAGATCTCAAAAACGCTGCTGGCTGTGATGCTGACGTCTGCTGTTGCCACGGGGTCTGCATTTGCAGAAAACGCGACCACCGATAAAGGGCAATCCGGTCTTGAAAGCGCAGGGCAGAAAGTCGATAGCTCGATGAATAAAGTCGGCGATTTCATGGATGACAGCTCCATAACCGCAAAAGTGAAAGCCGCGCTGGTCGATCACGAAAGCATTAAGAGCACCGATATTTCGGTTAAAACAGACCAGAAAGTGGTCACGTTAAGCGGATTTGTTGAAAGCCAGGCGCAGGCAGAAGAAGCGGTAAAAGTGGCGAAAGGCGTTGAGGGAGTTACCTCCGTGAGCGACAAACTGCACGTGCGTGACAGCAAAGGCACTTCTGTAAAAGGCTATGCGGGCGATACGGCAACCACCAGTGAAGTCAAAGCCAAATTGCTGGCTGATGACATCGTTCCTTCTCGCAAAGTGAAAGTGGAGACCACCGATGGCGTGGTTCAGCTTTCAGGCACCGTTGACTCACAGGCGCAAATCGAGCGTGCTGAGAGTATCGCCAAAGCCGTTGATGGCGTGAAAAGCGTTAAAAACGACCTCAAAACTCAGTAATTCGACTTAATTCGCCAACCTGATATTTGTCGGAAGGCGCGTTGTGCACCACACTAAAATATCGCAATGGGCGGCCTGAGCGCCCATATCAAGCGGTTGACATTAACTATGGTAAAGGAGAAGCGTATGTTTCGTTGGGGCATCATATTTCTGGTTATCGCGTTAATTGCCGCCGCTCTGGGCTTTGGTGGACTGGCGGGTACCGCTGCAGGTGCAGCGAAAATTGTCTTCGTGGTGGGGATTATTCTGTTCCTGGTCAGCCTGTTTACCGGGCGTAAACGACCCTAGTTAGTAAACCGTAAAGAAAAATTGCTACTCAGCCAGTCCAGCGGACTGGCTTTTACGGTTTTAGTGATACGTAATTTGCGTTACTTTGTCGCTCTATCATAAAAAAAACAGGAAGGCAGAGGTGGGGCAGAGAATACCCGTCACGCTCGGTAATATTGCGCCGTTATCGTTACGTCCGTTTCAACCCGGCAGCATGGCGCTGGTGTGCGAGGGCGGAGGGCAAAGAGGCATTTTTACCGCGGGCGTGCTGGACGAGTTTATGCGCGCGCAGTTTAATCCTTTTGATCTCTTCTACGGGACGTCCGCTGGTGCGCAAAACCTGTCGGCCTATCTCTGCAACCAGCCGGGCTACGGGCGCAAAGTGATTATGCGCTACACCACCCGACGTGAATTCTTTGACCCGGTGCGGTTTGTGCGCGGGGGAAATCTCATCGATCTCGACTGGCTGGTAGAGGCCACCGCCGCGCAGATGCCGCTGGCGATAGACCATGCCGAACAGTTATTTGCCGCGGGAAAAGCGTTTTACATGTGCGCCTGTCGCGGAGATGACTACACGCCGGGTTATTTTTCGCCGAACCGACAAAACTGGCTCGACCTTCTGCGTGCGTCCAGCGCCATTCCTGGATTTTATCGTAGCGGGGTAGCGCTGGACGGCGTGAACTATCTGGACGGTGGGGTCAGTGACGCCATCCCCGTTCAGCAGGCGGTAAAGCAGGGGGCGAAAACGCTGGTGGTGATCCGCACCGTGCCCTCGCAAATGTACTACACCCCGCAGTGGTTCAAACGCATGGAACGTTGGCTGGGGGAAAGCAGCCTGCAACCGCTGGTCAATCTGGTGCAGCATCATGAGGCCAGCTACCGCGCCATTCAGAGTTTTATTGAAAAACCGCCGGGTAAGCTGCGTATCTTTGAGATCTATCCGCCCAAGCCGCTCCACAGTATGGCGCTGGGAAGCCGAATTCCGGCCCTGCGGGAAGACTACAAAACCGGACGCCTGTGTGGACGTTACTTTTTGGCGACCGTCGGTAAACTGTTGGCGAAAAACACACCGTTGCCCCGCCAGACGCCGAAGATTATGGTGCCTGGACCGGTGGTGGTCCCTCCGGCACCGGTTGCCAACGATGCCCTTATACCCGTGGTGGCCGATGCACCTCAGGCCAACGACACGACGTTTAGCCATGAGGATCTGGCGTGAGCTATCGGTTTATCGATACGCATTGTCATTTTGATTTTCCGCCGTTCACCGGCGACGAACCTGCCAGCATTCAGCGGGCAATTGAAGCCGGTGTGAGCCGCATTATTATGCCGGCGACCGAGGCGGCGAACTTTTCCCGCGTGCTGACGTTGGCGCAAACCTACCCCCCGCTATTTGCAGCTCTGGGTTTACATCCGATTGTGATTGAACATCATGACGATGATGCCCTGGACCAGTTGCAACAGGCGCTGGAAAAGCGTGTACAGAAGGTGGTGGCGGTAGGGGAGATAGGACTGGATTTGTATCGTGACGATCCGCAGTTCGACAAGCAGGAAAGGATGCTGGACGCGCAGCTTCAACTGGCGAAACGCTACGAACTGCCGGTGATTCTGCATTCACGACGTACTCATGACAAACTGGCGATGCACCTTAAGCGCCATGCGCTACCGCGTGCCGGCGTAGTGCATGGCTTTGCCGGGAGCTTGCAGCAGGCGGAACGCTTTGTGCAGCTGGGATACAAAATTGGCGTGGGCGGAACCATTACCTATCCCCGTGCCAGCAAAACGCGCGAGGTGATGGCGCGGCTGCCGCTGGGATCCTTGCTGCTGGAAACCGATGCGCCGGATATGCCGCTCAACGGCTTTCAGGGTCAGCCCAATCGCCCGGAGCAGGTCACCAGGGTGTTTGAAGTATTATGTGAGCTGCGCCCGGAGCCTGCAGAGGTCATCGCCGAGGCGTTGTATCGCAATACGACGGCATTGTTTACGGTGTGATTGTTGAGTGCCGGATGCGACGCAAAAGCGTCTTATCCGGCCTACGGATTGACCTCGTGTGTAGGCCGGATAAGGCATAGCCGCCATCCGGCATTTCACAGGTACAGCGCCGGGAAGATCATATTATTCACACCGCGTTCGCGCAGCCCTTGCGCCAGTTGCTCCACGTCTTCTGGCGTCGCGCTCGGCCAGGCTTTGGCTTCACCATACACGCCATGCGCATGAAACGCGTTAAGCCGCACGGGAATGTTGCCCAGGCGGTGAATAAACGCGGCCAGCGCATCAACGTGCTGCAGGTAATCAACGTGTCCGGGAATGACCAGCAGGCGAAGCTCCGCCAGTTTTCCCCGCTCGGCCAGAAAGAGAATACTGCGCTTGATTGCCGCGTTATCGCGCCCGGTGAGCTGCAAATGACATGCGCTGTCCCAGGCTTTTAAATCCAGCATGACACCATCGCAAACCGGCAGCAGCTTCTCCCAGCCGGTTTCACGCAGCATGCCGTTGCTGTCCACCATGCAGGTCAGGTGTTGCAGGTGCGGATCGGCTTTGATCGCTGAGAACAGCGCAATCACGAAAGGAAGCTGCGTTGTCGCCTCACCGCCGCTCACGGTTATCCCTTCAATAAACAACGATGCCTTACGAATGTGATGCAGCACCTCATCGACGCTCATCGTCTGCGTCATTGGCGTGGCCTGCTGCGGGCACATTTGTAGGCAGGTGTCGCACTGCTGGCAAACATCGGACTGCCACCACACTTTTCCCGCACTCAGACTTAAGGCGTCATGTGGACAATGCAGTACGCACTCCCCGCAATCGTTGCATCGCCCCATCGTCCACGGATTGTGGCAATTTTTACAGCGCAGATTGCACCCTTGCAGGAACAGGGCCAGGCGACTGCCCGGCCCGTCGACGCAGGAGAAAGGGATCAGCCTACTTACTGAAGCGCATCTGCTGTTCATGACTCATCACGCGAGGTTGACGTTCCAGAATGCGAGTATTGCGAGCGGCCTCTTCGCCCAGCCAGGTGGTGTTGGTGCGTGAGCCTTCGGCACGGTATTTTTCCAGATCCGACAGGCGCACCATATAACCGGTGACGCGGACCAGATCGTTACCGCTGACGTTGGCAGTGAATTCACGCATTCCGGCTTTAAACGCGCCCAGGCAAAGCTGTACCAGCGCCTGTGGGTTACGCTTGATGGTTTCATCCAGCGTGAGGATGTCGCTGATCCCGGCGTGATAATACGCGTGATGCGGGGCCACGGTTTGCAGATGAGTAATAGGATCCGGCTCGTCACCATACGGCAGACGCGCGCCCGGCGTGGTGCCAATGTCTGAACTGATCCCCGACTGCGCATGCAGCATCGCCCGCTGCTGCCAGCCGTATTTCACCGGTGTGTTGGCCACAAAGTCGGCAAGCTGGGCGCTGATCCGATAGCCCATCTCATTAGCGCTCTCATCTTTGCCGTAGCGTGCGTTCAGCCCGGCCTTCTCACACAGCAGGTTTACCGCCTCCGCCAGGCCGTACATACCAAACATCGGCACAAAACGTTCGGGATCAATCAACCCTTCCTGCACCAGGAAGCTATTCTCAAAGAAATGTGATTTCTCATAGAGGAATTCACACCGTGAATCAATGATGGCAATTTGCTGCTGGCAATAGTGCGGTAGGGTGTGCGTAAAGAAGTCATCGACAGACGTGCTGCGCTCTGCGATGGCTTTCAGGTTCAGCCTAACCAGCGTACTTCCGCCGCCCGCCAGCGGCAGCGAGTTGTAACAACTGACGACGCCATAATGGCCTTTTGTGAAAATTTTATCATTTTCAGGGCCGTTGGAAATATGCGGTTTACTGCATTCGCAAATATTTTGCGCCACGTTTAACAGCAGGTCGTCAGGTGTGATTTGTGGATCATAAATAAAGGTAAGATTAGGCGAAACCTGCTTTAGATCTGCATCTGCACGTAAAATGGCGCGGGTGATCGGCGTATCGGCCGGGCCAATATTGGCATGCATAAAGGCGTCTGGCAGGGTTCTGTCGAGATACCGCCAGAAACGTTTTATTCGAATATCGATCTCTTCTTGTGTTAGAATTCTAACATACGGTTGCAGCAGGGCATCGAGCTGACCAAGGTACACCGGCATCGACGTCACTGACGGAACATGGTGGTACAGAATGGTGAGCAAGGATAAGGCGTCATCAAGATCCTGTGCACCTTCCAGCTCCAGCCAGGCTGAACCGTTGGCCAGAAAATGCGCATAATTGGGCAAAACATAACGTGGTTTGAACGGGGCATGACCTTCGTACATATCGCAGATAACCCCGTCATCCAACGCCTGGCGTGCTTCAGCAGGCAACTGCGGATAAGGCAGTGCGTTTTCTGCCTCCAGTGCCAGAAAGTGGCGTTTCTGCTCAGGGCTGAGCACCGGACTGGTCACGATTTGTTGGCAGCGCTGTTGCAGCGCGAGTTCGCTTGAAGTGGGCATCGTCGATTCCTTTATGTGCCGAAGGTTAAGCAACATTGTAGGAAGCAACCGATCCTCAACCTTTGATCCGGATGCGCCTGATGCCATCGCTTCTCGCCAGTAAAGCTCGATTATTTGAAGTAGATCTCATTAGAGTAATGCAAATCTGTATGTGGTTTTCATTAACTGTGATGTATATCGAAGTGTAATAGCGAGCGGATGTTAGAATACTAACAAACTCGCAAGGTGAAATTTTATACGGCGATGCCGTTGGAGAATGTTATGACCGATTTAACAGCAAGCAGCCTGCGTGCCCTGAAACTGATGGACCTGACCACCCTGAATGATGACGACACCAACGATAAAGTGATCGCGCTGTGTCATCAGGCAAAAACCCCGGTGGGTAACACGGCGGCAATCTGTATCTATCCGCGTTTCATCCCTATTGCGCGTAAAACGCTGAACGAGCAGGGCACGCCGGATATCCGTATTGCAACGGTAACCAACTTCCCGCACGGCAACGATGACATCGATATTGCGCTGGCAGAAACCCGTGCAGCGATTGCCTACGGCGCAGACGAAGTTGATGTGGTATTCCCTTATCGTGCGCTGATTGCTGGTAATGAGCAGGTCGGTTTTGACTTGGTGAAAGCCTGTAAAGAGGCGTGTGCAGCGGCAAACGTGCTGCTGAAAGTGATCATCGAAACCGGTGAACTGAAAGAAGAAGCGTTGATTCGCAAAGCATCTGAAATCTCCATCAAAGCAGGGGCTGATTTCATCAAGACCTCTACCGGTAAAGTCCCGGTTAATGCGACGCCGGAAAGCGCACGCATCATGATGGAAGTGATCCGCGATATGGGCGTTTCGAAAACCGTTGGTTTCAAACCGGCTGGCGGCGTGCGTACTGCGGAAGACGCGCAGCAATTCCTCGCCATTGCTGATGAACTGTTTGGCGCAGACTGGGCGGATTCCCGTCACTATCGCTTTGGCGCATCCAGCCTGCTGGCAAGCTTGCTGAAGGCGCTGGGTCACGGCGACGGTAAGAGTGCAAGCAGCTACTAAGTTTTTATTGCCCATCGTAGGCCGGATAAGGCGCAAGCCGCCATCCGGCATGAATACGACTTGCCGGGTGGCGCATTGCTTACCCGGCCCATAATCGGGAGGTTCCCTTGTTTCTCGCACAAGAAATTATTCGTAAAAAACGTGATGGTCATGCGCTGAGTGATGAAGAAATTCGTTTCTTTATTAACGGTATTCGCGACAACACCATCTCTGAAGGGCAAATCGCCGCCCTGGCGATGACCATTTTCTTCCACGATATGACAATGCCTGAGCGTGTTTCGCTGACCATGGCAATGCGTGATTCAGGAACCGTGCTGGACTGGAAAAGTCTGCAGCTGAACGGCCCGATTGTGGATAAGCACTCTACCGGCGGCGTGGGTGATGTAACGTCACTGATGTTAGGTCCAATGGTCGCAGCATGCGGCGGCTATATTCCGATGATTTCCGGGCGGGGTCTGGGTCATACCGGCGGTACGCTGGATAAACTGGAAGCGATCCCGGGATTTGACATTTTCCCGGATGACGCGCGTTTCCGTGAAATTATTAAAGACGTGGGTGTGGCGATTATTGGGCAAACCAGCTCGCTCGCACCGGCGGATAAACGTTTTTATGCCACCCGCGACATTACCGCGACGGTGGATTCCATCCCGCTGATCACCGGTTCGATCCTGGCGAAAAAGCTGGCGGAAGGGCTGGATGCGCTGGTCATGGATGTAAAAGTTGGCAGCGGCGCCTTTATGCCAACCTACGAGCTTTCTGAAGCCCTTGCCGAAGCAATTGTTGGCGTGGCGAACGGGGCAGGCGTGCGTACCACCGCACTGTTAACCGATATGAACCAGGTGCTGGCTTCCAGCGCCGGTAACGCAGTAGAAGTCCGCGAAGCGGTGCAGTTCCTGACTGGTGAATACCGCAATCCACGTTTGTTAGACGTCACCATGGCGCTGTGTGTGGAAATGCTGATCTCCGGCAAACTGGCGAAAGACGATACCGAAGCCCGCGTCAAGCTGCAGGCGGTGTTGGATAACGGTAAAGCGGCGGAAATTTTTGGTCGCATGGTCGCTGCGCAAAAAGGCCCGACCGACTTTGTGGAAAATTATGCGAAGTACCTGCCGACGGCAATGCTCAGCAAAGCGGTATATGCTGATACCGAAGGTTTTGTCAGCGCAATGGATACCCGTGCGCTGGGGATGGCGGTGGTTTCCATGGGCGGCGGTCGTCGTCAGGCATCGGACACCATTGATTACAGCGTTGGCTTTAGCGACATGGCGCGTCTGGGCGACAGCGTAGACGGGCAGCGTCCGCTGGCGGTGATCCATGCCAAAGATGAAGCCAGCTGGCAGGAAGCGGCGAAAGCGGTCAAAGCGGCAATCAGCCTTGACGACAAAGCGCCAGAAATTACACCGACAGTCTATCGTCGTATAACCGAATAACTGTATACTGATCTGATCGCTTTTTTGCGGCGCAAAAGGTACGGAGAATAATATGAAACGTGCATTTATTATGGTGCTGGACTCCTTTGGTATAGGTGCGACTGAAGACGCTGACCGCTTTGGCGACGTTGGTGCCGATACTATGGGGCATATTGCAGAAGCCTGTGCGAAAGGCGAAGCTGACAATGGTCGCAAAGGTCCGCTGAATTTGCCTAACCTGACCCGCCTGGGCCTGGTGAAAGCTCACGAAGGTTCTACAGGTAAAATTGCCGCCGGAATGGACGGTAATGCGGAAGTGATCGGTGCCTACGCATGGGCGCATGAACTCTCTTCCGGCAAAGACACGCCGTCTGGTCACTGGGAAATCGCCGGTGTGCCGGTGCTGTTTGACTGGGGTTACTTCTCCGATCATGAAAACAGCTTCCCGCAGGAGCTGCTGGACAAGCTGGTTAAGCGCGCCAACCTGCCGGGCTACCTCGGCAACTGCCACTCTTCCGGTACGGTCATTCTGGATCAACTGGGCGAAGAACATATGAAAACCGGCAAGCCGATTTTCTATACATCCGCTGACTCCGTGTTCCAGATTGCCTGCCACGAAGAGACCTACGGTCTGGATAAACTCTACGAGCTGTGCGAAATCGCTCGTGAAGAACTGACCGAAGGCGGCTACAACATTGGTCGCGTGATCGCCCGTCCGTTTATTGGCGATAAAGCCGGTAACTTCCAGCGTACCGGTAACCGTCACGACCTGGCCGTAGAACCGCCAGCGGCAACTGTTCTGCAGAAACTGGTCGACGAGAAAAAAGGCCATGTTGTTTCTGTGGGTAAGATTGCCGACATTTACGCGAACTGCGGTATCACTAAAAAAGTGAAAGCGACCGGTCTGGACGCGCTGTTCGACGCCACCATCAAAGAGATGAAAGAAGCGGGTGATGAGACCATTGTCTTCACCAACTTCGTCGACTTCGACTCCTCCTGGGGCCATCGTCGCGATATCGCCGGTTATGCAGCAGGTCTGGAGCTGTTCGACCGTCGTCTGCCTGAGCTGATGGAGCTGGTAGGGGAAGATGACATTCTGATCCTGACCGCTGACCATGGCTGTGACCCAAGCTGGCCGGGCACTGACCACACTCGTGAACACATTCCGGTGTTGATCTACGGCCCGAAAGTCAAACCAGGTTCACTGGGTCATCGCGAAACCTTCGCGGATATCGGTCAGACGCTGGCGAGCTACTTTGGTACGTCGCCAATGGACTACGGTAAAAACATGCTGTGATGCAATTGCCCGGTGGCGCAAGCTTACCGGGCCTACGGTTTTGTAGGCCTGATAAGGCGTAGCCGCCATCAGGCAATAACAACGAAATAAGGATAAAAGATGGCAACTCCACATATTAATGCAGAAATGGGTGATTTCGCTGACGTCGTATTGATGCCTGGCGACCCGCTGCGTGCGAAGCACATTGCTGAAACTTTCCTCGAAGATGTCCGTGAAGTGAACAACGTTCGCGGCATGTTAGGCTTCACCGGGACTTACAAGGGCCGTAAGATCTCCGTGATGGGTCACGGCATGGGTATCCCATCCTGCTCCATCTACACCAAAGAACTGATCACCGATTTCGGCGTGAAGAAAATCATCCGCGTAGGCTCCTGTGGCGCTGTGCGTATGGACGTAAAACTGCGCGACGTGGTTATTGGCATGGGTGCTTGCACCGACTCCAAAGTTAACCGTATCCGCTTCAAAGATCATGACTTCGCTGCTATCGCTGACTTCGACATGGTGCGTAATGCTGTTGATGCGGCCAAAGCGCTGGGCGTAGACGCGCGCGTGGGCAACCTGTTCTCCGCTGACCTGTTCTACTCGCCGGACGGCGAAATGTTCGACGTGATGGAAAAATACGGCGTGCTGGGCGTGGAAATGGAAGCGGCGGGTATCTACGGTGTTGCGGCTGAGTTTGGTGCGAAAGCGCTGACCATTTGCACCGTGTCCGACCATATCCGTACTCACGAGCAGACCACTGCTGCTGAACGTCAGACGACCTTCAACGACATGATCAAAATCGCGCTGGAATCCGTGCTGCTGGGCGATAAAGAGTAACTGTTTTAACAGGAGGCGATATTCGCCTCCTGCCTCTCATGAATCTATTCATTAATTTAAATCCCTCATTTTTTTATGTTTACATTTCACCCATGTATGCTATTTAGTGTATTCAAGTATCTATTCATAAATCTATCCATCAATGAGTGCATTAACTGATTTGCTATTACAAGGGCCACGTTCTGCCCCTGAGCTGCGACAGTCGCTGGCAATCAGCCAGGCAACCTTTTCTCGTCTTGTTTCAGCGCATGAAGAGGTCGTACAGTTTGGTAAAGCGCGAGCAACGCGCTATGCGCTTATCAAGCCGATTCGCGGCACGATGTCGTTCCCGCTGTGGCGGGTTGATGCTCAGGGGAACGCCTGTAAATTTGGCGTTGTTTACCCTTGTTGGCCACAGGGTAGTTGCCTGGTTGCGCTGTCTTCAGGGGAATGGCAGTGGTTTGATGGCCTTCCCTGGTATATCACCGATCTCCGACCACAGGGTTTTTTAGGGCGAGCCTGGGGAAGAGCCGTCGCGGGATATACCCATCTTCCGGATGATATTCGCTTGTGGCAGGAAGATGAGGTGCTGTATGCACTCCGAGCGTACGCAGGTGAAAATACAGGGGGATGGATCATTGGTGAAGATAACTATCAGCGCTGGATTGACGCGCCAGAACCGATTGCGATTGCTCACTCTGATAAAGTTTCGCGTTTTCAGCAGTTGGCTGAGGAAGCATTAGCGGGTGAAATCATTGGTTCCTCTGCCGGAGGTGAACAGCCTAAATTCGCCTGCTGTGTGCAGTCAGTGTTGGGTAATCAGAATGTGTTCGTTAAGTTTAGCGCCCAGGAACAAAGCATTGTTTCTGTGCGTTGGGGCGATCTGCTGATAGCCGAATCAATTGCACTATCGGTGTTGTCCGGGGCCTGTATTCCTGCGAGCAGTACGACGGTTTATCGCAGTGACGGGGGACAGGTGTTCCTCGAGAGCGCCAGATTTGATTGTGTGGGCGTACACGGCAGAAGGCCAATAGTCTCTCTTGAGTCCTTGCAAAGCGAGTATGTTTCTTCTCCGGGGAGCTGGCCTGCGGTCACGCACCATCTGGCAGTCCAGGGCTATGTTGATGCAGATTCTTGTGAGCAAACTGAGAATATCTGGGCATTTGGTCGCTTGATAGCCAACAGCGATATGCATGCGGGTAATCTCTCGTTCTATTTATCCGCACCGCCAATGGCGCTAGCCCCTGTTTATGACATGTTGCCAATGTCGTTTGCTCCCTCTGCTGCGGGCTCACTGCGTAATGAAGCCGTTGATATAAAAGTCGATGCGACGGTTAGCAGAGCCGCATGGGAATACGCCCTGCCATTAGCCAAAGCATTTTGGCAGCAGGTTGCCGATGATGGGCGTATCAGCGCGGGATTTCGCCAGATTGCCCGCGCCATGTTGGAAAAACTGACGTCAGCTGCGTTAGTTATTCAGCGGCTGGCGTAAAGACAACTAGCGTACCGCTCTCGCTATCCACGCCGACAGTTCTCGTAGCTCTTTTTCCTGTTGCGGGAAATCGCCAATCAACGCCTCGCACTCCTGTTGCAGCCTGTCCGCCCGATACAGACACCCTTGCAAGCTGTCCGCCAGCGCTTCTAATGGCGCGGGATTGAGGCTGTCGGTAAAGACCTGCGCGCGGGTGATATGGCCTTTCTCCACGTCGAAATGTAACTCGATGCCACCCCAGGTAAAACGCTCATCCAGCAGATGAGAGAAGGCAGGGGCCTGACCAAAGTTCCACTCCCAGCTGCTCTGGCGGGCAAACGTTTCGGCGAAGTTGGGCAGATCCGGCGTGTTATCCGGGGAGATAATTTCAGCCGCCACGCGTTCGCCGTAGTGTTGGAAAAAGGCGTCGGTCACGGCTTCACAGATTTTTTCATGAGTGATCTCAGGCAGCAGTTCAACCAGATTCGCGACCCGACCACGCACGGAGGTGATCCCCTTCGCCTGAAGCTTTTTCTGATCAGGGTTGAGGTAATTCGCCAGACGACTGAGATCGGCATTCAGCAGCAGCGTACCGTGGTGGAACCCGCGATCTTTGGTTTCTCGATACGCCGAACCTGAAACTTTGCGATCGCCTTCGGCCGTTTTGACCACCAGATCGTTACGCCCGGAGGCGTCGGCGTTGACGCCCAGTGCGTTCAGGGCATTGAGTACGATAGCGGTGGAGATGGTTTTGTCGTATTCCGGTTTGCCAGCCATAAAGGTAAAGCAGGTATTACCGAGATCGTGAAACACCGCGCCGCCGCCGCTGCTACGGCGAGCCAGCCGGACGTTATCCTCTTCCATGCGTCGGGTATTGCACTCTTTCCACGGGTTTTGCGCCCGGCCTATGACCACCGTATCGGCGTTGCGCCATAAAAACAGCACGCGCTGCGTGGCGGGCATTTGACGAAAAATGCACTCTTCAACCGCCAGATTAAACCACGGATCGTAAGAGTCGGAGATAAGCAGGCGTAATGTGGTCATGGTTGATTTCCTTCCTGGTGAATTACTCTTTTTTCTCGCTGTCTTCTTCCTGCACCGGTTTGTTGGCGGTCAGCAGGAACGGCGATTGTTGCCAGCGGGTGCGCTTACCTTGCAGTAATGTCCGGGTTAATACCACGCCAATCGCCAGTGACAGGAGCAGCATCAGGCGTAGAATGTTGGTGGTGTTATCCACCTGTTTGGCCTCGGTGGCAAGGGTATGGGTATCCAGCGTCAGGCGCAGGTAGCCCAGCGGACCATTTTTGCCCTGAATGGGTTCGACAATTTGCTGATTAAAATAGCCCCCGGCTTTTTTACCGTCCAGCGCCAGCCGGTCGCGAACATTCACGCTCTCACCGGCATGCGTAATGAGATCGCCCTGTTCATCATAGACGCCCGCATCGAGAATACGGCTCTCGTCGGTGAGTTGGCGCAGCACGACAGCGATGCGTTTTTCATCCGGCGTTTCGGTACGCATCAGCGGCGCGACGTTTAATGCAACCTGGCGGGCCAGCGTGCGGGCCAGCTCTTCCAGCTGCGGATTTCGCTGCTGTTGATGGTTTTGACTAAACCACGACGCGCCCTGCATCAGGGCGACGAGCAGCGCGAGGCAGGACAATACAATCACTGCACGATGAAGTCGGAATTTCAGTTTTGCGCGAGCCATATTCCACCTGCTGAAAATTTGAGACTTAATGTTGCCAGAAGCGCTGGTTACAGGGTAGCCTCATGCGTTATTTTCCCCTGATGATTCCGACCCGAACGATTTTACAGGAGCTTTAATGCCTAACATTACCTGGTGCGATCTACCTGAAGATGTCTCTCTGTGGCCAGGTCTGCCTCTCTCTTTAAGTGGTGATGAAGTGATGCCACTGGATTACCACGCGGGCCGTAGCGGCTGGCTGCTGTATGGTCGTGGGCTGGATAAACAACGCTTAACGCAATACCAGAGCAAACTGGGGGCGGCGATGGTGATTGTGGCGGCCTGGTGCGTCGAGGATTATCAGGTGATTCGCCTCGCGGGATCGTTAACGCCGCGGGCAACAAAACTGGCGCATGATGCCAAACTGGATGTTGCCCCGCTGGGGAAAATCCCGCATTTGCGCACGCCAGGCCTGCTGGTGATGGACATGGATTCGACGGCGATCCAGATCGAGTGCATTGACGAAATCGCTAAACTGGCCGGAACCGGCGAGATGGTCGCAGAAGTGACGGAACGCGCGATGCGCGGGGAGCTGGATTTTACCGCCAGCCTGCGCAGCCGCGTCGCCACGCTGAAGGGGGCGGATGCCAATATTTTGATGCAGGTACGTGACAATCTCCCGCTGATGCCCGGCTTAACGCAACTGGTGCTGAAGCTGGAAACGCTGGGCTGGAAAGTCGCGATAGCCTCCGGTGGCTTTACCTTCTTTGCTGAATATCTGCGCGAAAAGCTGCGCCTGACGGCGGTTGTGGCGAACGAGCTGGAGATCATGGACGGGAAATTTACCGGCAACGTGATTGGCGATATCGTCGATGCTCAGTACAAGGCCACCACCCTGACCCGACTGGCGCAGGAATATGAAATCCCAATGACGCAAACGGTGGCGATTGGCGACGGCGCCAACGATCTGCCGATGATCAAAACGGCAGGGCTGGGGATCGCCTACCATGCTAAGCCGAAAGTGAATGAAAAGACGGAGATTACTATCCGTCACGCTGACCTGATGGGGGTGTTCTGCATTCTCTCCGGCAGCATGAACCAGAAATAACGAGGTAAAACGTGGCAAAAGCTCCTAAACGCGCCTTTGTATGTAATGAATGCGGGGCCGATTATCCGCGCTGGCAGGGGCAATGTAGCGCCTGTCAGGCCTGGAACAGCATCACCGAGGTGCGTCTTGCGGCGTCACCGACGGTGGCGCGTAACGAGCGCCTCAGCGGCTATGCCGGTAATGCAGGCGTCGCTAAGGTGCAAAAGCTGGCGGATATCAGTCTGGAAGAGCTGCCGCGTTTTTCTACCGGTTTTAAAGAGTTTGACCGCGTGCTGGGCGGCGGTGTGGTGCCCGGCAGTGCCATTCTGATCGGCGGTAATCCAGGCGCCGGGAAATCCACCCTGCTGCTGCAAACGCTGTGCAAGCTTGCCGAGCAGATGAAGACCCTGTACGTCACCGGGGAAGAATCGCTGCAACAGGTGGCGATGCGTGCCCATCGACTCGGTCTGCCGACGGCAAATCTGAATATGCTGTCAGAAACCAGCATTGAGCAGATTTGCCTGATTGCAGAGGAAGAGCAGCCAAAGCTGATGGTCATCGACTCCATTCAGGTGATGCACATGGCGGATATTCAGTCTTCGCCGGGCAGCGTGGCGCAGGTGCGTGAAACCGCCGCATACCTGACGCGCTTTGCTAAAACGCGCGGCGTGGCGATTGTCATGGTCGGTCACGTCACCAAAGATGGCTCGCTGGCCGGGCCAAAAGTACTGGAGCACTGCATTGACTGCTCGGTGCTGCTTGACGGCGATGCGGATTCTCGTTTCCGTACCCTGCGTAGCCATAAAAACCGCTTTGGTGCGGTGAATGAGCTTGGCGTCTTCGCCATGACCGAACAGGGCCTGCGCGAAGTCAGCAACCCTTCCGCTATTTTCTTAAGCCGTGGCGATGAAGTGACCTCCGGCAGCTCGGTGATGGTGGTCTGGGAAGGGACGCGTCCGCTGCTGGTGGAGATTCAGGCGCTGGTCGATCACTCGATGATGGCGAACCCTCGGCGCGTAGCAGTCGGGTTGGAACAAAACCGTTTGGCGATCTTGCTGGCAGTGTTGCACCGTCACGGCGGCCTGCAAATGTCTGACCAGGACGTGTTCGTTAACGTGGTTGGCGGCGTCAAAGTCACCGAAACCAGTGCCGACCTTGCGTTACTGCTGGCGATGGTTTCCAGCCTGCGCGACAGGCCGCTACCGCACGATCTCGTGGTCTTTGGCGAAGTGGGGCTGGCGGGGGAGATTCGCCCGGTTCCCAGCGGCCAGGAGCGAATTTCTGAAGCGGCGAAGCACGGTTTCCGTCGGGCGATTGTCCCTGCCGCCAATGTGCCGAAAAAGGTGCCTGAAGGAATGCAGGTTTTTGGCGTTAAAAAGCTCGCGGATGCGTTAAACGTGTTTGACGACTTATAATTCATTACCCGTCGTCTTTCTGTCGGCAGGTGTGTTGGCTGCCACCAGAAATCCATAGGGTAATTATTTGTTTCACCCTGTAGGCCTGATAAGCGAAGCGCCATCAGGCAGTGTTACGCTATTTTTCCAGCAGGAGGCTCTTGTGTCATCGTTCGACTATCTCAAAACCGCCATTAAGCAAAAGGGCTGTACCCTGCAACAGGTGGCGGATGCCAGTGGCATGACCAAGGGATATTTAAGCCAGCTGCTGAATGCCAAAATCAAAAGCCCCAGCGCACAAAAGCTGGAGGCGCTGCACCGTTTTCTCGGGCTTGAGTTTCCCCGTCAGCAGAAAAATATCGGTGTGGTATTCGGTAAGTTTTATCCGCTGCATACCGGGCATATCTATCTGATCCAGCGCGCCTGTAGCCAGGTTGACGAGCTGCATATCATCATGGGCTATGACGATACGCGCGACCGTAGCCTGTTTGAAGACAGCGCCATGTCACAGCAGCCCACGGTTTCTGACCGTCTTCGCTGGCTGCTGCAAACCTTCAAATATCAGAAAAATATCCGTATTCATGCCTTTAATGAAGAAGGCATGGAGCCCTATCCGCACGGCTGGGATGTCTGGAGTAACGGCATAAAAACGTTTATGCAGGAGAAAGGGATCCAGCCAAACTGGATCTACACCTCTGAAGAAGCCGATGCGCCGCAGTATCTGGAACATCTGGGAATCGAAACGGTGCTGGTCGATCCCAGGCGCACATTCATGAGCATCAGCGGCGGGCAAATCCGTGAGAACCCGTTTCGCTACTGGGAGTATATCCCCACCGAGGTGAAGCCGTTTTTCGTGCGCACCGTGGCGATCCTCGGCGGTGAGTCGAGCGGAAAATCGACGCTGGTGAACAAACTCGCCAATATCTTCAACACCACCAGTGCGTGGGAATATGGCCGTGATTACGTCTTCTCCCATTTGGGCGGCGATGAGATGGCGCTACAGTATTCCGATTACGATAAAATTGCGCTTGGACAAGCGCAATACATTGATTTTGCAGTTAAATATGCCAATAAAGTCGCATTTATCGACACCGACTTTGTCACGACGCAGGCGTTCTGTAAAAAGTACGAAGGGCGTGAGCACCCGTTTGTGCAGGCGCTGATCGACGAGTACCGCTTTGACCTGGTGATTCTGCTGGAAAATAACACGCCGTGGGTGGCAGATGGACTACGCAGTCTGGGCAGTTCGGTTGACCGTAAGGCGTTTCAGTCGCTGCTGGTGGAAATGCTGCAGGAAAATAACATCGATTTTGTCCACGTCGAGGAGCCTGACTATGACGGCCGCTTCCTGCGCTGTGTGGAGCTGGTGAAAGAATTGATGGGTGAGCAGGGGTAGATTTTAATGCCGGATGGCGGCGTAAACGCTTTGTCCGGCCTACAAGTTGCACTCACCTCGTAGGCCGGACACGCACAACGCCATCCGGCACTTAACGGCAATTACTTAGAAATACGCTTGTACTTGATACGCTTCGGTTCCAGCGCATCTGCGCCCAGCGTGCGTTTCTTGTACTCTTCGTATTCGGTAAAGTTACCTTCGAAGAACTCGACTTTGCCTTCATCCTGGTAATCCAGAATGTGGGTGGCGATACGGTCGAGGAACCAACGGTCGTGCGAGATAACCATTGCGCAGCCCGGGAACTCCAGCAGGGCGTTTTCCAGTGCGCGCAGGGTTTCGATATCCAGGTCGTTGGTCGGTTCATCGAGCAGCAGCATGTTGCCGCCAACCTGCAGCAGCTTCGCCAGGTGCAGACGACCACGCTCACCACCGGACAGTTCGCCGACGCGTTTACCCTGATCAACACCTTTGAAGTTGAAGCGGCCTACGTAAGCGCGGCTTGGCATTTCGGTGTTGCCGATCTTCATGATATCCAGCCCGCCAGACACTTCTTCCCACACGGTTTTGCTGTTATCCATTGCGTCACGGAACTGGTCAACGGAGGCCAGTTTCACGGTTTCACCCAGTTCAATGGTGCCGCTATCTGGCTGTTCTTCACCGGAGAGCATGCGGAACAGGGTGGATTTACCCGCGCCGTTCGGACCGATGATCCCGACGATAGCGCCTTTCGGTACCGAGAAGCTCAGGTCGTCGATCAGGACGCGGTCGCCGTAGGATTTACGCAGGTTGGTAACCTCAACGACTTTATCGCCCAGACGAGGTCCTGGTGGGATAAACAGTTCGTTGGTTTCGTTACGCTTCTGGTATTCGGTATTATTGAGCTCTTCAAAGCGTGCCAGACGGGCTTTACCCTTCGACTGACGGCCTTTCGCACCCTGGCGTACCCACTCCAGCTCTTTCTCAATGGATTTACGGCGAGCCGCTTCCTGAGAGGCTTCCTGCGCCAGACGCTGATCTTTCTGCTCCAGCCAGGAAGAGTAGTTACCTTCCCACGGAATACCTTCGCCGCGGTCAAGCTCCAGGATCCAGCCAGCCACGTTATCGAGGAAGTAACGGTCGTGGGTAATTGCCACCACGGTCCCTTCGAAGTCGTGCAGGAAGCGTTCCAGCCATGCCACGGATTCTGCATCCAGGTGGTTGGTCGGTTCGTCGAGCAGCAGCATGTCTGGTTTTTCCAGCAGCAAGCGGCACAGCGCGACGCGGCGGCGTTCACCCCCGGACAGCTTCTCAATTTTGGCATCCCAGTCCGGCAGACGGAGTGCGTCAGCGGCGCGCTCCAGTTGTACGTTCAGGTTGTGGCCGTCGTGTGCCTGAATGATTTCTTCGAATTTACCCTGCTGTGCGGCAAGCTTATCGAAGTCGGCATCCGGCTCGGCGTACTTCGCGTACACTTCATCCAGGCCTTTCAGGGCGTTAACCACGTCGGCGACCGCTTCTTCAACGGACTCACGCACGGTATGTTCCGGATTCAGCTTCGGCTCCTGAGGCAGGTAACCGATCTTGAGGCCCGGCTGTGGACGAGCTTCGCCCTCGATGTCGGTATCAATACCGGCCATGATGCGCAGCAGGGTGGATTTACCCGCGCCGTTCAGACCGAGTACACCGATTTTGGCACCCGGGAAGAAGCTCAGAGAGATGTTTTTAAGAATATGACGTTTCGGCGGAACGACTTTGCCGACACGATGCATGGTATAAACGAATTGAGCCACGTTGGACTTCGCCTCTTTTATAGTGATGAATAGTTATCAAAGGCGAAGTGTAGCCTTTTTCATTACTCAATCCCAGCCAGCTGCAGCAGATCTCACTCGCAACAAAAGTAAAAAAGTGTCCGGAACGTGGCACTTTCTGCAATGTCTGATTAGCATGAATCTATTAAGCGGCATGATGCTGCACAGTCGTAACACGATAAGAGGAAGAGCTTGTGGACAAAGCCAAACACGTAGCCTGGCGCCTGCTGGCAGCCAGCGTATGTCTGCTGACGATCAGTCAAGTGGCGCGAGCGGATTCTCTGGATGAACAGCGCAATCGCTATGCACAAATTAAGCAGGCCTGGGATAACCGGCAGATGGACATCGTCGAGCAGATGATGCCGGGCCTGAAAAGCTATCCTCTGTATCCCTACCTTGAATATCGCCAGATTACTGACGATCTGATGAATCAGCCCACCGTTACCGTCACCAATTTTGTGCGCGCTAATCCAACGCTGCCGCCAGCTCGCACGTTGCAATCGCGCTTCGTGAACGAACTGGCACGTCGGGAAGACTGGCGAGGGTTGTTAGCATTCAGCCCGGATAAGCCCGGCACCACCGAAGCGCAATGTAATTACTACTATGCGAAATGGAGTACCGGGCAGGCCGAAGAAGCCTGGCAAGGTGCAAAAGATCTTTGGCTGACCGGGAAGAGTCAGCCCAACGCCTGTGACAAATTATTCGGCGTATGGCGGGCATCGGGGACTCAGGATCCGTTAGCGTATCTTGAACGTATTCGCCTGGCGATGAAGGCGGGTAATACCGGACTGGTTACCGCGCTGGCCGGACAAATGCCAGCGGATTATCAGACCATTGCTTCAGCGATTATTGCACTGGCAAATAACCCTAACTCGGTGATGACGTTTGCGCGTACTACCGGCGCTACGGATTTTACCCGTCAGATGGCGGCGGTGGCGTTTGCCAGCGTAGCGCGTCAGGACGCGGAAAATGCACGTTTGATGATCCCATCATTGGCGCAGGCGCAGCAGCTTAATGACGATCAAACTCAGGAGCTGCGCGATATTGTCGCCTGGCGTCTGATGGGCAACGACGTTACTGACGAGCAGACCAAATGGCGCGATGACGCGATTATGCGCTCACAATCCACCACGCTTGTGGAGCGCCGCGTGCGGATGGCGCTGGGAACTGGCGATCGTCGAGGGCTGAATACCTGGCTGGCGCGTCTGCCGATGGACGCGAAGGAAAAAGATGAATGGCGTTACTGGCAGGCGGATCTGCTGCTGGAGCGTGGACGTGACGCCGAAGCGAAAGAGATCCTGCATGCGCTGATGCAGCAGCGTGGCTTCTATCCGATGGTGGCAGCACAGCGCCTTGGTGAAGAGTACACGCTGAAAATCGACAAAGCGCCTGCGGATGTTGACGCTGCCCTGACGCAGGGACCGGAGATGGCGCGCGTACGTGAGTTGATGTACTGGAACATGGACAACACCGCGCGCAGCGAGTGGGCGAATCTGGTCACCAGCCGCACCAAGTTTGAGCAGGCGCAGCTGGCGCGTTATGCGTTTAACAACCACTGGTGGGATCTGAGCGTGCAGGCCACGATCGCTGGCAAACTCTGGGATCATCTGGAAGAGCGTTTCCCGCTGGCCTACAAAGATCTGTTTACCCGTTACACCAGCGGGAAAGACATTCAGCCAAGCTACGCGATGGCCATTGCCCGTCAGGAAAGTGCCTGGAACCCGAAGGTAAAATCGCCAGTGGGTGCCAGCGGGTTGATGCAAATTATGCCGGGTACGGCGACGCATACAGTGAAGATGTTCTCGATTCCGGGTTACAGCAGTCCTAATCAGCTGTTGGATCCTGAGACCAATATCAACATCGGCACCAGCTATTTACAGTATGTGTATCAACAGTTTGGCAATAACCGCATCTTTGCTTCAGCAGCCTATAACGCCGGACCGGGTCGCGTTCGTACCTGGCTTGGCAACAGTGCAGGGCGCATTGACGCGGTGGCCTTTGTAGAAAGCATCCCGTTCTCCGAGACCCGTGGGTACGTGAAAAACGTGCTGGCTTACGATGCCTACTATCGTTACTTCCTCGGTGATAAGCCGGAATTGATGAACGACGCAGAATGGCAACGCCGTTACTGATCGTGGTGAGTGTGTTATGCTATCGTACTCGTTAAAGAGTACAAAGAGGGAGGCAATCGCGCCTCCCCCGCAACGATGGCGATATCTTATGACTCAGCAATCACCCTATTCAGCAGAGATGGCAGAACAGCGTCACCAGGAGTGGTTACGTTTTGTCGACCTGCTTAAACACGCTTATGAGCAAGATTTACACCAGCCATTGCTCAATTTGATGTTAACGCCTGATGAGCGCGAAGCGCTGGGGACTCGCGTGCGCATTATTGAAGAACTGCTGCGCGGCGAGATGAGCCAACGCGAGTTGAAAAACGAGCTTGGGGCCGGTATTGCGACCATAACGCGTGGGTCCAATAGCCTCAAAACTGCGCCGGTCGAGCTGCGTCAGTGGCTGGAACAGGTGCTGCTCGGAAAAGATTGAATTGCCTGATGGCGCTGTGCTTATCAGGCCTACAACGTAGCGCAAATAATTACCGATACACCGCGTTATGGAACGGGCTGAGCGCCAGGATCACCGCCTGGTGATAGACGCTGGCACGGGTTAACTTCCCGGCGGTAAACACGCCAATCGCCCCTTCTTTACGGCCTATCTCGTCAATGCCTGTGTACTGTGACATCACCGGACCGAGCGCTTCTCCCTGACGGACTCTGTCGAGAATCACCGCCGGCAGCGGTAGCGTAGCGGAACGCGCTTCACCGCGCTGAACGCCATTATCAATCACCACCCAGCTGAAGGTCGCGTCATCGTCAATGCCGGCTTCAATGGCCACCCAGAAATCGGCCTGCGGATGCAGGCGGCGTGCGTTATCTATGCGATTTCGTGCGCCAGTGCGCGTTTCCTGACTTCCAAAAGGTTGTTCCGGCACACCGCTCTCGACGGCGACGGGTTCAATATGGCAGGATCCTTCACCGAAAATCTCTTCAAATGCCCGAAGAATTGCCTGAATTTTGGCAGGATTGGTGGTCGCAGAGATAACCTTGTGCATAATTAAGCTCAGTTTGAAAATTCATCGCATCGCAGTATAACGGAAAAAACGCATGTTACAGGTATACCTTGTTCGCCACGGTGAAACGCAGTGGAACGCCGAGCGACGTATTCAAGGCCAGTCAGACAGCCCGCTGACCGCTAAAGGTGAACAGCAAGCTATGCAGGTTGGCGAACGCGCCCGCTCGCTTGGCATTACTCACGTCATCAGTAGCGATTTAGGTCGTACACGACGCACCGCAGAAATCATCGCCCAGGCGTGTGGCTGTGATATCACCTTCGACGCCCGCCTGCGCGAGCTGAATATGGGGGTGCTGGAAAAGCGCCACATCGACTCTCTGACGCCAGAGGAAGAGGGCTGGCGTCGCCAGTTAGTCAACGGCACGGTTGATGGTCGTATTCCGGATGGGGAATCCATGCAGGAACTGGCCGATCGTGTAAACGCCGCGCTGGCATCTTGTCTGGAACTGCCGCAAGGGAGCCGCCCATTGCTGGTAAGCCACGGTATTGCGCTGGGCTGCCTGGTGAGTACGATTCTGGGACTGCCCGCCTGGGCTGAGCGTCGGCTGCGTCTGCGCAACTGCTCGATTTCCCGCGTCGATTATCAGGAAAGTTTATGGCTTGCGCCGGGTTGGGTGGTCGAAACGGCAGGGGACATCTCGCATCTGGACGCCCCTGCGTTGGATGAGCTACAGCGTTAACGGCGAATAGGAATCAGGAATTCGCAGCGTAGGTTAATAGGGCGATCGCCTGCTTTGGCATCTTCTGCCGGGTAGTATCGCTCTATATCCTGACCTTTACGACGGGTCAGGTTCAGCATTGGCATACAGGTGCCATACACTGTCAGAATAAATTCCTGCACGCCCGTTCCCAGGCCTTCATAGGTAAACATGACATATTCGCCGCCCTGCAACAGGATTGGCTGCGCGGACGGTACATAGCCGCTGGCCTGTTCCGGCGTGAGTGCGGTGGTATAGAAGACTTCCTGCTCGTCATCTTTTTCAAAACTCGGACGCGTTTCGTTGAGTCCGTACAGCACCGGCGGAATGGCAGGAGCCTGGCTCAGGAAGTCGCGCCAGAACTGAATACGCATTTCATGACGGAAGTCGGAAATCTGTTCCAGCGAGCAAGAGTAGCTTTGCGTGGTGCCGAGCAACTGCGTGTCTTCCAGCGTCACGAACTGATGTGCCGGCATCGCAAATTCCCCGAGTCGCATCGGTGGGCGAATACCAAAAGCGCTCCATTCCGGCGAGCGGCGGTACAGTGCAGGCGTCTGAGCGAATTGTTTTTTGAACGCACGGGTAAACGTCTGTTGAGAGTCAAAACGGTATTGCAGGGCAATATCCAGAATCGGACGCGCAGTCAGGCGTAGCGCCACAGCGGACTTCGATAAACGACGGGCGCGGATGTAGGCACCAATAGCGTGGCCCGTCACGTCCTTAAACATTCTCTGCAGATGCCACTTGGAATAGCCTGCTTTTGCCGCCACATTGTCAAGCGACAGAGGCTGATCCAGATGACCTTCCAGCCAGATTAATAGGTCGCGAATAATGCCAGCCTGATCCATAAAATATCCTCATCCTTTCAACAGCGAGTACCTGACGTCAGGTAAGAGGATAATAGCATTTTTTGCTGTTTTAGCATTCAGTGTTTTTTTTGCTCATAAATGCTGTTTTCGGACATACGAAAGCGTGATTATTGTAATCCTGTGATCTGTATACATTTTATTTTAGAATGTTGAATAATTGCTCAGGGCAACTTTTAAAAATGGTAACAATATGAAATATAAGAGCTTAGTCATTTCCTCAATTTTGCTGTTGTTGGCGCAGGTGGCCCATGCGGAGCAGATTGGTTCTGTCGATACGGTATTTAAAATGTTTGGACCGGATCATAAAATCGTCGTCGAAGCGTTTGACGATCCCGATGTAACCAACGTGACCTGCTATGTTAGCCGTGCAAAAACCGGCGGCATTAAGGGCGGGTTAGGGCTGGCTGAAGATACCTCCGATGCCGCCATTTCCTGCCAGCAAGTGGGGCCGGTTGAGCTGAGCGACAGAATCAAGAACGGTAAAGCGCAGGGCGAAGTCGTCTTTAAGAAACGGACGTCGCTGGTGTTTAAATCATTACAGGTGGTGCGTTTTTATGATGAAAAACGCAACACGCTGGCGTATCTGGCCTATTCCGACAAGGTTGTCGACGGTTCGCCGAAAAATGCCATCAGCGCGGTGCCCATCATGCCGTGGCGGCAGTAACAAGGAAGCAAAATGCAACAGGCGTTGATCTGGTTGGTTGAGGATGAGCAGGGTATCGCGGATACGCTTATCTACATGCTGCAACAGGAAGGTTTTAGCGTGGAAGCGTTTGAGCGTGGACTGCCGGTGCTGGAAAGCGCGCGTCAGCGATGCCCGGATGCGATAATCCTCGACGTCGGACTGCCTGATATCAGCGGTTTTGAACTGTGCCGACGTCTGCTGGAGCGCCACCCGGCGCTGCCGGTTCTTTTTCTGACCGCCCGCAGCGATGAAGTGGACCGCCTGTTAGGTCTGGAGATTGGCGCGGATGATTACGTCGCCAAACCCTTCTCGCCGCGCGAGGTGTGCGCCCGAGTGCGCACGCTGCTGCGGCGGGTGAGGAAATTTGCAGCACCGCCATCGGCAGCGCGTTTTGGCAATTTTGAACTCAATGAACCCGCCGCGCAGATTGCGTGGTTTGGCTGTCCGTTAAACCTGACGCGCTATGAGTTCCTGTTGCTGAAAACCTTGCTGATGTCGCCGGGGCGTATCTACTCGCGCCAGCAACTAATGGATTTAGTTTGGGCCGATGCGCAGGATACCTACGACAGAACGGTGGACACGCACATCAAAACACTGCGCGCCAAACTGCGGGCTATTAATCCGGATCTCTCGCCGATTAACACGCATCGCGGGATGGGATACAGCCTGAGGAACGCCTGATGCGCATTGGCATGCGACTGCTGCTGGGCTACTTTTTGATTGTCGCTGTTGCCGCCTGGTTTGTTCTGTCTATTTTTGTGCAGGAGATTAAGCCTGGCGTACGCCGGGCCACCGAAGGCACGCTGATTGACACCGCCACGCTGTTAGCGGCGCTGGCACGCGACGACGTACTCTCTGGCTCTGCTGCCAATGGCAAGTTGGCGCAGGCCTTCTCGCAACTGCATAACCGCCCTTTTCGTGCCAACATCAGCGGCATTAACAAAGTGCGCAATGAGTATCACGTCTACATGACAGATGCTCAGGGCAAGGTGTTGTTTGATTCCGCCAATAAAGCAGTAGGGGAAGATTATTCCCGCTGGAACGACGTGTGGTTAACGCTGCGCGGGCAATATGGCGCGCGCAGTACGCTGCAAAATCCGACTGACCCGGAAAGCTCGGTGATGTACGTTGCGGCACCGATTATCGACGGTGAGCGCATTATTGGCGTGCTTAGCGTCGGGAAGCCTAATGCGGCAATGGCACCGGTAATTAAACGCAGCGAGCGGCGGATGCTGTGGGCGAGCGCGGTGTTGCTGGGGATCGCATTAGTGATTGGCGTGGGAATGGTATGGTGGATCAACCGCTCTATTGCCCGGCTGGCGCGCTATGCTGACTCGGTGACGGAGAATCGGCCCGTCGCGTTACCGGATTTAGGCAGCAGTGAATTGCGAAAACTGGCGCAGGCGCTGGAAAGTATGCGTCTGAAGCTGGAGGGTAAGAATTACATTGAGCAGTATGTGTATGCCTTAACCCATGAACTGAAAAGCCCGCTGGCGGCTATTCGTGGCGCGGCGGAGATTTTACGTGAAGGGCCGCCACCTGACGTGGTGGCGCGTTTTACCGAAAATATTCTGACGCAAAATGCGCGTATGCAGGCACTGGTCGAAACCCTGTTGCGCCAGGCCAGACTGGAAAACCGGCAGGATGTTGCGTTTACGCCCGTTGCGGTTGATGTACTGTTTGCTCAGTTGCGCGAGTCGCGTAGCGTCCAGTTGTCTGCTAAACATATCACGCTCAACATTGTGCCCTCATCATGGGTGGTTGCGGCTGAACCTGCGCTGCTGGAGCAGGCCATGGGCAATCTGCTGGATAACGCCATCGACTTTACCCCTGAACAGGGGACCATTGTCCTGAGTGCGCAGCAGCAAGGAGAAAAGGTCTCGTTGCAGGTGACGGACAGCGGCAGCGGGATCCCTGATTTTGCGTTACCGCGCATTTTTGAACGATTTTATTCACTGCCCCGCGAGAATGGTCACAAGAGCAGCGGTCTGGGGCTGGCGTTTGTCAGCGAAGTCGCCCGTCTGTTTGACGGCGATGTGACACTGAGTAATCGCCCCGAAGGCGGGGTACAGGCGTCGTTCACACTTCACCGTCACTTCACATAACTTCAAATTCTGCGCACATAGCCGTTCTACCTTGTCGTCATTGCAAAGGAGAACGCTATGTTGAAATCCCCCCTGTTCTGGAAAATCGTCACCTTAGGTGGTGCCATGCTGTTGCTGTTAATTCCGCTGACGATGGTCAGGCAGATAATCGTTGAGCGATCGGATTACCGTAATGAGGTCGAAGATGCTATCCGGCAGAGTACCAGTGGGCCGCAGAAGTTAGTTGGGCCGCTAATTGCTATCCCCGTGACCGAACTTTATACCTCGCTGGAAGACGGCAAAGAGGTCTCGCAAAAGCGCAGCTATATCCATTTCTGGCTGCCGGAGTCGTTGATGGTTGAGGGAAATCAAAATGTTGAAGGACGTAAAGTCGGCATTTATGAGGGCCAGGTCTGGCACAACGATGTGTCGTTGAACGCGGAGTTCAATGCGGAACGGCTGAGTGAATTGCATCACCCTAATATAACGTTAGGGAAACCGTTTATTGTGGTTGGCGTCGGCGACGCACGCGGGATTGGCGTGGTGAAAGTGCCGCAGATTAACGGGACGTCGCTGGCCGTTGAGCCGGGAACGGGGCTTGATGGGCGTGCGCAGGGGATCCACATTCCGCTGCCGGATGCGGAATGGACGAAGCAAAACCTTAGTCTGGCGCTGTCGCTTAATCTGAACGGTACCGGGGATTTTTCCGTTGTCCCCATTGGACGTAACAGCGAAATGACCCTAACCAGTAACTGGCCGCATCCCAATTTTCTGGGGGATTTTTTGCCCACGAAGCGTGAAGTTAGTGCATCAGGGTTTACGGCCCAATGGCAAAGCAGCTGGTTTGCCAATAACCTCGGTGATCGTTTTGATGGGGAAAAAATTGGCTGGCAGGGAATGCCAGCGTTTAGCGTGGCGGTAGCTACACCGGCCGATCAGTATCAACTGACCGACAGAGCGACGAAGTATGCCATCTTACTGATCGTACTGACTTTTATGTCTTTCTTTGTGCTGGAGAGTATGACCAGTCTGCGCCTGCACCCCATGCAGTATCTGTTGGTAGGGTTATCGCTGGTGATGTTTTATCTGCTGTTGCTGGCACTGTCAGAACATATTGGTTTTACCGCGGCGTGGATTATTGCCAGCCTGATTGGTGCCCTGATGAACGGCGTGTATTTACAGGCGGTATTACAAGGGTGGCGTAACAGTATTTTGTTCACCCTGGCGCTGTTGGCACTGGATGGGGTGATGTGGGTGTTACTGCGTTCGCAGGACAGTTCTTTGCTACTGGGAACCGGCGTGCTGTTATTGGCACTGTGCGGGATTATGTTCCTGACGCGTCATCTTGACTGGCACGCACTGGCTCGGCCCAAAGTAAAAGAGACGCAACCCGTGGAAAACGATGAATTTCGTTTGTGGAAGTAGGGTGGAGATAAAATGAAAAACGGCGCTTTACGCGCCGTTTTTGTTCCCGCAAGGATGAGATTAATCCTGCAGGTCGCCGCAGAAACGATAGCCTTCACCGTGAATGGTGGCGATGATTTCTGGCGTATCCGGCGTAGATTCGAAATGCTTACGAATACGACGGATAGTCACGTCAACGGTACGGTCATGCGGCTTCAGTTCGCGACCGGTCATTTTTTTCAGCAGTTCTGCGCGAGACTGGATCTTGCCCGGATTCTCACAGAAGTGAAGCATGGCACGGAATTCGCTGCGTGGCAGTTTATACTGCTCGCCGTCAGGACCGATCAGAGAACGGCTGTTGATGTCCAGTTCCCAACCATTGAACTTGTAGCTTTCGACGCTACGACGTTCTTCGCTGACCGTGCCCAGGTTCATGGTACGGGACAGCAAGTTACGAGCACGGATAGTCAGTTCACGCGGGTTAAACGGCTTGGTGATGTAATCATCCGCGCCGATTTCGAGGCCGAGAATTTTATCGACTTCGTTATCGCGGCCCGTCAGGAACATCAGCGCAACGTTAGCTTGTTCGCGGAGTTCGCGCGCTAACAGAAGACCGTTTTTACCTGGCAGATTGATATCCATAATCACAAGGTTGATGTCATATTCAGAGAGGATCTGATGCATTTCCGCGCCATCTGTCGCCTCGAATACATCATAGCCTTCCGCTTCGAAAATGCTTTTCAACGTGTTACGTGTTACTAACTCGTCTTCAACGATAAGAATGTGCGGGGTCTGCATGTTTGCTACCTAAATTGCCAACTAAATCGAAACAGGAAGTACAAAAGTCCCTGACCTGCCTGATGCATGTCGTAAATTAACATGATCGGCGTAACATGACTAAAGTACGTAATTGCGTTCTTGATGCACTTTCCATCAACGTCAACAACATCATTAGCTTGGTCGTGGGCACTTTCCCTCTGGACCCGACAGTGTCAAAAACGGCTGTCATCCTAACCATTTTAACAGCAACATAACAGGCTAAGACGTACCGGACACCCAATAAAACTACGCTTCGTTGACATATATCAAGTTCAATTGTAGCACGTTAACAGTTTGATGAAATCATCGTATCCAAATGTTAGCGTTCATCACAAAATTGCAATAATACAACTAGTTGCACGCGCTAACTAATAAATGTAATGAATCCAACGAATGAGATCCATTTTAAATTAAATTATCATGAATAAACAGAAGGATATGCAACTTCTGTTAACATAAAAAGCAATAGTACAGGTACGAAACAGTTTAGCATTTTTTACTTAATGTAAAATGCTTTTTCAGTGATCTCTGTTAAAAATATGTAAATTCGCGCTGCGTAATATGTTGATGTGCATCACATTATTATCGGCAAACTGACCAAAAAGAGTAGCAAAATGCGTTTAACAATTATTCTGGTGGCCCCTGCCAGAGCGGAAAATATTGGTGCGGCAGCCCGTGCGATGAAAACCATGGGATTCACCGAGTTGCGGATCGTTGACAGTCAGGCACACCTGGAACCGGCCACGCGCTGGGTGGCCCACGGTTCGGGTGACATTATTGATAATATTAACGTTTTTACAACGTTAGCCGAGGCGCTGCACGACGTGGATTTTACCGTTGCTACCACGGCGCGCAGTCGCGCAAAGTTTCATTATTACGCTACTCCGGTCGAATTGGTTCCGTTGCTGGAGGAAAAATCGGCGTGGATGGATCACGCTGCGCTGGTTTTTGGCCGTGAGGATTCTGGCCTGACGAATGAAGAACTGGCGCTGGCGGACGTGTTGACCGGCGTACCGATGGTGGCTGACTATCCTTCACTGAATTTGGGGCAGGCGGTGATGGTGTATTGCTATCAATTAGCCGGTTTAATACAACAGCCCGCTAAAACCGCTGAGGTAACGGATGATCTTCAGCTCCAGGCATTACGGACGCGTGTTTTACGTTTATTGACCACGCTGGATGTTGCCGATGACATCAAACTCACGGACTGGTTGCAACAACGAATGGGCCTGTTAGGGCAGCGAGACACGGCAATGTTGCACCGTTTTTTACATGATATTGAAAAAAATATCACAAAATAAAACATTGCCAATCTATTCTTTGTGAGTTTTTTATTCTGACTTCAAGCGTGTCTGACGCGCCGTATTGGTTGAAAGTAAAACGGTAAGCAGTGACTCGTGAACAAGTTTCGTAACGTGATCAATTTAGAAATTTATTGACTTAGGTCACGAGATACTTTAACCCTAAAAGAATAGAGCACAGACAGATAATAATTACAGAGCACACAACATCATGAAACGCATCGGCACCACCATTACTACAACCATCACCATTACCACAGGTAACGGTGCGGGCTGACGCGTACAGGAAACACAGAAAAAAGCCCGCACCTAAACAGTGCGGGCTTTTTTTTCGACCAGAGGCAACGAGGTAAACCATGCGAGTGTTGAAGTTTGGCGGTACATCAGTGGCAAATGCAGAGCGCTTTCTGCGGGTTGCCGATATTCTGGAAAGCAATGCCAGGCAGGGGCAGGTTGCGACCGTCCTCTCTGCCCCGGCAAAAATCACTAACCATCTGGTGGCGATGATTGAGAAGACCATCGGTGGCCAGGATGCTTTAGCCAATATCAGCGACGCCGAACGTATTTTCTCTGAGCTTTTGGTCGGTCTTGCCGCGGTTCAGCCCGGTTTCCCGCTGGCGCAACTCAAAGCCTTTGTTGAACAAGAATTTGCCCAAATTAAGCATGTCCTGCACGGCATCAGCCTGCTGGGACAGTGCCCGGACAGCATCAACGCCGCGCTTATCTGCCGTGGTGAAAAAATGTCGATCGCAATTATGGCCGGGCTGCTGGAAGCACGTGGCCACAAAGTGACGGTTATTGATCCGGTTGAGAAACTGTTAGCGGTGGGTCATTACCTCGAATCGACCGTTGATATTACCGAGTCTACGCGTCGAATTGCCGCCAGCCGTATTCCGGCAGACCATATGGTGTTGATGGCAGGCTTTACCGCCGGGAATGAAAAAGGTGAGCTGGTGGTGCTGGGACGTAACGGCTCTGATTACTCCGCCGCCGTGCTGGCCGCCTGTTTGCGTGCAGACTGCTGTGAGATCTGGACGGACGTTGACGGCGTGTATACCTGCGACCCGCGTCAGGTCCCCGATGCCAGACTGCTGAAGTCAATGTCTTATCAGGAAGCGATGGAGCTGTCTTATTTCGGCGCCAAAGTGCTTCACCCGCGCACCATTACCCCGATTGCCCAGTTCCAGATCCCTTGCCTGATTAAAAATACCGGTAACCCGCAAGCGCCGGGTACGCTGATTGGTGCCAGCCGCGATGAAGATGATCTGCCGGTAAAAGGCATTTCGAATCTCAACAATATGGCGATGTTTAGCGTGTCGGGCCCTGGAATGAAAGGGATGGTCGGCATGGCGGCCCGCGTGTTTGCCGCGATGTCTCGCGCAGGGATTTCGGTGGTACTGATCACCCAGTCGTCTTCTGAATACAGCATCAGCTTCTGCGTTCCGCAGGGCGACTGTGCGCGTGCACAGCGTGCGATGCAGGATGAATTCTACCTCGAGTTGAAAGAAGGGCTGCTGGAGCCGCTGGCGGTCACTGAGCGCCTGGCGATCATCTCAGTAGTTGGCGACGGTATGCGTACGCTGCGCGGTATCTCCGCGAAATTCTTTGCCGCGCTGGCGCGTGCCAACATCAATATCGTGGCTATCGCCCAGGGCTCGTCTGAGCGCTCTATTTCGGTGGTGGTGAACAATGATGATGCCACCACCGGCGTGCGCGTGACGCATCAGATGCTGTTCAATACCGATCAGGTGATCGAAGTCTTTGTCATAGGCGTCGGTGGCGTCGGGTCTGCGCTGCTTGAACAGCTTAAGCGGCAACAAACCTGGCTGAAGAGCAAGCATATTGATTTACGTGTTTGCGGGGTGGCGAACTCGAAGGCCCTGCTGACCCATGTTCACGGTCTGAATCTGGAAAACTGGCAGGCGGAGCTGGCGGAAGCCAAGGAACCTTTCAACCTCGGTCGCTTAATTCGCCTGGTGAAAGAATACCATCTGCTTAACCCGGTGATTGTGGACTGTACGTCAAGTCAGGCCGTGGCAGATCAGTATGCGGACTTCCTACGCGAAGGCTTCCACGTCGTGACGCCGAATAAAAAGGCGAATACCTCGTCGATGGATTACTACCATCAGCTACGTTTTGCCGCCGCGAAGTCCCGACGTAAATTCCTCTATGACACCAACGTTGGCGCAGGCTTACCGGTTATCGAAAACCTGCAAAACTTGCTCAGTGCAGGTGATGAACTGCAACGCTTCTCGGGGATTCTGTCCGGTTCGCTGTCGTTTATTTTTGGCAAACTGGATGAAGGCATGAGCTTCTCGCAAGCCACCACGCTGGCACGCGAAATGGGCTATACCGAGCCCGATCCACGCGATGACCTTTCCGGGACGGATGTGGCGCGCAAACTGCTGATCCTCGCCCGCGAAACCGGTCGCGAGCTGGAGCTTAGCGATATCGTTATTGAGCCGGTGTTACCGCAAGATTTTGATGATTCTGGCGTTGTCTCTGCGTTTATGGCTAAGCTGTCGCAGCTCGATGATGCGTTTGCCGCGCGCGTGGCGAAAGCCCGTGATGAGGGGAAAGTCATGCGCTATGTTGGCAATATCGAAGAAGACGGTGTGTGTCGGGTGAAAATCGCCGAAGTGGATGGCAACGATCCGTTGTATAAAGTGAAAAATGGCGAAAACGCGCTGGCGTTCTACAGTCACTACTACCAGCCATTACCGCTGGTACTGCGTGGTTACGGTGCAGGTAATGATGTCACGGCGGCGGGCGTCTTTGCCGATCTGCTTCGCACCCTTTCATGGAAGTTAGGAGTTTAACATGGTGAGAGTTTATGCCCCGGCTTCCAGTGCCAATATGAGCGTCGGGTTTGATGTGCTCGGGGCGGCGGTTACGCCTGTTGATGGTTCTTTGTTAGGTGATGTTGTCTCTGTGGAAGCTGCTGACAGCTTTAGCCTCAACAATCTGGGGCGCTTTGCGAGCAAACTGCCGTCAGAGCCGCGGGAAAATATCGTCTACCAGTGCTGGGAGCGATTTTGTCAGGAGCTGGGGAAAGCCGTTCCGGTGACGATGACGCTGGAAAAAAATATGCCGATTGGCTCCGGCTTAGGCTCCAGCGCCTGTTCTGTTGTGGCCGCGCTGGTGGCAATGAATGAGCACTGCGGTAAACCGCTCAACGACACCCGCCTGCTGGCGATCATGGGTGAGCTGGAAGGGCGTATCTCCGGCAGTGTTCACTACGATAATGTGGCACCGTGCTTTTTGGGCGGTATGCAGTTGATGATTGAGGAAAACGGCATTATCAGCCAACAGGTGCCAGGCTTTGATGAGTGGTTGTGGGTGCTGGCCTATCCGGGAATTAAGGTTTCAACGGCTGAAGCGCGGGCGATTTTACCGGCGCAATACCGTCGCCAGGATTGCATCGCCCACGGGCGACATCTGGCGGGCTTCATTCATGCCTGCTATTCCCGTCAGCCAGGGTTAGCGGCAAAGCTGATGAAAGATGTGATTGCCGAGCCATATCGCACCCGCTTGCTGCCCGGCTTCAGCCAGGCGCGTCAGGCGGTGGCGGAAATCGGCGCGGTGGCCAGTGGTATTTCCGGTTCTGGACCGACGCTGTTTGCCTTGTGCGATAAACCGGAGACGGCGCAGCGGGTTGCAGACTGGCTGGGTAAAAATTACCTGCAAAATCAGGAAGGCTTTGTTCATATTTGCCGGCTGGACACGGCAGGCGCACGGGTACTGGGAAAATAAATGAAACTCTACAATCTAAAAGATCATAACGAGCAGGTCAGTTTCGCGCAGGCCGTCACCCAAGGGTTGGGTAGAAAACAGGGGTTATTTTTTCCGCACGATCTGCCGGAATTTAGCCTGACCGAAATCGATGAAATGCTGAAGCTGGATTTTGTCAGCCGTAGCGCAAAGATCCTGTCCGCCTTTATTGGTGATGAAATCGCAAATGACGTCCTCGCAGATCGCGTGCGCGCGGCGTTTGCATTCCCTGCGCCGGTTGCTCAGGTGACGGGGGATGTCGGTTGTCTGGAGCTGTTCCACGGTCCGACTCTGGCCTTTAAAGACTTTGGTGGGCGCTTTATGGCGCAGATGCTGACGCACATCAGCGGCGATAAGCCGGTAACCATCCTGACGGCCACGTCCGGCGATACCGGGGCGGCGGTCGCGCATGCCTTTTATGGCCTGAAAAATGTGCGCGTGGTGATCCTCTATCCTAACGGTAAGATCAGCCCGTTACAGGAAAAACTGTTCTGTACGCTGGGTGGAAACATTGAAACTGTCGCCATTGACGGAGATTTTGATGCCTGCCAGGCGCTGGTGAAACAGGCGTTTGACGACGAAGAACTGAAGGTGGCGCTGGGATTAAATTCGGCTAACTCGATCAACATCAGCCGGTTGCTGGCGCAAATCTGTTACTACTTTGAGGCCGTGGCACAACTGCCGCAGGAGGCGCGCAATCAGCTGGTGGTTTCTGTACCGAGCGGCAACTTTGGCGATCTGACCGCTGGACTGCTGGCAAAATCGCTCGGTCTGCCGGTGAAGCGTTTTATCGCGGCAACCAACGTCAACGATACGGTTCCGCGTTTCCTTGAAGAAGGCGAGTGGGCGCCAAAAGCCACCCAGGCGACCTTATCGAATGCCATGGATGTCAGCCAGCCGAACAACTGGCCGCGCGTGGAAGAACTGTTCCGTCGTAAAATCTGGCGTCTGAACGAACTGGGCTATGCGGCCGTTGACGATGCGACCACTGAGGAAACGATGCGTGAGCTGCAGGCGATTGGCTACACCTCAGAGCCGCACGCGGCGGTGGCGTACCGCGCGCTGCGTGATCAACTGAACCCAGGCGAATATGGCCTGTTCCTTGGGACCGCACACCCGGCGAAGTTTAAAGAAAGCGTTGAACAGATCCTTGATGTGACGCTGGATCTACCAAAAGAGCTGGCGGAGCGTGCGGACTTGCCGCTGCTGTCGCATCATCTACCGGCTGATTTTGCCGCGCTGCGTCAACTGATGATGACCCGCGGGTAATTGTTGTGCCGGATGGTGACGCTAGCGCGTCTTATCCGGCCTACGGGCATTTGTTTTGTGTCGTAGGCCGGATAAGGCGTTAGCCGCCATCCGGCATGTACACTAGTGCTCGTGACGTTTAAACACCAACTCGCCTTTATCGGAAGCTTCTTCATCAAAGAAATAGCCCTCGCTGTTAAAGGCGGTCAGCTGTTCTGGCTGGGTTAAGCGGTTTTCAATGATATAGCGGCTCATCAGACCGCGCGCTTTTTTAGCATAGAAACTGATCACTTTGAATTTGCCATTTTTCTCGTCGAGGAAGACCGGTTTGATCAGCTCCGCGTTCAGTTTTTTCGGTTTCACGGACTTAAAATACTCATCCGAGGCGAGGTTAATCACCACGTTGTCGCCTTGTGCTTCCAGCGCTTCGTTCAGCTTGTCAGTGATGATGTCCCCCCAGAACTGGTAGAGATCTTTGCCTTTGGTGTTGGCAAGGCGAATGCCCATCTCGAGGCGGTAAGGCTGCATCAGATCCAGCGGGCGCAGCACGCCGTACAACCCGGACAACATGCGTAAATGCCGTTGGGCGAAATCAAAATCGGCCTCGCTGAAGGTGTCTGCCTGCAGCCCAGTGTAGACGTCGCCTTTAAACGCCAGGATGGCCTGACGCGCATTATCGGGCGTGAAGTCAGGCTGCCAGTCGTGGAAACGGGTGGCGTTCAGGTCCGCCAGCTTGTCGCTTATCCCCATCAGCTTACCTATTTGCGGTGCAGACAGCTGACGCGCTTCGTGGATAAGCTGCTGGGAATGGTCCAGCAGCTCGGGCAGCGTATGGCGCGTGGTGGCCAGTGGACTTTGGTAGTCGAGCGTTTTTGCAGGTGAAATCAGAATCAGCATATCCAGTCCTTGCGGGAGATTTACTGCGACTGTAGCAAAAAAAACGACAGAATTGATCGATGGTTGCGATTGCCGCGCTAGCTGCGCGGCGGCTCATCCCAGGTATCAGGTGCAAGCTGTTGTCTGATATCAGGATAACGCTGCGGATCAAATTCCGGTCGCACGCCGAGTTTTCGCTGGCGCAGGTAGTCGCTGGCAAGAGTATGAACAACCGGGGAAAGCAGCAAAATCGCCGTCAGATTCGTGATGGCCATGCAGGCCATAATAATGTCGGCGAGCTGCCACACCAGCGGAAAGTGGAGTAGTGTTCCGCCGATCACGGTGCAGACGGTGGTAATACGCAAAATCCAGATGATGCGCATGGTGTCCAGTTTCAGAAAGATCAGATTATTTTCTGCATAAATGTAGTTAGCGACAATAGAGCTGAAGGCGAACAGAACCACAATCAGCGCAACGAACCCGGCACCCCATTCCCCCGTGAGCGTTACCATGGCCTTCTGGACCAGTTGAATACCTTCCATTGGAACGTACGTGGTGCCATGGCCTGCCAGTAGAATAATCATTGCGCTGGCCGTACAGATAACCAACGTATCGCCCAGCACGCCAATCATCTGCACAATGCCTTGTGCGGCGGGATGCGGAGGCCATGACGCGGCTGCGGCCGCGGCGTTAGGCGTTGAACCCAGGCCCGCTTCATTAGAAAACATACCGCGTTGAAAGCCGCTGGCAATGGCCTGGCTTAGCGTATACCCGGCGGCGCCGGCGGCGGCTTCCTGCCAGCCAAACGCGCTTTTCACAATGGTGACGATGACCTCAGGGATCTGTCCGATATGCCACAGGCAGATGACGATGCTGCAGCCGACCCACAGCAGGGCCATTGAGGGCACGATCCATTGCATCAGGCGGGCAACGCCTTTAATACCGCCGACGATGACGAGCAAAGACAGCACTGCCAGCGAGATCCCGGATACGAGGGGCGGGATGTCAAAAGCAAACTCCAGTGCACGCGAGACCGAGTTCGCCTGGACGCTGTTAAAAACTAAGCCATAGGCAATGAGTAAAAAGATGGCGAACAGAACGCCCATCCAGCGCATGCCCAGCCCGCGCGCCATATACCACGCGGGTCCGCCGCGAAACTGGCCTTTACTGTCGCGTTCTTTATACAGTTGGGCGAGTGAGCATTCGGCAAATGAGGTTGCCATGCCGATCACCGCCGAGACCCACATCCAGAAGACGGCACCCGCCCCCCCAGCCGCGATAGCCAGGGCAACGCCTGCCAGGTTCCCGCTGCCGATACGGGCGGCGAGGCTGGTACACAGAGCCTGAAATGAGGTTAAACCCCCAGGTTGCGGATTGATGCTATTTTTAAGACTTTTGCCAAACTGGCGAACGTAGCGGAACTGGACGAAACCGGTACGGTAAGTGAACCAAAATCCTGCGCCCAGCAGGAGATAGATCATCACCGAGCCCCACAGTATTTCATTAATAAATGCGAAAAAATCAGGCATTAACATCCCTCTTGTTGATGCCGGCACGCGCTAATATCCTGATGTAAGCGCTACCAATTATCGAACAGTATAAACCTTGTAATGAGATTGATAGCGGGAGTTTACCATAACATCAGGTCGACTCTTTAATTGCGCACTATAGGCTCTGAGATGCGTAATCAGGGCTGAACGGCAGGTGAGGCACTCCCGGCGGTTGCGCTGAGAGTGCGTCGTGCTATCATCAGGAAAGATCGGTTACATCCCCCTAACACGCTGTTTAAAGAGAAACGCTATCATGACGGACAAATTGACCTCCCTTCGTCAGTTCACCACTGTAGTGGCCGACACCGGAGACATCGCGGCAATGAAGCTGTATCAGCCTCAGGATGCCACAACTAACCCTTCTCTCATTCTTAACGCAGCGCAGATCCCGGAATACCGCAAGCTGATTGATGACGCTGTGGCCTGGGCTAAGCAGCAGAGCAACGACCGCGCGCAGCAGGTCGTCGACGCGACGGACAAACTGGCGGTAAACATCGGCCTGGAGATCCTGAAACTGGTCCCGGGTCGTATCTCTACTGAAGTTGACGCGCGCCTGTCCTACGACACCGAAGCGTCTATCGCGAAAGCGAAACGTCTGATCAAAATGTACAACGATGCTGGCATCAGCAACGATCGCATTCTGATCAAACTGGCTTCTACCTGGCAGGGTATCCGTGCCGCGGAGCAGCTGGAAAAAGAAGGCATCAACTGTAACCTGACTCTGCTGTTCTCCTTCGCGCAGGCGCGTGCATGTGCAGAAGCAGGCGTGTACCTGATTTCTCCGTTCGTTGGCCGTATTCTGGACTGGTACAAAGCCAACACCGATAAGAAAGAGTACGCACCGGCAGAAGATCCGGGTGTGGTTTCCGTCACGGAAATCTATGAGTACTACAAACAGCACGGTTACGAAACCGTGGTGATGGGCGCGAGCTTCCGTAACATTGGCGAAATCATTGAGCTGGCGGGCTGCGATCGTCTGACTATTGCCCCGGCACTGCTGAAAGAGCTGGCTGAGAGCGAAGGCGCGCTCGAACGTAAACTGTCCTTCTCTGGCGAAGTGAAAGCGCGTCCTGCACGTATCACTGAAGCTGAGTTCCTGTGGCAACACAACCAGGATCCGATGGCTGTAGACAAACTGGCGGACGGTATCCGTAAGTTTGCTGTAGACCAGGGCAAACTGGAAAAAATGATCGGCGATCTGCTGTAATCATTTGCGCGTGGCCCTGACGGGGGTCACGCTACCTCTTCTGAAATCTGTCTGTCCTTCCCTTCGCAGTGTATCATTCTGTTTAACGAGACTGTTTAAACGGAATAATCATGAATACTTTACGCATTGGCTTAGTTTCTATTTCTGACCGTGCCTCCAGCGGTGTTTATCAGGATAAGGGTATTCCCGCACTTGAAGAGTGGCTAGCGTCCGCCCTGACAACGCCTTTTGAATTGCAAACCCGGTTGATCCCGGATGAGCAGGCGATCATCGAACAAACATTGTGTGAACTGGTTGATGAAATGGGCTGTCACCTGGTGCTGACCACCGGCGGCACCGGCCCGGCGCGTCGTGATGTAACCCCAGATGCTACGATGGCGGTAGCCGACAGGCAGATGCCCGGCTTTGGTGAACAAATGCGCCAGATTAGCCTGCACTTTGTGCCGACGGCGATCCTCTCCCGTCAGGTTGGGGTTATTCGCAAGCAGGCACTGATCCTCAACCTGCCTGGCCAGCCGAAATCGATCAAAGAAACGCTGGAAGGGGTGAAAGACGCCGACGGTAACGTTATTGTGGCGGGTATTTTTGCAAGTGTACCATATTGTATACAGCTGCTGGATGGGCCGTATGTGGAAACCGCCCCGGAAGTGGTAGCATCTTTTCGGCCTAAAAGCGCGATACGCGATATAAACGCCTGAAAGTAGCCTTTTCGTGACATAAAGCGCAATGCCAGTGGAGTATTGAATTGTTTACGGTATAGTAATTTTTGATTTACACATATCGCTAAGCACCTTCAATCACTCCACTGACGCATGGTTTGCTATGTCACAACATTCTCGACCGCTGAATCGCCAGGATTATAAAACCCTTTCGCTCGCTGCTCTCGGTGGGGCGCTCGAGTTTTATGATTTTATTATCTTTGTCTTCTTTGCCGCCGTTGTGGGTGAGCTGTTCTTCCCCGCGGACATTCCCGAATGGCTACGTCAGGTGCAAACCTTCGGTATTTTTGCTGCGGGCTATCTGGCGCGCCCGTTAGGCGGCATCATCATGGCGCATTTTGGCGATCTGGTCGGGCGCAAAAAAATGTTCACTCTGAGCATTTTACTGATGGCGATACCGACGCTGGCGATAGGCCTGCTGCCGACGTATTCCTCGATGGGGATCCTGGCCCCGCTGTTGCTGTTGCTGATGCGTATTCTGCAAGGTGCCGCCATTGGAGGAGAAGTGCCGGGGGCGTGGGTGTTTGTTGCCGAACACGTGCCGGAGCGCCGTATCGGCATTGCCTGTGGAACGCTGACAGCCGGGTTAACGGTGGGGATCCTTCTGGGCTCGGTGGTGGCCACGTTGGTGAATACCAGCCTGACGCAGCAGGCGCTACATGAGTACGGCTGGCGTATACCTTTCTTGCTGGGAGGTGCGTTTGGGCTGGTGGCAATGTATCTGCGCCGCTGGTTGCAGGAGACGCCGATCTTTCTCGAGATGCAGCAGCGCAAAGCGTTGGCGCAGGAACTGCCGGTGAAGTCGGTCGTCAGCAAGCATAAAAAAGCGGTGGCGGTGTCAATGCTACTGACCTGGCTGCTCTCGGCTGGGATTGTGGTGGTGATCCTGATGTCGCCCGTCTGGCTGCAAAAACAGTATGGTTTTGCACCTGCGCTGACGTTACAGGCCAACAGCGTGGCCACCATTATGCTGTGCATCGGGTGCTTGCTGGCGGGATTCGTGGTCGACAGAGCGGGTGCCAGCAAAACCTTTATTGTCGGTAGCCTGCTGCTGGCCTGTTCCAGCTGGTTTTTCTATCACCTGACCGGCAGTCATCCTGAGCATCTGTTCCTGTTGTACGGTCTGGTTGGGCTGTGCGTTGGCGTGGTTGGCGCGGTGCCTTACGTGATGGTACGGGCGTTCCCGGCGGAAGTCCGTTTTACCGGTATCTCTTTTTCCTATAACGTCTCGTATGCCATTTTCGGTGGTTTGACGCCAATCGCGGTCACGATGTTGATGAGTGTGTCGCCGATGGCTCCGGCCTGGTATGTGCTGGCGCTTTCGCTGGTGGGTTTAGGACTGGGGATTTGGCTACGACAGGATATTTATCATCGTGATACGGATGCTGAGGGAGAATTACAGCGTCTGTAAGGATTATCCCCCCTTGCGGGGGGATACAGACAGAATTAGTGCATTTCACCAATTGGCAGGATGGTGCGGCCAAACTGTTCGTTCAGCACTTCACCCATCGCCAGGTAAATGGCGCTTGCGCCACACACTAAGCCAATCCAGCCAGCAACATGAATAATCGCTTCGTTACCCGCAATATTGCCCACAGCCAGCAGGGCGAACAGCACGGTCAGGCTGAGGAAGACAAACTGCAGCGCGCGGTTTGCTTTCAGTGTGCCGAAGAACATGAACAGGGTGAACACGCCCCACAGACCCAAATACACGCCGAGGAACTGCACGTTCGGTGCTTCTGTCAGGCCCATTTTCGGCATTAACAGGATCGCGACCAGCGTCAGCCAGAACGAGCCGTAAGAGGTGAAGGCGGTTAAGCCGAAGGTATTGCCTTTTTTGTACTCCAGCAGACCGGCAAAAATTTGCGCGATACCGCCGTAGAACAGTCCCATCGCCAGGATAATACCGTCAAGGGCGAAGAAACCCGCATTATGCAGGTTAAGCAAAATGGTGGTCATGCCGAAGCCCATCAGACCCAGCGGTGCCGGATTAGCCAACTTAGTGTTGCCCATAATTCCTCAAAATCATCATTGATTGAATGGTGAAATAATTTCCCCGAAAAACGATCATGGACTTCGGGGCGCGGCATGATAATCAGGGGAGAGGGGGCTGTCTATGATCTGATGAGGGGAAAATGAATTTTTTTCCCCAGTACTGAATATCATGGCCGAGAAGTCAGGGGTTAGTCATCACCAATGACTTTTAAGGTCGCCATATCGGAGGAATTGACTGACTGGCCAGAGAAGGTGATTTTTTTGACGCAGCGCTTATTGTCGTTGTCACTATTAATGTTGATCCAGTTGGTCGTTTGCCCTTCTTTGATGGAGGAAGGCACATTCAGACTTTGGCTGGACATGCGGGCAGCTTTAAAATAAACGGAAGCGCCATTTAGCGTGATATCGCCACGGTCTGCCTCCAACTGAATACGCTTCACGACACGACAAACAGGGATTCTTAGCGTGAGATCGTTGGTTGCATTTCTGGGCATGGCAATCATACCCAGAACTTTATGATCGTTAGCGTGCGCGGCGCTGCTCAGCAGCAGGCCCATAAACAGGCTGGCGGAAAGGGTTAACGTGGATTTCATGGGATTTCTCTTTGACGGCTGCAAAAGTGTGTGACTTCAGACCATCTTACCGCCGTCGGAAAAACGATTCATGCTCGTAATCTTTTCTTTTTATTACAATTTTTATGTGAATAACTTTACTTATTAAATTGATTGCGCGAATTAATTCTGGTTGGCAACTATTCATTTTTTATCTTTTAGCCTTTTTTCTGTGATTTTATTGCCACAAGGCTAAAAAAAATTTTCATTCCCCCCTTGATGAAGTGGGTTACGACCCCATCTTGTAGACAACCGCAGTGGTGAGTCTGAAAAAAAACGATTCAGGGTAGTTGAAACCGCACGTTTCGCCCTTATTACAGATTCACAACCACCTGATGACAGAATTTTTAGTGGAGACGTTTAGATGGGTAAAATTATTGGTATCGACCTGGGTACTACCAACTCTTGTGTAGCGATTATGGATGGCACTACTGCACGTGTGCTGGAGAACGCCGAGGGCGATCGCACCACGCCTTCTATCATTGCTTATACCCAGGATGGTGAAACTCTGGTTGGTCAGCCGGCTAAACGTCAGGCAGTGACAAACCCGCAAAACACCCTGTTTGCGATTAAACGCCTGATTGGCCGCCGCTTCCAGGACGAAGAAGTACAGCGTGATGAAGCCATCATGCCGTACAAAATCATCGGTGCTGACAACGGTGATGCATGGATTGACGTAAAAGGTCAGAAACTGGCACCGCCGCAGATCTCTGCTGAAGTGCTGAAAAAAATGAAGAAAACGGCTGAAGATTACCTGGGCGAACCGGTAACTGAAGCGGTTATCACCGTACCTGCATACTTCAACGATGCTCAGCGTCAGGCAACGAAAGACGCCGGCCGTATCGCAGGTCTGGAAGTCAAACGTATCATCAACGAACCGACCGCTGCTGCACTGGCTTACGGTCTGGACAAAGAAGTCGGCAACCGTACTATCGCGGTCTACGACCTCGGTGGTGGTACCTTCGATATCTCTATTATCGAAATCGACGAAGTTGACGGTGAAAAAACCTTCGAAGTTCTGGCAACCAACGGTGATACCCACCTCGGTGGTGAAGACTTCGATAGCCGCATGATCAACTATCTCGTTGATGAATTTAAGAAAGATCAGGGCATTGACCTGCGTAACGACCCGCTGGCAATGCAGCGCCTGAAAGAAGCCGCAGAGAAAGCGAAAATTGAGCTGTCTTCTGCGCAGCAGACCGACGTTAACCTGCCGTACATCACTGCAGATGCGTCTGGTCCGAAACACATGAACATCAAAGTGACTCGTGCGAAACTGGAAAGCCTGGTAGAAGACCTGGTTAACCGTTCTATCGAGCCGCTGAAAGTTGCTCTGCAGGATGCTGGTCTGTCTGTTTCTGACGTTCAGGACGTTATCCTGGTCGGTGGTCAGACTCGTATGCCGATGGTACAGAAGAAAGTTGCTGAGTTCTTCGGTAAAGAACCGCGTAAAGACGTTAACCCGGACGAAGCTGTAGCAATCGGTGCTGCTGTTCAGGGTGGTGTATTGACCGGTGATGTTAAAGACGTACTGCTGCTGGATGTTACCCCGCTGTCTCTGGGTATCGAAACCATGGGCGGCGTGATGACTCCGCTGATCGCGAAAAACACCACTATCCCGACCAAGCACAGCCAGGTGTTCTCTACCGCTGAAGACAACCAGTCTGCGGTAACCATCCATGTGCTGCAGGGTGAACGTAAACGTGCTGCTGATAACAAAGATCTGGGTCAGTTTAACCTGGATGGTATCAGCCCGGCACCGCGCGGTATGCCGCAGATCGAAGTGACCTTCGATATCGATGCTGACGGTATCCTGCACGTTTCTGCGAAAGATAAAAACAGCGGTAAAGAGCAGAAGATCACCATCAAGGCGTCTTCTGGTCTGAACGAAGAAGAAATTCAGAAAATGGTTCGCGAAGCAGAAGCGAACGCAGAATCTGACCGTAAGTTTGAAGAGCTGGTCCAGACCCGTAACCAGGGTGATCATCTGCTGCACAGCACTCGCAAGCAGGTTGAAGAAGCAGGCGATAAACTGCCGGCTGACGACAAAACTGCTATCGAGTCCGCTCTGACTGCGCTGGAAACGTCTTTGAAAGGCGAAGACAAAGCAGATATCGAAGCGAAAATGCAGGCGCTGGCACAGGTTTCCCAGAAACTGATGGAAATCGCTCAGCAGCAGCATGCACAGCAGCAGGCGGGTTCAGCTGATGCTTCCGCGAACAACGCGAAAGATGACGATGTTGTCGACGCTGAGTTTGAAGAAGTGAAAGACAAAAAATAATCGCCCTTTGAACGGGTAAAACACTGGCACGGGCGAAGAGGTTTCCTCTCCGCCCGTGCACGCATGTTAGGGGCAGATAAAAAGAGATGGCTAAGCAAGACTATTACGAGATTTTGGGCGTTTCCAAAACAGCGGAAGAGCGTGAAATCAAAAAGGCCTATAAGCGCCTGGCCATGAAATTTCACCCGGACCGTAACCAGGGTGATAAAGAGGCCGAAGCCAAATTCAAAGAGATCAAAGAAGCCTACGAGATCCTGACCGACGCGCAAAAACGCGCGGCTTACGATCAGTACGGTCATGCTGCGTTTGAGCAAGGCGGTATGGGCGGCGGTGGCGGTTTCGGCGGCGGTGCTGACTTCGGCGATATCTTTGGTGACGTGTTTGGCGATATCTTTGGCGGTGGTCGTGGCCGTCAGCGCGCCTCACGTGGTGCGGATTTACGTTACAACATGGATCTCACTCTGGAAGAAGCCGTGCGTGGCGTCACCAAAGAGATCCGTATTCCTACGCTGGAAGAGTGTGACGTTTGCCACGGCAGCGGCGCGAAATCCGGGACTCAGCCGCAGACCTGTCCGACCTGTCACGGTTCCGGTCAGGTGCAGATGCGTCAGGGTTTCTTTGCCGTACAGCAGACCTGTCCACACTGTCAGGGCCGCGGTACGCTAATTAAAGATCCGTGCAACAAATGTCACGGGCATGGCCGCGTAGAGAAGAGCAAAACACTGTCCGTTAAAATCCCGGCAGGGGTTGATACCGGTGACCGTATTCGTTTATCTGGTGAAGGCGAAGCGGGTGAGCATGGCGCACCGTCAGGCGATTTGTACGTTCAGGTGCAGGTGAAACAGCACCCGATTTTCGAACGTGAAGGAAATAACCTGTACTGTGAAGTGCCGATCAACTTTGCGATGGCTGCGCTGGGCGGCGAGATTGAAGTCCCGACGCTGGATGGCCGCGTGAAGTTAAAAGTGCCTGGCGAAACGCAAACCGGTAAACTTTTCCGTATGCGTGGTAAAGGCGTTAAGTCGGTACGCGGTGGTGCTCAGGGCGATCTGCTGTGTCGCGTGGTGGTTGAAACCCCGGTTGGTTTGAACGACAAGCAGAAACAGTTGCTGAAAGATCTGCAGGACAGTTTTGGTGGCCCGACGGGGGAACAAAACAGCCCGCGTTCTAAAAGCTTCTTCGACGGCGTGAAGAAATTCTTTGACGACCTGACGCGCTAATTTACCGCCATAAATTTGATAAAAAGCCTGGGACTAAAGAGTCTCAGGCTTTAATTTTTGGTATAGCTTTCACTGCCACTTCAGGTTTATCTATTTAACAATAATACTTGCTTCTACTTTCTCTGGTAATACATGCGCTACACTTTTAAATCCAGGTAATGTCTGCCATACCAAGGGATCGCCGATAACAAAAATATGTTTTTTTGCCCGGGTAAGGGCGACGTTCAGAAGATTAGGTTTGCTCGAAGCCCATTCTGCACCGCCGCGATTATGTTCATCGCATCCGAGAACAAAAATAACAATGTCGTTTTCTTTCCCCTGAAATGTATGGACTGTGCCAATACAGTTTTTTTTCCACTCCTTGATTTCTTTACGTGTTAGTTGCGGTGAGTATTTTTGCCAGCTTGGTAGCTCTCTTTGTTCAATCAATTCCAATAACGCGTACTTAACAGCCTTGAATGGGGTAATCACGTAAATAGAACTTAGTTCTATATTTTCCACGAGTAGGCGGTCCAGCAGAATAATTAGGCTTTGACCGTGGCTATCACGATACTGTTTGTCACCCTGACCACCTCTTGAAATCAGCCAGTGGTTTTCAAGTTCGTCATTCACGAGACGGCTGCAGATTTTTTCAGTATTAAGTCCGTGAATCATTCGACCATTGTATGCCAGCTTATTAGCAATACTGAACATCGGTTCAATACAACGTCGATGCACCCACAAAGGGATCCCAATCCAGATGCTATTATTCATCGTCTCCAATTTACAGCCCCAATGATTGACGCGATCGGCAACCTGTTGGACAGAGAGTTTTTCTGGATTCCACTTTTCAGCATGCTCGTGTAAAAGGTCCTGAGAAAGGTGTAGAGCCAGTGCCGGTGAGGTGGTGAATACAGGCTCAATCTGTAATGGATCGCCTACAATGAGCACGCGCCTGGCGCGCCAGATAGCTCCGACAGCCTGCTGAGGTGATGACTGGCCTGCTTCATCGATCATTACCCAGCCGAGCTCGCCACCTTTCACCCCATGAAACATTCTGCCTACCGAGGCAAAGGTTGTGGAGAGTACGGGAGTAAACATGCTTAGAGTTTGCCACCAAGGTAATGGCGTGGGCTCAAGATGAGGGGCTTTTAAAAAGCCCCCTAAGCGGCGCAGGAACATTTCTCTGAAACGTTTAATTCCCATTGCCTCATAAAGCCAGGCTTGGTGAAGATCCATTGCAGCCATAAATAGCAGAGAGCGTTGGCGGTTAACTTGCTCGTTTTGCCAAAATGCGGTGCGCTGTAAGTCGGCATTATCAATGGACTTATGGCTATCAGGTATTGATATGCCTGAAAACTGATTTGTCAGGCTCCGCAATTTTTGTTCTATTTTCTCTCTCCGCAGGGTAATCCGTTCTATTTCTTCCTGTAAGAGACGTTGTTTGGTTTTTGCTTCATTCAGTTGTTTACGTTGCTCGGTAATGTGTTGTCTTTTTTGCGCTAACACCATATCGAGGGTTAAAAGATGTTGTTGTACATGACGTAATGACTGCTGATGAGCATGAACTTTTTTACGATTTAGCAAACGAGTCAGCAAGCCTGGAGCATCATCTTCTTTTATTTTTTGCTGCTGCCTGGCATGTTGAGCCTGTTTTTCAATTACGTCCCGCTCATCTTCAAATGCCTTCAGTGCGCTAAGTTGCTCTTCACATCGCACTGTTGTTTTTACCAGGTCAGAAGATAGTACATCAGATGAACCATCAGGTTTTATCGCCAATAATTCGGCAAATTCTTCTAACTGTTTTTGCGGTTCCTGCGTCGCTTTTAAGCAATCAATGAAATGCTGCTTCGCAGTGGTGAATGAGAGTTTATTGTGACAAGACTTCCAGCGCCAAATGCTGAGAAAATTTTCACTGTCTGGCCTGGACATTTCGGCTGGAGTGTTACGTAAAAAATGCTCATCAAACAGTAGCCGCTGGGCAAATTTAGCCCGGTTTTCTTTTCTTCCAAGTGCTGCTGAAATTAATCCCCAACACTGTTTTTCTGTTTTAAGAGGCCGAAAGCTAGGGTAACTACGCTCGTTTCCTTTTCCATCTTTAGCTTTTTTATGCACGGATTTGGGTAGGGACTCCGCTGCCACTTGGTTTGCTGTTGGCGACAAATAGTCAAGAGAACGAAATTCTTTAGCTAGCGATTTCTTTTGCGGTAATTCGTTAGATATATTTTCTACAGCTGCATTATTGGATGAGGCCACAATCATTTCGAAACCGGTCAGTTCCGGTACGATAAAGCCTTCATGAGAGAGTGTATCTTCTACTTTGCTGAAATCTGCAAGCACTCGGGCTCGTTCAACGATATTGTACGCGACCAGATCACGCAACAGAGTTGTTTTACCAGTACCTGGAGGTCCGTTGACAGACAACAATCCTCCTTCAGCAAGTTCTTCTACTGCTGTATTAATCGCGAACTGTTGCATTAATGACATTGCATGCCCTGGTTCTGAAGGCCAGCGACCCAGAGGCATTTTGGCTGGGTGCAACTGATTAATAATAGATGTAAGCCCCTGCTGAGTATATAAATCTGGGTGTCTGTCAACCCTGTGAGTGAGGTAAGTATTGAGAGTACGACATTGAGTGTCTGCCAATGATGTTATTGCATCTTCAAGATCCTCAACAAAGAAGCTGTTCAAGATAGGAAGTGCGAACGCATTTTCATTGTCACTTAGGATCTCTTCCGTTTCGATTTCATCTTTCTGAGGTGTGTCCTGGCTATCGCCGTTGCCAGTAAACCAGTCAATTTGTACGGCGTATTGCCATTCGGGTGTAAAGTCCGCCCATGTAGCTAAATGTGTGTTAAGCAGCATGAGAATATCGTTTGCACACAATACTCCAGGGCCTTCTTCTCTAATCGGTTTTAACATGTTGCAGAAATTACTGAAAGTATCAGCAAGATACATACAATCGGCCGCGAATTCAGATGAGTCAAGCTTGTGGAGTTGGCGCTTTTTTAGGTGACCTAGTGCCCAAGGTAACGAGCTGACCGACAGTTTGTCACTTGCGGGTACACCTTCTCCATTCAACTGTATCTTGGCAAAACAGGTTGTTCCTTCCTGATTCAGGCGTTGTTCACATTCTTCGCCATTCTCTTCACTTGGCCCAATCACGTCCAGGCTAATGCGACTGACGATGCTTTTCTCGAATAATCCCAAGTGGACAATAAATGATGTTTTAGGCGATAAATCATATTGCTGACGTAATTTTTCTGAATGCCACGGAAGTAAATTATCACCAAATTTAATGAGATTTTTTAGTGGGATTAGCACACTTTCATCTTTTCTTTCAAGCGTATAAGGCTGGAAAAACTCAGTTCGTTGCCAGGATCTCAGTATTTCTTGTGGGCGAGGTGTTAAGTCCATTTTAGCTCTTTGATTATTATCCCAATATATCAATGAATACGAGAATACTCTGATCTCGAAATTTTTGTAGATCTTGACGGAGGATATCTTTCTCTCTGTCGTACTGGTCTCAGTAGGCCGTCTTGATTACAGGTTAAGAAATGCATCGTAAAAACCGATCTATTTATCATGAATAATCTAATATTAACGATGAGTTATGCGGAGTAAGATAGTAATTACGAAGTATTCACCCAATAGAGAGAATAAAAGTGAAACATCTACATCGTTTTTTTAGTAGCGATGCCTCGGGAGGCATTATTTTGATCATCGCTGCGGTAGTAGCAATGTTGATGGCCAATAGCGGCGTAACCAGTGGATGGTACCACGACTTTCTGGAGACCCCGGTTCAACTGCGGGTCGGCGCGCTTGAGATCAATAAAAATATGCTGCTGTGGATCAACGACGCCTTAATGGCGGTGTTTTTCCTGCTGATTGGTCTGGAAGTTAAGCGTGAGCTGATGCAGGGATCGCTGGCCAGTTTGCGCCAGGCGGCGTTTCCGGTGATTGCCGCGATTGGCGGGATGATTGTCCCGGCGCTGTTGTATCTGGCATTCAACTATGCCGACCCCATCACACGTGAAGGATGGGCGATCCCGGCGGCAACGGATATCGCTTTTGCGCTAGGCGTACTGGCGCTGCTGGGCAGCCGTGTTCCGCTGGCGCTGAAAATCTTTCTGATGGCGTTGGCGATTATTGACGATCTTGGCGCGATTGTGATCATCGCACTGTTCTATACCAGCGATCTTTCTCTGCTGTCGTTGGGGGTTGCCGCATTAGCGATTCTTATTCTGGCGGCGTTGAACCTGTGTGGTGTCAGACGTACCGGTATTTATATCCTGGTGGGCGTCGTGCTGTGGACCGCAGTGCTGAAGTCAGGCGTGCATGCGACGCTGGCGGGTGTGATTGTCGGTTTCTTCATCCCGTTGAAGGAAAAGCATGGCCGTTCTCCGGCGAAACGTCTGGAGCATGTGCTGCATCCGTGGGTAGCCTATTTGATTCTGCCGTTGTTTGCCTTCGCCAATGCGGGGGTTCCACTGCAGGGTGTGACGATGGACGGATTGACCTCCATCCTGCCGCTGGGGATTATCGCCGGCCTGCTTATCGGTAAACCGCTGGGGATTAGCCTGTTCTGCTGGCTGGCGTTACGCCTCAAGGTGGCGCAGCTGCCTGAAGGCACGAACTTCCAGCAAATCATGGCGGTGGGTATTCTGTGCGGGATTGGCTTTACGATGTCTATTTTCATCGCCAGCCTGGCGTTTGGTAACGTTGATCCGGAGCTGATTAACTGGGCGAAACTGGGGATCCTGATTGGTTCTCTGCTATCGGCGGTGATCGGTTATAGCTGGCTGCGTACCCGGTTAAACGCGTCAGCCTGAGCCGATAACCCTTTGGTGACAATTTTCAGGGAGAGAGTATGTCTCATATAAATTACAACCACCTGTATTACTTCTGGCATGTGTATAAAGAAGGTTCGGTGGTGGGGGCCGCAGAAGCGCTTTATCTGACACCGCAAACCATTACCGGGCAGATCAAAGCGCTGGAGGAGCGCTTACAGGGGAAGTTGTTTAAGCGTAAGGGGCGAGGGCTGGAGCCTAGTGAGCTAGGCGAATTAGTTTTTCGTTATGCAGACAAAATGTTCACTTTAAGCCAGGAGATGCTGGATATCGTGAACTACCGCAAAGAGTCTAACTTGCTGTTCGATGTGGGCGTGGCGGATGCGTTATCTAAACAGCTGGTCAGTAGCGTGCTCGACGCTGCCGTCGTTGACGATGAACAAATCCATCTACGCTGCTTTGAATCCACGCATGAGATGCTGCTGGAACAGCTCAGCCAGCACAAGCTGGATATGATTATCTCCGACTGCCCAATCGACTCAACGCAGCAGGAAGGGCTGTTCTCGGTAAAAATCGGCGAGTGTTGCGTGAGTTTCTGGTGCACCAATCCGCTGCCGGAGAAGCCGTTTCCTGCCTGCCTTGAGGAGCGTCGCCTGCTGATACCAGGACGTCGCTCAATGCTCGGGCGCAAGCTGCTGAACTGGATTCACTCGCAGGGACTGAACGTTGAGATCCTCGGGGAGTTTGACGATGCCGCCTTGATGAAAGCCTTTGGCGCTACGCACAATGCTATTTTCGTCGCCCCTACGCTCTATTCGAACAATTTCTACGCTGATGATTCCATCATTGAGATTGGACGCGTGGAGAATGTGATGGAGGAGTATCATGCCATTTTTGCGGAGAGGATGATCCAGCATCCGGCGGTGCAGCGTATTTGCAATGCTAACTACTCGGCATTGTTTAAGCTGCCACAGGCATAAAATCAGGTCATGTTTCCGGCTGCGTTGAACTAACCGCAGCCGGGTTATGACTACAGGGTTAACATGCTACGGTACTGCCCGCCTTCACGGATAAATACCGGGATTCTGTTCAACGGCGCGGCATAGTGCAGCGTCTGCCCACCCTGATAGCACTCGCCGGTTGTAAGATCCGTCCATTTTTCGCCACCCGGTAGCCAGATGTCGCGCTCGCGCATGCCTTCATGCATGATCGGGGCAATCAGCAGGTCGGGACCGAAGCAGTACTGGTCGGTGATTTCCCAGCTTTTTGCCTGCTCAGGAAATTCAAAAAACAGAGTACGCATCACCGGCGTATTGTGCTTATGCGTTTCCGCCATTAGCGCTTTAATGTAAGGCTTAAGTTTTTCGCGCAGCCTCAGGCAACCCGTTAGCACGTCGCACACCTCTTCGCCATAGCTCCAGACTTCGTTTGGCGCGCCGGTTGGACACTGGGCAATCCCGTCCCGATACGGCTGCTCAGGTAAAATCTGCGGATCGCGATTGCCGTGCAGGCGCATCACCGGGCTAAAGACTCCCCACTGGAACCAGCGAATGAGTAGCTCATGAAAGTGTGGGTCGTGAATATTACCGCCATGAAAACCGCCAATATCCGTCGTCCACCACGGAATGCCCGCAATCCCCATATTCAGGCCGGCGGCAAACTGATTGCGCAGAGAACGAAACGATGAGTGGATATCGCCGGACCACACCAGCGCGCCGTAGCGTTGGCTGCCTGCCCACGCGCAGCGCAGCAGGTTGATTACCTGCTCTTCACCCTCCGCTTTCATACCGTCAAAGAAGGTTTTGGCGAACATGCGCGGATAGATATTACCCACTTCCAGCACCGGTCCGGCGTGGTAGCGATAGTTATCGTAGTCGTAGACGCCGAATTCCGGCTCGGCTTCATCTAACCAGAAGAGCTTCACGCCTTTATCGTAATAGTTGCGTTTTGCTTTGCCCCAGATGTAGTCGCGGGCGCCTGGATGGGTGGCATCAAAGAAGGTGGTATTGCCGAGGAAATCCATATTAATCGGTAATCCACGTTCTGTTTGTACCAGCCAGCCATTTTCGCGCATCTCCCGATAGCTTTCGGTGCGGCTATCGACCGTTGGCCAGACGGACACCATCAGCTCGATACCCAGCGACTTCAGCTCGGCGATCATTGCGTCAGGGTCAGGCCAGTCGCGTGGGTCGAACGTCCAGTCGCCCTGATTCGGCCAGTGGAAGAAATCGATAACGATCACCGAGATGGGTAAATTACGCTGTTTATACTCGCGGGCGACAGCGAGTAGTTCCTCCTGCGTGCGATAGCGTAATTTGCACTGCCAGAAGCCCATGGCGTAATCCGGCATCATCGGTGGGGTGCCGGTGGCGAGCGCATAGGCCTGGCTGATTTCAGCCGGGGTATCGCCAGCGGTGATCCAGTAGTCCAGTTGCTCGCTGACGTGGGCTTCCCACTCGGTCACATTGTGGGCGAACGTCACGCGGCCAACTGCCGGGTTGTTCCATAAAAATCCGTAGCCGAGACTGGAGAGCATAAACGGCACCGAGGCCTGAGAGTTGCGTTGGGCCAGTTCGAGCACGCACCCTTTAAGATCTAAATTGGCCTGCTGGTATTGGCCCATGCCGAAAATTTTTTCCCCCTCGGCGGCTTCGAAACGGGCTTTGACCGCGTATTTCCCCCCTGGAATCGGGCGAAACTCTCGCCCTTCCAGGTTAAGGGCGCTGACATACTGACCGTGGGACGATTCATCTTCGCCAATTTCTCCACGCTGCCGCCAGAACTCCTGCAGCAGGCACTTATGCGGATGGCGATAAAACGCGATTTGCCCCTTCTGGTTGACGATAGCGGTGATTTTTCCGTTGGTTAGCGTTGCCTGCCTGTGATCATAGTCGATGTGGCAGACGCTTTCCGCGACCGGTTCCGCCAGCGCCCAGTCCTCATTTCTTATCACCGGCAGATGACGACCGCTGCGCACACGCAGGCTGTTCGCGCCCCAGGGTTCAATCCACAGATAGCGATCGTTTTGCTGCCAGACCAGGCGGCGCGGGTCTTGTTGTAAAAATGGCATAATGGTACTCCCGTATTCAGGTGGTGACGGTTAAGAACGTTAGCGGTGAGCGGTTTCCAGATCGCTGCGGACCTGGTCTTCCATGGCTTCGTACTTACGGAAGAAAAGCAGCGGGATCGCCGCGAGTGCGAAGAGCAGGGCGGGCGCCCAGATAAAGGCCCAGGTTATCCCCTCCAGCCCGGCGATACTCTGGGCATGGTTGGGAGCGTAGCCAAAGCTGTTCATGATCCAGGCGGCGAAGGCGGTGCCGAGGCCGCTGCCCATCTTGATACAGAACGTGCTGCCGAAGGCGATAAGAATGCCGGTTGCTTTGATACCCGTCTTCCAGGCGCCAAAGTCGACCGCAAAGCCCAGCATGGCAAAGGGCATTGAACAGGCGATACCGCTGCCGATATTGCCGAGAACCCAGGCGGCGATCAGCAACGGAATGTTATCGGCAGCCAGCCACATCAGCACACCGCCCAGGGTGGCGACCAGCAGACCGCTAATCCAAATCCAGGTTTTCGAGAGGTATTTGCTAAAGAAGGGAATGGCGATGATGAACAGGATCTGAATGGTGGCGAGGCTGTTGATCAGCGGGACCAGATCTTTGCGGTCAAGGTTATAGGTCAGATAGTAAACAATAGTTGTTGAGCGCTGCTGCAGAGCTATCCAGAAAATCAGGTTGGCCAGCACCATCAGGATCCACGGCCAGTTACCTTTCATTGCCGCGAAGCTCTTTTTCATCGGCAATTTGGGTTCTTGCTGTATTTTATCCGCATCCATTTCACGAATATTTTTAAATGCAAAAAGAGTCAGCGAACAGGATATAACGGCGAACAGAACTGCCGTGTAAATAAATCCGACATGATCATCACCGTTACCTAAAAAAGCCACTAACGGTAGCGCGGTTGCATTCATTAATAAGACGCCGATTTGTCCGCCGGTCATTCTCCAGGAGTTAAGTACCAGTCGCTCCTTTGGCGATAGCGTCATCAAGGGTAATATTGCGCTAAGCGGAGTATTCAGCCCGGTAAATAAAATGCTGGCAATCATGTAGGATAGTGCTGCATATATGGCTTTTCCCGTCATACTGATATCAGGGGACCAGAACGACAGCGCACTGAATACGCCAAAGGGCAGCGGTAGCCATAAGAACCAGGGACGGCATTTCCCGTAACGAGAACGCGTTTTATCGATGATGATCCCCCAGATGGGCGCATCGATCCCGTCGACAATGCGTGCTAGCAGCAGGATGATCCCGGCGACGGCGAGGCTGATCCCTGCAACATCCGTGTAGAAATATAATATGTAGGTTGAACCGAAGCAGTACAGCAGATTGCCAGCTACGTCTAAAGAACCGTAACTGATACGCTGTAGTAAAGGCAATGATGCTGACCCGGAAGATTGGGTATCCTCAATAACAGAACTCATGATGATAACTCCTGTATTGGAACGATACGCCTAGAAAAACAGCTTCTACTTTCTAAGCAATTTTTAATGATTATTTTATGGCGTGATGGAATTTAGCCTCAGTTTAAAATATGTGATTACGGTGTAGATGAAAAATAGTTAACCCCATCGTGGCGATCAATTATCAAATCTTACATCGGGATTGCGTTTATTCGTTTTTGAAGGAGTGATGTTGCTATTTGCTAAGGTGGTCACAATTTCTTTAACAATGAAATGAAAAAAGGAAAACAGTGAAAGGAAATAACTTTCAGGTTTGTACTCGTATCGGTGATGGGCGCGTTGTTGTAAAAACTGGCGGGTAGGAAAGCGCGTGGATGGGAACGAACGAAAACAGCAGCAGCTAAAAAATCACCAGGCGATAGGCATAAAAAAACCCGCTTACGCGGGTTTTTTCACAAAGCGACAGCAAGCAGGCGATTAAGCCAGTTTGTTGATCTGTGCAGTCAGATTTGCTTTATGACGTGCAGCTTTGTTTTTGTGGATCAGACCTTTAGCAGCCTGACGATCCACGATTGGTTGCATTTCGTTAAATGCTTTCAGTGCAGTAGCTTTGTCGCCAGCTTCAATAGCTGCGTATACTTTCTTGATGAAAGTACGCATCATAGAGCGACGGCTAGCGTTGTGCTTGCGGGCCTTTTCAGACTGAACGGCGCGCTTCTTAGCTGATTTGATATTAGCCAAGGTCCAACTCCCAAATGTGTTCTATATGGACAATTCAAAGGCCGAGGAATATGCCCTTTTAGCCTTCTTTTGTCAATGGATTTGTGCAAATAAGCGCCGTTAAAATTGCAGCACTCGTTGCGTAGTGATGGCGCAGGATTCTACCAGCTTGCGTGTTGCGAATACAGCTTTTCCACGAGAAAAGTTGAATTGATTGGTCAGCGGAGGACCGCATTTTGCTTCATAACAATGAAAACAATCTTCTTTCTGTTTCGCAGAACCAATCGCCGGTTAACCTTGACCGCGGTACAGGGTATACTTTCACGATTTTCACTGTTTTGAGCCAGACATGAAGCTGATACGAGGCATACATAATCTCAGTCAGGCCCCGCATGGGTGTGTGCTGACTATTGGTAATTTCGACGGCGTGCACCGTGGTCATCGCGCGTTGTTGCAGGGCTTACAGGAAGAAGGGCGCAAACGAAATTTACCGGTCATGGTGATGATTTTCGAGCCGCAGCCGCTGGAGCTGTTTGTGACTGAAAAGTCACCTGCGCGACTGACCCGCCTGCGGGAAAAGCTGCGTTATCTGGCGGAATGTGGCGTTGATTACGTGCTGTGCGTGCGTTTTGACCGGCGTTTTGCCGCATTAACGGCGCAGAACTTTATCAGCGACCTGTTGGTGAAGCGCCTTGGCGTACAATTTCTTGCCGTAGGTGATGATTTCCGCTTTGGCGCTAGCCGCGCGGGCGATTTCTTGTTATTACAGGAAGCGGGCGCGGAGTATGGCTTTGATATCACCAGCACCCAGACCTTCTGTGAGGGCGGGGTGCGAATCAGCAGCACTGCTGTGCGCCAGGCGCTAGCAGAAGATAATCTGCTGTTAGCCGAAAGCTTACTGGGCCATCCGTTTACCATATCAGGACGGGTGGTACACGGCGACGAGTTAGGGCGGACCATCGGGTTCCCCACGGCGAATTTACCGCTTCGTCGCCAGGTTTCTCCAGTTAAAGGGGTGTACGCGGTTGAGGTGATGGGCTTGGGCGAAACGCCTTTACCCGGTGTCGCGAATATCGGAACCCGTCCAACGGTGGCCGGTGTACGCCAGCAGTTAGAAGTGCATCTACTGGACGTTGTAATGGACCTCTACGGTCGCCATATAGATGTCGTGCTGCGTAAAAAAATACGCAACGAGCAGCGATTTGCCTCGCTGGATGAACTAAAAGCGCAGATTGCGCGTGATGAGTTAACTGCCCGCGAATTTTTTGGGCTATCAAAACCGGCTTAACGCCTATACGAGTTTTAAATACGGAACCGAGAATCTGATGAGTGACTTTAAATCAACCCTGAATTTGCCGGAAACAGGGTTCCCGATGCGCGGCGATCTCGCCAAGCGTGAACCGGGAATGCTGGCGCGTTGGACCGATGATGACCTGTACGGCATCATTCGTGCGGCTAAAAAAGGCAAAAAAACCTTTATTCTGCATGATGGCCCTCCTTATGCGAATGGCAGCATTCATATTGGTCACTCCGTTAACAAGATTCTGAAAGACATTATCGTGAAGTCCAAAGGGCTTTCCGGTTACGACTCCCCTTATATCCCTGGCTGGGACTGCCACGGCCTGCCTATCGAACTGAAAGTAGAGCAGGAGTTCGGCAAGCCGGGTGAAAAGTTCACTGCCGCAGAGTTCCGCGCCAAGTGCCGTGAATACGCCGCAACGCAGGTTGACGGTCAGCGTAAAGACTTTATCCGTCTGGGCGTGCTGGGGGACTGGCAGAAGCCGTACCTGACGATGGACTTCAAAACCGAAGCCAACATCATTCGCGCGCTGGGCAAAATCATCGGTAACGGCCATCTGCATAAAGGCGCGAAGCCGGTGCACTGGTGTGTAGACTGCCGTTCCGCGCTGGCGGAAGCGGAAGTTGAGTATTACGACAAAACCTCCCCGTCTATCGACGTTGCGTTCCACGCCGCCGATCAGGATGCGGTGAAAGCGAAATTTGGCGTTTCTGACGTGAATGGCCCGATCTCTCTGGTTATCTGGACCACCACCCCGTGGACCCTGCCGGCTAACCGTGCGATTTCTCTGGCCCCTGATTTCGACTATGCACTGGTGCAGATTGACGGTCAGGCCGTGATTCTGGCAAAAGACCTGGTCGAAAGTGTGATGCAGCGTCTCGGCGCGGCTGATTACACCATTCTGGGCACAGTTAAAGGCGCTGAGCTGGAACTGCTGCGCTTTACCCATCCGTTCATGGGCTTTGATGTTCCGGCGATCTTGGGCGATCACGTGACGCTGGATGCCGGTACCGGTGCGGTACACACCGCGCCAGGCCACGGTCCGGATGACTACGTGATTGGTCAGAAATACGGCCTGGAAGTCGCAAACCCGGTAGGGCCAGATGGTACCTATCTGCCGGGCACGTACCCGACTCTGGATGGGGTTAACGTCTTCAAGGCGAACGATGTTGTCGTGGCGCTGTTGACTGAAAAAGGGGCACTGCTGCACGTTGAGAAGATGCAGCACAGCTATCCGTGCTGCTGGCGTCACAAGTCACCGATCATCTTCCGTGCCACCCCACAGTGGTTTGTCAGCATGGATCAGAAAGGCCTGCGTGCGCAGTCGCTGAAAGAGATCAAAGGTGTGCAGTGGATCCCCGATTGGGGCCAGGCGCGTATTGAATCGATGGTTGCCAACCGTCCTGACTGGTGTATCTCCCGTCAGCGTACGTGGGGTGTGCCGATGTCTCTGTTTGTCCACAAAGACACTGAAGAGCTGCATCCGCGCGCCATCGAACTGATGGAAGAAGTGGCTAAACGTGTTGAAGTTGACGGCATCCAGGCGTGGTGGGATCTCGATCCCAAAGATATCCTCGGTGATGAAGCCGATCAGTACGTCAAAGTACCGGATACCCTGGACGTATGGTTCGACTCCGGTTCTACCCACTCATCCGTCGTCGACGTGCGTCCTGAGTTTTCGGGGCATGCGGCAGATATGTATCTGGAAGGCTCTGACCAGCATCGTGGCTGGTTCATGTCTTCGCTGATGATCTCCACTGCAATGAAGGGCAAAGCGCCGTACCGTCAGGTACTGACCCACGGTTTCACCGTTGATGGTCAGGGCCGCAAGATGTCCAAGTCCATCGGTAACACCGTTTCTCCGCAGGACGTGATGAACAAGCTGGGTGCGGATATTCTGCGCCTGTGGGTGGCGTCTACCGACTATACCGGTGAAATGGCCGTTTCTGACGAAATCCTGAAACGTGCTGCCGACAGCTATCGCCGTATCCGTAACACCGCGCGCTTCCTGCTGGCAAACCTGAACGGGTTTGATCCGGTGAAAGACATGGTGAAACCGGAAGAGATGGTTGTTCTGGACCGTTGGGCTGTGGGCTGTGCGCAAGCGGCGCAGGACGAGATCCTCAAAGCCTACGAAGCCTATGACTTCCACGAAGTGGTACAGCGCCTGATGCGTTTCTGCTCCGTCGAAATGGGTTCGTTCTACCTCGATATCATCAAAGACCGTCAGTACACCGCGAAAGCGGACAGCGTGGCGCGTCGCAGCTGCCAGACCGCGCTGTTCCATATTGCTGAAGCGCTGGTGCGCTGGATGGCGCCGATCATGTCCTTCACCGCAGATGAAATCTGGGGCTACCTGCCGGGCGATCGTGAAAAATACGTCTTCACCGGTGAGTGGTATCAGGGGCTGTTTGGCCTGGCCGATACCGAAGCGATGAACGATACGTTCTGGGACGAGCTGCTGAAAGTGCGTGGCGAAGTGAACAAGGTCATCGAGCAGGCACGTGCAGACAAGAAAGTGGGCGGTTCTCTGGAAGCGGCAGTGACCCTGTACGCTGAACCTGAACTGGCTGCCAAGCTGACAGCGCTGGGCGAAGAGTTACGCTTTGTTCTGTTGACCTCGGGTGCGACTGTTGCGGACTATGCTGCAGCACCGACCGATGCTCAGCAGAGCGAACTGCTCAAGGGCTTGAAAATTGCTCTGAGCAAAGCCGAAGGCGAGAAATGCCCGCGTTGCTGGCATTACACGACCGACGTGGGTCAGGTGGCGGAACACGCAGAAATCTGCGGACGCTGTGTCAGCAACATCGCCGGTGATGGCGAACAACGTAAGTTTGCCTGATGAGTCAGCCTCTTTGTTCAACAGGACTCCGCTGGCTGTGGCTGGTGGTAGTCGTGCTGATTATTGATTTGGGCAGCAAGTACCTGATCCTCCAGAATTTTGCTCTGGGGGATACGGTGTCGCTGTTCCCGTCACTGAATCTGCACTATGCGCGTAACTACGGCGCGGCGTTTAGCTTCCTGGCTGACAGCGGTGGCTGGCAGCGGTGGTTCTTTGCCGGTATCGCGATCGGTATTTGCGTCATTCTAATGGTGATGATGTATCGCTCGAAGGCGACGCAGAAGCTGAATAACATCGCGTATGCGTTAATCATTGGCGGTGCACTGGGCAACTTGTTTGACCGCCTGTGGCACGGCTTCGTCGTGGATATGATTGACTTTTACGTCGGTGACTGGCATTTCGCCACCTTCAACCTTGCCGATACGGCGATTTGTATCGGTGCGGCGTTGATTGTGCTGGAAGGCTTCTTACCGGCGAAAGAGAAAAAAGCCGCATAAAAATATGCCGGATGGCGCTATGCTTATCCGGCCTACACTCTACTGCGAATCTTGTAGGCCCGGTAAGCGTAGCGCCACCGGGCAAACAGGCGGCAGCACTTTTAAAGAGCAACCTGCATGTCTAAATCAGTACAGAGTAACAGTGCGGTGCTGGTGCACTTCACCTTAAAGCTCGACGATGGCTCCACCGCAGAGTCAACCCGCAGTAACGGCAAGCCTGCGCTGTTTCGCCTGGGCGACGGTTCTCTGTCTGAAGGACTGGAACAACACCTGCTGGGGTTAAAAGAGGGCGATAAAACCACTTTTGCCCTGGAGCCGGACGCCGCTTTTGGCGTATCAAGCCCGGACCTCATTCAGTATTTCTCGCGTCGGGAGTTTATGGACGCGGGTGAGCCAGAAATTGGCGCTATCATGCTCTTTACCGCAATGGACGGCAGTGAGATGCCAGGCGTTGTCCGCGAAATCAACGGTGATTCCATCACGGTTGACTTCAACCATCCGCTGGCCGGGCATACCGTTCATTTTGATATTGAAGTGCTGGAAGTCGAACCGGCACTGGAGGCGTAAAATGCAGATCCTGTTGGCTAACCCGCGCGGATTTTGCGCTGGCGTAGACCGCGCTATCAGCATTGTGGAAAACGCGCTGGCTATTTACGGCGCGCCGATTTATGTCCGTCATGAAGTGGTGCATAACCGCTATGTGGTGGATAGCCTGCGCGAGCGCGGCGCTATTTTTATTGAGCAAATCAGTGAAGTGCCGGATGGCGCGATCCTGATTTTCTCCGCCCACGGTGTGTCTCAGGCTGTGCGTAACGAAGCCAAAGGCCGCGATCTGACGGTCTTTGATGCCACCTGCCCGCTGGTGACCAAAGTGCATATGGAAGTCGCGCGCGCCAGCCGCCGTGGCGAAGAGTCGATTCTGATTGGTCACGCCGGACACCCGGAGGTTGAGGGTACGATGGGCCAGTACAGCAACCCGCAGGGGGGGATGTACCTGGTGGAATCGCCGGAAGACGTTCTGACGTTGAATGTCAAAAATGAAGGTAAGCTCTCCTTCATGACCCAGACTACGCTCTCGGTTGATGACACCTCTGATGTGATTGATGCCCTGCGTCAACGCTTCCCGAAAATTGTTGGGCCGCGTAAAGACGATATCTGCTATGCCACCACCAACCGTCAGGAAGCGGTTCGTGCGTTGGCGGAGCAAGCGGATGTGGTACTGGTTGTCGGCTCGAAAAACTCGTCGAACTCCAACCGCCTGGCAGAACTGGCCCAGCGTATGGGCAAGGCCGCGTATCTGATTGACGATGCGACCGATATCCAGGAAGCCTGGGTGAAAGATGCGGCGAGCGTCGGCGTGACGGCCGGTGCTTCTGCGCCGGATATTCTGGTACAGAACGTGATTGTCCGTCTGCAGGAGCTCGGCGGTGGGGATGCTATCCCACTGGAAGGCCGTGAAGAGAACATCGTTTTCGAAGTGCCGAAAGAGCTGCGTGTGGATGTTCGTGAAGTAGAGTAACTCTTTCGCGTCATGATTATGAGAAGATGCCAGACTTAACGTCTGGCATTTTTTTTGGAGAAACCATGCGCTTACCGATCATTCTTGATACCGATCCCGGCATTGATGATGCGGCGGCGATTGCCGCTGCACTGTTTTCCCCCGAGCTGGATCTGCAACTGATGACGACGGTGGCAGGCAACGTGTCGGTGGAAAAAACGACCCGTAATGCGTTGCAGTTGCTGCACTTTTGGAATGCGGATATTCCGTTGGCGCAGGGGGCAGCTATGCCGCTGGTGCGGCCGCTGCGTGATGCGGCTTCAGTGCACGGTGAGTCCGGTATGGCAGGGTATGATTTTGTCGAACACAATCGGCAGCCGCTGGCGAAACCCGCCTTCCAGGCAATTCGAGATGCGCTGATGCATGCCCCGCAGCCCGTTACGCTGGTGGCAATTGGCCCGTTGACCAATATTGCTCTGTTGCTTACCCACTATCCTGAATGCGTATTCAATATTCGCCGCCTGGTGATGATGGGCGGTTCAGCCGGGCGCGGTAACTTTACGCCCAATGCGGAGTTTAATATTGCTGTCGATCCCGAAGCGGCGGCGAAGGTCTTTCGCAGTGGGTTGGAGATAGTCATGTGCGGGCTGGATGTCACCAACCAGGCCATGCTGGCACCAGAGTACCTGGCAACATTACCCGCACTTAATCAGACGGGGAAAATGCTGCACGCGCTGTTCAGTCATTATCGTAGCGGCAGCATGAATACCGGTCTGCGTATGCACGATCTCTGCGCCATTGCCTGGCTGGTCCGCCCGGATCTGTTCACGCTCCAGCCCTGCTTTGTGGCGGTGGAAACCCAGGGGGAATACACCTCGGGAACGACGGTAGTGGATATCGAGGGTCGCCTTGGGCAGCCCGCCAACGCGCAGGTCGCGCTGGCGCTGGATGTTGACGGCTTCCGCCAGTGGGTCGCTGAGGTGCTGTCACGCGCGCCATAATCAACGGCCAGACTGAGGCAATTTCTCGCTAAGGTAATCAATCATGGCCCGCATTCTGGCGGGCATATGTTGGTTGCGTGTCCATAAGAGCCACAGGTCGCCGCTGTAATCGCTGATAAACTCCCACTCTGGTAATACCTGGACAATCTCGCCGCTGGCAAGCGTTTCACGGGCGGTAAACAGCGGCAGGCTGCCTATCCCCAGATGATGTTTTACCGCGTCCAGCCGCACGCCGGTATGGTTGGCAGCATAACGCCCATGAGTTTGCAGAGTTTCAATTTTATCCCCACGGCGAAACTTCCAGCGCGAATCAGCGGGCGTTTCGCCAAGGCTAATACAGCTATGATCGCGCAGGGCCTGTGGGGTATCGGGCGTACCGTGCTGGCGCAAATATTCCGGCGTGGCGCAGATAACGTGACTGACCGGCATCAGCGGCTTGCCGTACAAACCCGGCGACGGCGACTGACTGATGCGCAGTGCCAGATCCACGCCATCATCAATTAAGTCCATATAGCGGTCTTCCAGCCTCAGACAGACATCCACGCCCGGGAAGCGGGTGAAAAACTCCGCCATTAAAGGGTGAATAACAAAACGCCCGACCGCCTTTGGCACGCTGACCGTCAGCTTCCCCTGGGCGATGGTCTGGCGACTGCTGCCGGAATCTACCGCCATTTGCGCAGCGTTTAGCATCTCTTGCGCGTGTTCATAAACCATCTTCCCGGTCTCGCTTAGCGCCAGCTTACGGGTGGTGCGGTGCAGCAGTTTGCTGCCTAATGCCAGCTCAAGCCGCGAGACGCTGCGGCTGATAGCGGAAGGCGTTGCGCCGGATATTTTGGCTGCGGCAGAGAAACTCCCCTGGTCGACAATCAACACAAAGGTGGCAAGGTCAGGAAGCAGGTTGGGATTCATTTGTGCGTACCAGGCAAAGATGCATTGAATGTGGATGGGATTATCGGTGCTGATAAAGTGAATATACTCTGCTCATCAAGAGGAGAACAACCATGACTGAACGTCTTTATTACACCAGCGATGACACCCGAGGCCATGCGACGATCGCACGCTGCACGGCAGAACCCGATGGACGCTATGCGATTACGCTCGATAGCACGCTGTTTCATCCACAGGGCGGCGGACAACCCTCGGACAGTGGCGCGATCGGTGGCGTCCCGGTTGAATGCGTGATGACGCGCGGTGAAGAGGTGGTGCATATTGTGGCGCAACCGCTGCCGCCTGGCGAAACGACGCTGCATATTGATGCTGCTGTCCGCCATCTTCACGCCCGTCTGCACTCAGCCGGGCACATGATTGGTCAGGCCGGTGAAATATTTGGTTGGCGACCGGTTAAAGCCCACCATTGGCCGAATGAAGGGCGCATTACTTTTGCGATAGGTGAGGGCAGCACTTTGCCGGAAGCGGCACAACTGATGGCGAAAATTGGCCAATGGCAGACCGACAATCTTGCGCGCCGAATGACCTTTGACGGCGGCTTACGCCAGGTCGGTTTTGGTGACCTACCGGGATATCCTTGTGGCGGTACGCACGTGGCCCGTTTATCCGAGTTGGGTGAGGTGATCATTACACAGGTTAAGCTGAAAAAAGGGCAGATGGTGGTGAGCTATACTCTAGCGGCCTGAAAATGGGCTGGAAGAAACGGTCACGCGAATTGGCTACCTACCGTTGGGTTTTAAAGTGCTTTTCTTATCGTCTGTCGCCATTCTGAGCGAGTTTGACTTCTTTCCCCGACTGCGGCAATGATTCATCCTGTGGAGTGAATCATGTCTTTTACTGATATTCCTCTCTGTTTATCATTAATTTCTAATTATGGACGTTTTCGGCTGGCGACCCTGTCGCGGGCTGGTTACTCTGAAAACGATTTACGCAATTTTAACAAAAGAGAATAGCTATGCATGATGCACAAATCCGCGTCGCCATTGCAGGCGCCGGTGGCCGCATGGGACGGCAGTTAATTCAGGCCACGATGGCGATGGAGGGAGTACAACTGGGGGCGGCACTCGAGCGTGACGGCTCCTCTTTACTGGGCAGCGATGCCGGTGAACTGGCGGGCGTTGGAAAATCTGGCGTAACCGTTCAGAGCAGCCTCGAAGCGGTAAAAGACGATTTCGATGTCTTTATCGATTTTACCCGCCCGGAAGGCACGCTGACGCATCTGGCATTTTGTCGGCAGCATGCAAAAGGCATGGTGATTGGCACGACCGGGTTTGATGATGCCGGTAAGCAGGCCATTCGCGATGCATCGCAGGATATTGGCATTGTGTTTGCCGCCAACTTTAGCGTTGGCGTGAACGTGATGCTTAAACTGCTGGAGAAAGCGGCGAAGGTGATGGGGGACTACACCGACATCGAAATTATTGAAGCGCACCACCGTCATAAAGTCGACGCACCGTCAGGGACGGCGCTGGCGATGGGGGAGGCGATTGCCGGGGCGCTGGACAAAGATTTAAAGGACTGTGCCGTCTACTCGCGTGAAGGTTACACCGGTGAACGTGTGCCTGGCACTATCGGTTTTGCCACGGTGCGTGCTGGTGACATCGTCGGGGAACATACGGCGATGTTCGCCGATATTGGCGAACGTATCGAGATTACGCACAAAGCGTCCAGTCGTATGACGTTTGCCAACGGTGCGGTAAGATCGGCGATGTGGTTGAAAGGTAAATCAAACGGTCTTTTTGATATGAAAGATGTGCTTGATTTAGGCAGTTTATAAGGTTTATTACCCTTCGTGATGTGGTTATGGTAATCATAATTTATTGATTACATAGGGCAATATTTTATTGCCCTTTTATTTTTCCATTGTTTTTACAATTTTCAATTAAAACGCTTATTTTAAGATGTTTTGTGATGTATTTTTGTTGCCTAAATGTAAATTTTGACCAAATGGTCCACTTTTTTGTCTGCCATGATTCATTTTTACATTCTTGACCTCCCGCAAGCGTTTTCTACCGTTACTTAGCTGATCTTTTTGCCTGTTAAATCACATGATTTATCCCAGTGGCGTAAAATAATAATAAAAAATCCCCTTTTGGGTAGACTTTTCCCCGGGCTGTCTCTAGAATGCCGCCGTTTGCCAGAAATCCATAGGTAAGCAAATTTGCATTGATTCATACTGTGTTAATGAATTAATATGCAAATAAAGTGAGTGAATATTCTCTGGAGGGTGTTTTGATTAAGTCAGCGCTATTGGTTCTGGAAGACGGAACCCAGTTTCACGGTCGGGCCATAGGGGCAACAGGTTCGGCGGTTGGGGAAGTCGTTTTCAATACTTCAATGACCGGTTATCAAGAAATCCTCACTGATCCTTCCTATTCCCGCCAAATCGTCACCCTTACTTATCCTCATATCGGCAATGTCGGCACCAATGAAGCCGATGCAGAATCTTCTCAGGTACATGCGCAAGGTCTGGTCATCCGCGACCTGCCGCTGATTGCCAGCAATTACCGCAATACCGAAGACCTCTCTTCTTACCTGAAGCGCCATAACATCGTGGCGATTGCCGATATTGATACCCGTAAGCTGACCCGTCTGCTGCGCGAGAAAGGCGCTCAGAACGGCTGCATCATCGCAGGGGATAACCTGGATGCACAGCTGGCGCTGGAAAAAGCGAAAGCCTTCCCGGGCCTGAACGGCATGGATCTGGCGAAAGAAGTCACTACGGCAGAACCGTATGGCTGGACCCAGGGAAGCTGGACGCTGGAAGGCGACCTGCCGGAAGCAAAATCCGCTGAAGAACTCCCGTTCCACGTGGTTGCCTACGATTTCGGTGCGAAACGCAACATTCTGCGTATGCTGGTGGACCGCGGCTGCCGCCTGACGGTTGTGCCTGCGCAGACCTCCGCAGAAGACGTATTAAAGATGAATCCGGACGGTATCTTCCTGTCCAACGGTCCTGGCGACCCGGCACCGTGTGACTACGCGATTGCCGCGATTCAGAAATTCCTCGAAACCGATATTCCGGTGTTTGGCATCTGTCTCGGCCATCAGCTGCTGGCGCTGGCGAGCGGTGCGAAGACCATCAAGATGAAGTTTGGCCACCACGGCGGCAACCATCCGGTGAAAGATATCGATAACAACACCGTGATGATTACCGCGCAGAACCACGGTTTTGCGGTGGATGAAGCCTCAATGCCTGCTACCTTGCGGGTTACGCACAAATCACTGTTCGATGGCACCCTACAGGGTATCCATCGCACCGACAAGCCGGCGTTTAGCTTCCAGGGCCACCCTGAAGCGAGCCCGGGGCCGCACGATGCTGCGCCGCTGTTCGACCACTTTATCGAGTTAATTGAGCAATACCGTCAGTCCGCGAAATAATCAGGAGTTAAAAGAGCCATGCCAAAACGTACAGACATAAAAAGTATCCTGATTCTGGGCGCGGGTCCGATTGTTATCGGCCAGGCGTGTGAGTTTGACTATTCCGGCGCGCAGGCGTGTAAAGCCCTGCGTGAAGAGGGTTACCGCGTTATTCTGGTCAACTCCAACCCGGCGACCATCATGACCGACCCGGAAATGGCCGATGCCACTTACATCGAGCCAATTCACTGGGAGGTGGTACGCAAAATTATCGAAAAAGAGCGCCCGGATGCGGTACTGCCTACCATGGGCGGCCAGACGGCGCTGAACTGCGCGCTGGAGCTGGAGCGTCAGGGCGTACTTGAAGAGTTCGGTGTGACCATGATTGGTGCCACCGCCGATGCGATTGATAAAGCAGAAGATCGCCGTCGCTTCGACATCGCAATGAAGAAAATCGGTCTCGACACCGCGCGTTCTGGTATCGCCCACACCATGGAAGAAGCGCTGGCGGTTGCCGCTGACGTCGGCTTCCCGTGCATCATCCGCCCGTCCTTCACCATGGGTGGTACCGGCGGCGGTATTGCCTATAACCGCGAAGAGTTTGAAGAGATTTGCGAACGCGGTCTGGATCTTTCCCCAACGAAAGAGCTGCTGATTGATGAATCGCTGATTGGCTGGAAAGAGTACGAGATGGAAGTGGTACGTGACAAAAATGATAACTGCATTATTGTCTGCTCCATCGAAAACTTCGACGCCATGGGCATTCATACCGGTGACTCCATCACCGTAGCGCCTGCCCAGACGCTGACCGACAAAGAATATCAAATCATGCGTAACGCCTCGATGGCGGTACTGCGTGAAATCGGCGTAGAAACCGGCGGGTCTAACGTGCAGTTTGCGGTGAACCCGAAAAACGGCCGCCTGATTGTCATTGAAATGAACCCACGCGTTTCCCGCTCCTCGGCGCTGGCCTCGAAAGCGACCGGTTTCCCGATTGCCAAAGTGGCGGCGAAACTGGCGGTCGGTTATACCCTCGATGAGCTGATGAACGACATCACCGGTGGTCGCACCCCGGCGTCGTTCGAACCGTCTATCGACTACGTTGTGACTAAGATCCCGCGCTTTAACTTCGAGAAGTTTGCCGGTGCTAACGACCGTCTGACGACGCAGATGAAGTCCGTCGGCGAAGTGATGGCGATTGGCCGCACACAGCAGGAATCGCTGCAAAAAGCGCTGCGCGGTCTGGAAGTGGGCGCCACCGGTTTCGACCCGAAAGTGAGCCTGGATGACCCGGAAGCGTTGACCAAAATTCGTCGCGAGCTGAAAGATGCAGGCGCTGAGCGTATCTGGTACATCGCCGATGCGTTCCGTGCTGGTCTGTCCGTTGATGGCGTCTTCAACCTGACCAACATTGACCGCTGGTTCCTGGTACAGATTGAAGAACTGGTGCGTCTGGAAGAAAAAGTTGCAGAGCTGGGGATTAACGGCCTCGACGCTGATTTCCTGCGCCAGCTCAAGCGTAAAGGCTTTGCCGATGCGCGTCTGGCAAAACTGGCTGGCGTGCGCGAAGCGGAAATCCGCAAACTGCGCGAACAGTATAAGCTGCACCCGGTTTATAAGCGTGTGGATACCTGCGCCGCAGAATTCTCCACCGACACTGCCTACATGTACTCCACCTATGAAGAAGAGTGCGAAGCGAACCCGACTCAGGATCGCGACAAAATTATGGTGCTGGGCGGTGGTCCGAACCGTATCGGCCAGGGTATCGAATTCGATTACTGCTGCGTACATGCGTCGCTGGCGCTGCGCGAAGACGGTTACGAGACCATTATGGTCAACTGTAACCCGGAAACGGTTTCTACCGACTACGACACCTCCGACCGTCTGTACTTTGAACCGGTAACGTTCGAAGACGTGCTGGAAATCGTGCGTATCGAGAAGCCGAAAGGCGTTATCGTGCAGTACGGCGGGCAGACTCCGCTGAAGCTGGCGCGTGCGCTGGAAGCCGCAGGCGTGCCGGTTATCGGCACCAGCCCGGACGCGATTGACCGTGCTGAAGACCGTGAGCGTTTCCAGCAGGCGGTTGACCGTCTGAAGCTAAAACAACCGGCCAACGCCACCGTTACCGCCATTGAAATGGCGGTCGAGAAGGCAAAAGAGATTGGCTACCCGCTGGTGGTGCGCCCGTCCTACGTGCTTGGCGGTCGGGCAATGGAAATTGTGTACGACGAAGCCGACCTGCGTCGCTACTTCCAGACAGCGGTCAGCGTCTCCAACGACGCGCCGGTGCTGCTGGACCGCTTCCTGGATGACGCAGTAGAAGTGGACGTGGACGCTATCTGCGACGGCGAAAGGGTGCTGATTGGCGGCATCATGGAGCACATTGAGCAGGCGGGCGTTCACTCCGGTGACTCCGCGTGCTCCCTGCCAGCCTACACGCTGAGCCAGGAAATTCAGGACGTAATGCGCCAGCAGGTGCAGAAACTGGCCTTCGAACTGCAGGTTCGTGGTCTGATGAACGTCCAGTTTGCGGTGAAGAACAACGAAGTTTACCTGATTGAAGTCAACCCGCGTGCGGCGCGTACCGTACCGTTTGTCTCCAAAGCCACTGGCGTACCCCTTGCAAAAGTGGCGGCGCGCGTGATGGTCGGTCAAACGCTGGCACAGCAGGGCGTCACCAAAGAAATTATCCCGCCGTACTACTCGGTGAAGGAAGTGGTGCTGCCGTTTAACAAGTTCCCGGGCGTTGACCCCCTGTTAGGGCCAGAAATGCGCTCTACCGGCGAAGTGATGGGCGTAGGCCGCACCTTTGCGGAAGCATTCGCCAAGGCGCAGTTGGGCAGCAGCTCCACCATGAAGAAACAGGGCCGCGCACTGCTCTCCGTGCGTGAAGGCGATAAAGAGCGCGTCGTTGACCTGGCGGCGAAGCTGCTGAAGTTTGGTTTCGAGCTGGACGCCACCCACGGTACGGCAATTGTACTGGGGGAAGCCGGTATCAACCCGCGTCTGGTAAACAAGGTGCATGAAGGTCGTCCGCATATTCAGGACCGTATCAAGAATGGCGAATATACCTATATCATCAACACCACTGAAGGTCGTCAGGCGATTGAAGACTCCAAGCTGATTCGCCGCAGCGCGCTGCAGTACAAAGTGCATTATGACACCACGCTGAACGGTGGTTTCGCCACGGCGATGGCGCTGAATGCGGATGCTACCGAGAAGGTGACCTCCGTTCAGGAAATGCACGCACAGATCGCGAAGTAATCGACAATGACCCACCCGCTTCTGAGCGGGTCGGGTCTGCAATTTAATAAGAAACGGTTTCTGTAAAGAAACCGTTTTTTTTATCTATTAAGGTCATTACGGGAAAATAGCGCTGTGATAACCACATTTTCAATGTAATAAGCAAGATGTTGCTCACACTAATCAACATTCAAGTCGCATACTATCTCTCATATACACAATTTTAATAGGGCTTTGTTTTTATTTATCCAGACAGGCCGTAGCCAGATTTTTAATTTGTGAAATGGTGTGCTTATGTGTGAAGAATATGTTGAAAGACCGCTTTATTTGTTAATTGCCGATTGGATCAGGGCTGAAGATCGTTGGGTCACGGCAAAAGAAATCTCCCTCCATTTTAATATTGAACACTGCAAAGCAATTAATACGCTCTCCTATATTCTGTCTGAAGTGGGAGAAATTGTTTGTGAAGTTAAGATGATCCCTAACCAGATTGCAGGCCGGGGCTGTCAGTGCCAGCGTCTGGTGAAAGTCGTGAGTATTGATTCTCATCTCTACAGCAGATTGAATCACAATTTGCAGGATAAAAAAGTGAGCGTAGGGAAAATGCCGCGTATGTCGGCTGTACCGCCAACAGAGCTTAATCGAGAGCAGAAATGGCAGATGATGCTGTCAAAAAGTATGCGTCGCTAATTGTAAGTTTGCCTGATGGCGGCATAAACGGTGATTGACTCGTAGGCCGGATAAGCGTGAGCGCATCCGGCATCAATTACTGTGCTGATTTGGGCTTCACATCCGTTGTGCCTTTCAGACGCGGGCGGTTTTTATCAATCTGCGTTAACGGCTGTGTTTCGCGTAACCCTGCCCGACAGCGAACCGCGAGATCCTGATACTCTTTGGTGTTCAGCCGCTTCCAGTGCAGCTCCTGGTCTGTCACCTCTCGCAGCACGCGGGCAGGTGAACCGACCAGCATTTGCCTTGCCTCGCCGGTAAATCCGGCTTTAACAAAGCTCATGGCGGCGACAATGCTCTCTTCGCCAATTGTTGCGCCGTCCATTATGACGCTGTTCATGCCAACCAGCGCGTCCCGGCCAATGACGCAGCCGTGCAGGATTGCACCATGTCCGATGTGTCCATTCTCATGCACGATGGTGTCGGTGTCACAGTAGCCGTGCATGATGCAACCATCCTGAAGATTCGAGCCTGCTTCAAGGATCAGACGGCCATAATCACCGCGCAGCGAGGCAAGAGGGCCGATATACACGCCAGCACCGACGATCACATCGCCAATCAGCACTGCGCTAGGATGGACATACGCCTGTGGGTGTACCACCGGGATCAGGCCTTCAAACGCATAGTAACTCACGATATTCCTCAGTTGTTTTTGCCGGATAACGCGGCCTACGAGTGTGCATTTTTTGTAGGCCGGATAAGCAAAGCGCCATCCGGCATCAGCACATTAACGACCTTTCCACACCGGATCGCGTTTTTCGGCAAACGCCTGCGGCCCTTCGAGCGCATCCTCAGAGTGCAGCACGGATGGGTAATGCTTCAGCACGCCGCTGCGGATGTAGCGGTAGCCTTCTTCTACCGGCATTTCGCTGGTTGCGCGGTAAATCTCTTTCAACGCGGCGATGGCCAACGGGGCGCTATTCACCAGCTGCTGCGCCAGTTCGCGGGCGCTGTCCATCAGTTCAACCTGGCTGACGACGCGGTTCACAATCCCCCAGCGCAGTGCTTCTTCGGCGCTCATTCGTCTGCCGGTCATCACCATTTCGTTGACGATAGCAGGCGGCAGCAGCTTCGGCAGACGCAGCACGCCGCCGCTGTCTGGCACGATACCAAGCTTGGCTTCCGGTAGCGCAAAGCTGGCGTTTTCCGCACAGACGATAAAGTCTGCCGCCAGCGCCAGTTCGAATCCGCCGCCGAAGGCATAGCCGTTTACTGCGGCGATGACCGGCTTGTCGAGATCAAATATTTCCGTTAAACCGGCAAAACCGCCGGGACCAAAATCGGCATCCGGCGCTTCACCTTCTGCTGCCGCTTTTAGGTCCCAGCCCGCAGAAAAGAATTTCTCGCCGCCGCCGGTGATAATCGCCACGCGCAATTCCGGGTCATCGCGGAAATGAAGAAAAGCCTCACCCATGGCAAAACTGGTTTTGGCGTCAATGGCATTCGCTTTGGGCCTGTCTAATGTAATTTCCAGAATCGGGCCGTTACGGGTCAGATGTAATGATTCACTCATAGCTCATCTCCAAAAAATAGATTTGCCGACAGGAGGCATTCCTGCCGGAGGATTTATTTCAGATTTTTTTTGATTATTTTTCCGGAACAATTACGCGGCAGGTCGGTTCTTATCTCCAAAAACGAGGGAACCTTAAACTTCGCCATATTGCCTTCGCAGAAACTGAAAAATTCCGCTTCGCTTAATGTTTCCCCCTCATTCAATACGATAAAGGCTTTAATCGCCTCATCGCGGATAGCGTCTTTAATACCGACAATGACAATGTCCTGAATTTTAGGGTGAGCAGCGATTATATTTTCCAGCTCGACGCAGGAAACATTTTCCCCACCGCGTTTAATCATGTTGCAGCGCCGGTCAACGAAATAGAAAAAGCCGTCTTCATCCCGGTAGCCGGAATCACCGGTATGCAACCAGCCGTCCGGCTCCAGCGCGTTGGCCGTGGCCTGTGGCTGTGCGTAGTACTCTTTAAATATCGTTTTACCCGGCACGCCTTTAATGCAGATTTCGCCAATCTCTCCGGCAGGTAACGGCTGATTATGATCGTCGCGGATTTCGGCTTCATAGCTAAAGCCCACGCGGCCAATGGAAGGCCAGCGCCGTTGGTCACCGGGGCGGTCACCAATAATACCGACGATGGTTTCCGTCATGCCGTAGGAGGTCAGCAGCCTGACGCCAAAGCGCGCGATAAAATCATCTTTTTCCTGCACCGACAAATTGAGGTAGAACATCACTTCGCGCAGCTTGTGCAGCCTGTCAGTCGGGCTTGCGGGCTGTACCATCAGGGTGCGGATCATCATCGGAATGCATTCCGTCACCGTCGCCTGATATTTGCGTACCTGGTCCCAGAAGGCCCGGGCGCTGTATTTCTCTATCAGCACAAAGGTACTGCCTGCGGAAAAAGCCGCCATGGCTGCCGTACACTGGCAGTCAATATGGAAAGCGGGCATGACCGTCAGGTAGACGTCGTCATCGCGCAGGGCGCACTGCCAGGCGGAGTAGTAACCGGCAAAACGCAGGTTATAGTGGGTAATCACCACCCCTTTGGGACGTGAGGTGGTGCCTGAGGTAAACAGAATTTCTGCCGTGTCATCAGTGGATAACGGTGGTGTATAGCACAGCGTTGTCGGCTGCTGGTCCTTGAGCTGAGAAAAATGGCTCACGCTATCGTCAGCCGGAACCTGCTCGCTGATAAGACAAATGTGATTCAGCGGGGTGGTATTTTCCCGTTTTATCTGGCGGTACATTGGATAAAACTGAGCGCTGGTGACCAGCAGGCTGACCTGGCTGTTTTGCAGGATCCAGGCGCTTTCTTCCCCCAGCAAGCGGGCGTTAATCGGTACCATCACGGCGCCAATTTTTGCCAGCCCAAACCAGCAAAAAATGAACTCCGGGCAGTTATCCAGATGTAATGCGACCTTATCGCCTTTGCGTATGCCCAATGAATGAAAAAGGTTCGCCGTACGGTTAATCTCTTCATTAAGTGAGGCATAGCTAAACTGCCGAACGTTTCCTTCGCAGGATTCGAAAATAAGTGCTGCTTTATCTCCGTACACCCCGGCCAGGTCGTCCCACATCTGACGTAAGTTTTGTCTGCCAACGATATCCATTTTACCTTATCCACTGAAATCAGGCGTGAGCGCTAACCCGCAAAGCCGGTCAGCGCATTGCGTTTAATCCTCAACCCTGGCCAGGCCTTTGCCGACCAGCTCATTAATGTCTGCTTCGCTGTAACCGATATTTTTCAGAATGGCGGCGGTATCCATGCCGTGTGACGGCATGCCACGCCAGATTTTCCCTGGGTTATTTTTGAATTTCGGCATGATGTTGGGTCCTTTACAGGTGCGACCATCCATCGTTTGCCACTGGGTAATAGATTCACGGGCTACGTACTGCGGGTTGTCTTCCAGTTCCGGGATCGTCAGTACTTTCGCGCAGGCGATATTCAGTTCGGCAAAGCGCGCCTGAACGTCTGCAATAGTGTGTTCTGCCAGCCAGGCATCCAGTTTCTCTTCGACTAACGGGCCGTACGGGCACTCAACACGATGGATGAGCTGCGTGCCTTCCGGAACTTCTGGCGTTCCGAGAATGTGCGCCAGACCAATATCCTTAAAGCATTCGTTGATTTGCGTAATGCCAACCAGCTCCATCACGATGTAGCCGTCGGCGCATTTATACAGGCCGCAACCGGCGTAGTAGGGGTCTTTACCTTTGGTCATGCGCGGGCAAACTTCACCGCCGTTGAAGTAATCCATCATGAAGTACTGGCCCATACGCAGCATGACTTCGTACATGGCAATATCGATACTTTCGCCTTTACCCGTTTCGCGCACTTTATACAGAGCAGCCAGGGCTGCCGTGGTGGCTGTCATGCCGGAGAAGTAATCGGCGGTGTACGGGAAGGCTGGCATCGGCTGGTCAACGTCGCCGTTTTGAATCAGATAACCGCTGAACGCCTGGGCGATGGTATTGTACGCCGGGAGGTTGGTGTACACATCGGTGCCATACTGGCCGAAGCCGGAGAGGTGAGCGATAACCAGCTTCGGGTTATGCTCCCATAAAACCTCATCGGTAATACCGCGGCGGGCAAAGGCCGGACCTTTACTGGCTTCAATGAAAATGTCGGTGGTTTCCATGAGCTTCAGAAACGCTTCCCGGCCTTCATCTTTGAAAATATTGAGTGACAGGGCGTGCAGGTTGCGGCGTGACAGCTGCGGGTAGTTGGGTTGCACGCGGATGGTATCGGCCCAGGCGACGTTTTCAATCCAGATAACCTCAGCGCCCCATTCGGCAAACATCTGTCCGGCGAACGGTCCGGCGATTTCGATTCCTGAAAAGACAACGCGTACGCCGGCAAGCGGCCCAAATGCAGGCATTGGTAAATGATTCATAATTTAGCTCCTGGCAGTTAGTTGTAGGCCGGGTAGGCGAAGCGCCATCCGGCATCCCACTTAGCGGTATTGCTTGAGTACCGCACGACCCAACGTCAGGATCTGCATTTCATCAGAGCCACCGGAAACACGGTCAACACGCAGGTCACGCCAGAAGCGCGTGATGCGATGATTGCCCGCAATACCCACACCGCCGAGTACCTGCATGGAGGTGTCCACGACCTCAAACGCGGCGTTAGCGCAGAAGTATTTGCACATTGCTGCATCACCCGAGGTAATGGTGCCGTTATCTGCTTTCCACGCGGCTTCCAGCAGCATGTTTTTCATGGAGTTTAGTTTGATCGCCATATGCGCAAACTTCTCCTGAATGAGCTGGAAACGACCAATTGCTTCGCCAAACTGGACGCGTTGATTGGCGTAGCGCGCCGCATCTTCAAAGGCGCACATTGCTGTACCGTAGTTGGTCAGGGCGACGAGGAAACGTTCGTGGTCAAACTCTTCTTTCACGCGGTTAAAGCCATTACCTTCCCGACCGAACATGTCTTTTTCATCCAGTTCGACGTCATCAAAGGTAATTTCACAGCAACTGTCCATGCGCAGGCCGAGTTTCTCCAGCTTATTGACTTTGATACCGGCTTTCGTCATGTCAACAAACCACTCGGTGTAAATCGGTTTATCCGGCGATGCACCATCACGAGCCATCACCACGATATACGGGGTATAGGCGCTACTGGTGATAAAGCACTTACTGCCATTAAGATAAACCTTACCATCTTTGCGTGTATAAGTGGTTTTCAGACTGCCAACATCCGATCCAGCTCCCGGTTCTGTGATAGCGGAGTTCCACATCTGCTTACCGGTGCCCTGGAACGCCATGATTTTATCAATTTGTTCCTGGGTGCCTTCACGCAGGAAAGTGTTAAAACCTCCCGGCAATTGATACAGCACGTAAGTCGGTGCGCCAAGGCGACCTAATTCCATCCACACCGCGGCAACGGTGACGAAACCGGCTTCCAGGCCGCCGTGTTCTTCCGGGATCAGCAGGCTGTCGATGCCCATATCCGCCAGCGCTTTTACAAAACGTTCCGGGTAGACGCTGTCACGATCGCACTCGGCAAAGTAAGCTTCCCAGTTCTCACTGGCCATCAGTTCACGAATACCTGCGACAAACAGTTCCTGCTCGTCATTCAAATTGAAATCCATCTTCAAGCCTCTTCAGTAATGGGTTAATTAAACTTACTTGTCTTTCCAGTGCACTTTGGCGTCTTTAATAAAGGACAGCGTGACCATAATGTTGACGAAGAACAGCGGGCATCCTCCGGCAATAATCGCCGTCTGGATGGGCTTCAGTCCGCCCAGCGCCAGCAGAACAATACCGATGACGCCGACCAGTACCGACCAGCCGATACGGATTAACAGCGGCGGTTCTTCACCGTCGCGAACTTCGCGGCAGGTGGACATCGCCAGGGTGTAAGAGCAGGCGTTAATCAGCGTGACGGTGGCAATAAAGCAGAGGATAAAGAATCCCCACATGGTGGCGGTGCTGAACGGCAATGCGGCCCAGGTTTCGATGATGGCGCGCGCCACGCCGTGTTGCTCAATCAGTTGTGGGATGTTGACAATATTTTTATCCATCAACAGCAGCGTGTTGCTGCCAAGGACCGTCCACAGGATCCAGGTGGAAGCAGTCAGACCCAGTACCATGCCGAAGCACAGTTCACGTACGGTACGGCCGCGAGAAATACGGGCGAGGAAGATGCTCATCTGGATGGCGTAAATCACCCACCATGCCCAGTAGAAGACGGTCCAGCCCTGTGGGAAGCCGCCTTTACCGATAGCATCGGTATAGAACAGCATGCGCGGCAAATACATCATCAGCATGCCGACGGAGTCGGTGAAGTAGTTCATGATGAAGCTGGCGCCGCTGACGATAAACACCCAGCCCAGCATCAGGAAACTCAGGTAGCTACGAATGTCGCTGGCGATCTTCACCCCTTTTTGCAGACCACAGGCCACGCAAATGGCGTTCAGAATGATCCAGCAGGTAATGATGATGGCGTCTAATTGCAGGGTATGCGGAATGCCGAACAGATACTGGATACACTCGGTCACCAGCGGTGTAGCCAGACCGAGGCTGGTCCCCATCGCGAAGATCAGCGCGACCAGATAGAAGTTATCGACGATGGTGCCGAATAACCCTTTGGCGTGTTTCTCGCCAACTAACGGTACCAGTGTGGAGCTGGGACGGATGACGTCCATTTTGCGCACAAAGAAGAAGTAGGCGAAGGCCACAGAAAGGAAGCTATAGGTTGCCCACGGCAGCGGCCCCCAGTGGAACAGGCTGTACGCCAGACCGAGTTCTTTCGCGCCGGTGGAGTTAGGCGCGAGAGCAAAGGGCGGGGTGGAGATATAGTAGTAAATCTCTATTGAACCCCAGAACAGCACGGCAGCCGATGTACAGGAAGCGAACATCATAAATATCCAGCTGGTGGTGCTAAACTCCGGTTTTTCATCACCTAATTTCTTTTTGGCATACGGGCCAAAGACCAACCAGAACCAGCCGAACAGCATGATCACCATGTACCATTCAAATGCCCAGCCCCAGACATTGGTGACATAACTGAATACCGCATTAATAACCACATTCGCGGCATCAAGATCTCGAACTGTTAGCCAACAAAGTATTCCGACAATTATTAATGGTGGGAAAAAAACCTTTGGTTCTATTCCCGATTTCTTCTTTTCATTTTTCATAAGTGAATTCCAGTGTGAAAACGAAATTTATTTAGCGTTCCCGGTTGTGCTGTTTTGTATATTTATTATTAATAATTTGTTGATAACTGTTTAACCTCTGGGGCGCCTCTGTGAGTAACTCATAATGGGTATTCGTTAGCGGTGGTTCTGTTATGTGCGTCACACTTTTTTATGCTGGCTATTTTGTTGGATTTTTTGTTATTTGTTGTTTTAAATCAGTATGTTGATGTTGGTTTTTTAAGTTTTATAAGTCGTTGTCTTTCAATATTGTTGAACCAGTAAACAATATTGAAAACTTTCATGTTTGACAGGTGATTTTCAATATTGTTGAGATGCATAACACTATTGAAAGTTACAAATATGAATGTGTGACATTTTCAATATTGGTGATTAATGTTTTATTTCCGAATTAAAGAGCGTGATATCTGTATTTAACACAGCCGATATGAATAACGTTTCCTTCATGATTTCTGGAGATGCAATGAAGATAATTACTTGCTACAAATGCGTGCCTGACGAACAGGATATTGCGATTAATAATGCTGATGGTTCGCTGGATCTCAGCAAGGCTGATGCCAAAATCAGTCAGTACGACCTGAATGCGATTGAGGCTGCTTGCCAGTTAAAACAGCAGCTGGGAGAGGTTCAGGTTGTTGCACTGAGCGTGGGTGGCAAAGCGTTGACCAATGCTAAAGGGCGCAAAGATGTGCTTTCTCGCGGTCCGGATGAGCTGATCGTGGTGATTGACGATCAATTCGAACAGGCGCTGCCTCAGCAGACGGCGACAGCACTGGCTGCCGCGGCACAAAAATCCGGTTTTGATCTGATTATCTGCGGTGATGGATCTTCCGATCTTTATGCCCAGCAGGTCGGTCTGCTGGTGGGCGAAGCATTGAATATCCCGGCGATTAACGGTGTGAGCAAGATCCTCTCACTGGCGGATAACACCCTCGCGGTAGAACGCGAGCTGGAAGATGAAATTGAAACTCTGAGCATCCCGCTGCCAGCGGTGATTGCGGTCTCTACCGACATCAACACCCCACAAATCCCTTCCATGAAAGCCATTCTTGGCGCGGCGAAAAAACCGGTTCAGGTCTGGTCGCCAGCGGATATTGCGCTAAATAGCGTGGATGTGTATTCCGCCCAACAGGTTGCTGCACCGAAGCAACGCGAGCGTCAGCGCGTTGTGATTGAAGGTGACGGTGAAGAACAGATTGCCGCGTTTGTCGAGAACCTGCGCAAAATCATTTAATTATCAGGGGATGTTATGAACAAGTTTTCCAGTGTCTGGGTATTCAGCGATACCCCTTCTCATCTGCCGGAGCTGATGAAGGGTGCGCAGGCTTTAGGTGAGTCAATCAACACGTTCGTACAGAGCGAGGCTGACAGTGCGGCAGCAATCCAGCTGGGCGCCAACCATGTCTGGCTGCTCAGCGGTAAACCCGATGACCGGATGATTGAAGATTATGCGGGCGTGATGGCCCAGACCATTCGTCAGCACAGTGAAGGTGGCGCGGTACTGCTGCCGAATACTCGTCGCGGCAAACTGCTGGCAGCAAAGCTAGGCTTTCGTTTGTCGGCTGCGGTATCTAACGATGCCAGCTCGGTGACGTTGCAGGACGGCAATGTGGCAGTCAAACATATGGTGTATGGCGGTCTGGCAATGGGGTCGGAAACCATCGCCTCGCCATTTGCGGTGATCACGCTCAGCAGCGGAACGTTTGACGCGATGCAGCCAGAGGCATCCCGCATCGGTGAGAAGCATGAGGTGCAGTGGCAGGCTCCGGCCGTCGCGGTCACCCGTACCGCCACGCAGGCGCGCAAGAGCAACAGCGTCGATCTCGACAAAGCGCGACTGGTGGTCAGCGTGGGACGCGGTATTGGCAGCAAAGAGAATATCTCGCTGGCGGAAGCGCTGTGCCAGGCCATGGGCGCTGAGCTGGCTTGCTCCCGTCCGGTGGCTGAAAACGAGAAGTGGATGGAGCACGAACGCTACGTTGGGATCTCCAACTTGATGCTCAAGCCGGACCTGTATCTGGCGGTGGGGATCTCCGGGCAGATCCAGCACATGGTTGGCGCGAACGGCGCACAGACGATTTTTGCCATCAACAAAGATAAGAATGCCCCGATTTTCCAGTACGCCGATTTTGGCATCGTTGGCGATGCGCTGAAGATCCTGCCTGCGCTGACAGCCGCATTAGCGCGCTAAACCATTCCGGGCAGAGTACGAAAGTACTCTGCCGCTGAGAGGAGTTGTATATGTCCGAAGATATCTTTGATGCCATCATCGTGGGTGCAGGGCTGGCCGGCTCGGTTGCGGCGCTGGTGCTCGCTCGTGAAGGTGCACAGGTGCTGGTTATCGAGCGCGGCAATTCTGCTGGCGCGAAGAATGTCACCGGTGGGCGCATGTATGCGCACAGCCTGGAGCGTATCATCCCTGGCTTTGCTAAGCATGCTCCCATTGAACGCATGATCACCCACGAAAAACTCGCCTTTATGACTGAAAAAGGGGCGATGACGATGGATTATTGCAACGGAGAAGAGGCGGCGGCGTCGCAGGTTTCTTATTCCGTATTGCGCAGTAAATTTGACGCCTGGCTGATGGAGCAGGCTGAAGAGGCGGGCGCCCAGCTGATTACCGGTATCCGCGTGGATAATGTCGTCCAGCGTGATGGCAAGGTCGTGGGTGTGGAGGCCGATGGCGATATTCTTGAAGCAAAAGTGGTGATCCTCTCTGACGGCGTGAATTCTCTTCTGGCAGAAAAGTTGGGTATGGCCAGGCGCGTTGACGCGGCACATGTGGCCGTTGGTGTGAAGGAGCTTATTGAATTGCCGAAATCGGTGATTGAAGACCGCTTTCAACTGCAGGGTAACGAAGGCGCAGCCTGTCTGTTTGCTGGGTCGCCAACCGACGGCCTGATGGGCGGTGGCTTCCTCTATACTAATGAAACCACTGTTTCTTTAGGGCTGGTATGCGGCCTTCATCACCTGAAGGATGCGAAAAAATCGGTCCCGCAAATGCTGGAAGATTTCAAACAGCACCCGGCCGTTGCCCCACTGATTGCTGGTGGCAAGCTGGTGGAATATGCCGCCCACGTAGTGCCGGAAGCCGGGATGAATATGCAGCCGGAACTGGTGGGCGACGGTGTACTGATTGCTGGTGATGCTGCCGGAATGTGTATGAACCTTGGCTTCACCATTCGCGGTATGGATTTGGCTATCTCGGCAGGCGAAGCGGCTGCTAAAACGGTACTTTCAGCCATGAAGCGTGACGACTTTAGCAAGCAAGCGCTTGCCGAATATCACCAGCATTTGGACGACGGCCCGATGCGCGATATGCGCATGTATCAGAAGCTGCCCGCGTTCCTCGATAATCCCCGCATGTTTACCGCCTATCCAGAAATGGTAGTGAATATCGCCCGCGACCTGTTTACCGTGGATGGTTCAGCGCCGGTCCCGATGCGTAAAACATTGCTGCGTCATGCGAAGAAAGTGGGCTTCATCAACCTGATGAAGGATGGCCTTAAAGGAGTGACCGTATTATGACTTCTCCCGTCAATGTAGATGTCAAACTGGGCGTCAATAAATTCAATGTCGATGAAGAAAGCCCGCACATCATTCTGAAAACTCAGCCCGATAAACAGGTGCTGGAGGTGCTGATCAAAGCCTGCCCGGCCGGCTTGTACAAAAAGCAGGATGACGGCAGCGTGCGCTTTGATTACGCCGGTTGCCTGGAATGCGGCACTTGTCGAATTCTCGGACTCGATACGGCGCTGGAGAAATGGGAATACCCACGCGGCACCTTTGGTGTGGAGTTCCGCTACGGCTAAACCTGGTGCCGGATGGCGGCTTCGCCTTATCCGGCCTACAGGCACAGTACGTAGGCCTGATAAGCGCAGCGCCATCAGGCATTAAGTTAAATAAAACAGGACATCACCATGCAGCAGCCCAGGAACTTTGATGACATCAAATTCACCTCCATTCACCGGCGAATAATGCTGTGGGGAAGCGGTGGACCGTTTCTGGATGGCTATGTGCTGGTGATGATTGGCGTTGCACTGGAGCAGCTCACACCGGCATTGAAGCTGGATGCGGAGTGGATTGGTCTGTTAGGTGCCGGGACGCTGGCCGGGTTGTTTGTCGGCACGTCGCTGTTTGGCTACATCTCCGATAAAGTCGGGCGGCGCAAAATGTTCATCATCGATATCATCGCCATTGGCGTGATATCGGTGGCGACGATGTTTGTTTCTTCTCCCGTAGAGCTGCTGGTGATGCGGGTGTTGATCGGGGTGGTCATCGGCGCAGATTATCCGATAGCCACTTCCATGATCACCGAGTTCTCCAATACCCGACAGCGCGCCTTTTCCATCGGTTTTATCGCTGCCATGTGGTATGTCGGTGCGACCAGCGCCGATCTGGTCGGCTACTGGCTGTATGATGTCGAGGGCGGATGGCGCTGGATGCTGGGGAGTGCGGTGATCCCCTGTATTTTGATCCTCATTGGCCGTTTCGATCTTCCCGAGTCACCGCGATGGCTACTGCGTAAAGGGCGGGTAAAAGAGTGTGACGCGATGATGATCAAGCTGTTCGGCGAGCCGGTGGTGTTCGACGAAGAAGCACCGCAGGAAACACGCTTTCTTCAGTTGTTTAATCGCCGCCATTTCCCGTTTGTCTTATTTGTCGCCGCCATCTGGACCTGCCAGGTGATCCCGATGTTCGCTATTTATACCTTTGGTCCACAGATTGTCGGATTGCTCGGCCTCGGCGTTGGGAAAAGCGCCGCACTGGGCAATGTGGTGATTAGCCTGTGCTTTATGCTGGGCTGTATTCCGCCGATGTTCTGGCTCAACAGTGCTGGTCGTAGGCCGCTGTTAATCGGCAGCTTTATTATGATGACGCTGGCGCTGGCTGTGTTAGGGCTGATTCCTGATATGGGTGTCTGGCTGGTGGTGCTGGCGTTTGCCGTATATGCGTTTTTCTCGGGAGGACCGGGGAACCTTCAGTGGTTATACCCAAACGAGCTGTTCCCCACCGATATTCGCGCGTCCGCCGTCGGGGTGATCATGTCGCTAAGCCGGGTAGGAACTATTGTGTCTACCTGGGCGCTGCCAGTATTTATCACCAAATACGGGATCAGCCATGTGATGCTGATGGGGGCCGGGATTTCGCTGATTGGCCTGCTGGTTTCCATTGCCTTTGCGCCAGAAACGCGGGGGCTGACGTTGGCTCAGACCAGCCAAATGACGATCCGCAGTAAGCCAGCGTCGAGAGCCAGCCATTAGGAGTGTTCTGTATTTTCCCTGTTACTCAGTCAGTTAGCCTAAACTTAAACGGTATATCACTGAAAATGACTGAAAAGCAGGGAGAACACCATGCAAAAACATATTCTGATCACCTCCATTTTTACCGCAGCAGCGCTGTTCACCGTCGTCGGTTGTTCCTCCAACCAGGCGGTTAAAACAACCGACGGTAAAACCATTGTCACCAACGGCAAGCCGCAGGTGGATGATGATACAGGCCTGGTGTCGTATGAAAATGCGGAAACCGGTAAAACGGAACAAATTAACCGCGATCAGGTAAAGGATATGAGTGAGTTGGATAACTAATATACACTTCATCCTTCAAGTTGCCTCAGTGTTGGCTGCGCTCATTCACCCCAGTCACTTACTTTAGTAAGCTCTTGGGGATTCATTCCCTTGCCGCCTTGATGCAACATGAATGATTTTGTGTATAGGCCTCAATAATATTGACTTTTAGCCTGCTGATTAACTGACTAAACTCACTGGTATTACAATAATGCAGTGATAGCAGGCTAATCATGATTCTCATCATTTGTGCACATCCCTATCCGCAGCACTCGCATGCGAATAAGCGGATGCTTGAGCAGGCAAGGACGCTGGAGGGCGTAGAGGTTCGTTCGCTCTACCAGCTTTATCCCGACTTCAATATCGACATCGCCGCGGAGCAGGACGCGCTTTCACGCGCGAGCCTCATTGTCTGGCAGCATCCCATGCAGTGGTACAGCACACCGCCTCTCCTCAAACTGTGGATGGACAAAGTCCTCGCCCACGGCTGGGCGTATGGTCATGGTGGCACTGCGCTGCGCGGTAAACATTTGATGTGGGCGGTCACCACCGGCGGCGGTGAAAATCATTTTGATATCGGCTCACACCCAGGTTTTGACGTGCTTTCTCAACCGTTGCAGGCCACGGCGTTATATTGCGGCCTGAAGTGGTTACCGCCGTTTGCGATGCACTGTACGTTCATCTGTGATGACGAAACGCTGCAGGCGCAGGCGCGGCATTACAAGCAGCGCTTAATGGAGTGGCAGGAGGCACATCATGGATAGCCACACGCTGATACAGGCGCTGATATATCTTGGTTCAGCGGCGTTGATTGTGCCGATTGCGGTACGACTGGGGTTAGGGTCGGTACTGGGGTATCTCATTGCAGGGTGCATTATTGGCCCGTGGGGCTTAAGGCTGGTGACGGATGCCGAATCAATCCTGCATTTTGCGGAAATCGGCGTGGTGCTGATGCTGTTTGTCATCGGTCTGGAACTCGATCCACAGCGTTTGTGGAAGCTGCGGACATCGGTGTTTGGTGGTGGCGCGCTGCAAATGGTGGTCTGCGGCGGATTAATTGGTTTGTTCTGTATGTTCCTCGGCCTGCGCTGGCAGGTGGCTGTACTGATTGGCATGACGCTGGCACTCTCCTCGACGGCTATCGCCATGCAGGCGATGAATGAACGCAACCTGATGGTGTCGCAAATGGGCCGCAGTGCGTTTGCCGTACTGTTGTTCCAGGATATTGCCGCCATTCCGCTGGTTGCCATGATCCCGCTGCTGGCGGCGAGCGGGGCGTCAACCACGCTCGGAGCGTTTGCGCTGTCGGCGCTGAAAGTGGCCGGTGCACTGGCGTTGGTGGTGGTTCTGGGTCGTTATGTCACACGACCGGCCCTGCGTTTTGTCGCGCGTTCCGGACTGCGGGAGGTGTTCAGCGCCGTCGCCCTGTTCCTGGTTTTTGGATTCGGTTTATTGCTGGAAGAAGTGGGCCTGTCGATGGCGATGGGCGCATTCCTGGCGGGCGTTTTGCTGGCAAGCTCGGAGTATCGTCATGCGCTGGAAAGTGATATCGAACCGTTTAAAGGGTTGTTGCTGGGGCTGTTTTTCATCGGCGTCGGGATGTCTATCGACTTCGGCACGCTAATTGATAATCCGCTACGTATTATTATTCTGCTGGCGGGTTTCCTGGCTATCAAAACCATCATGCTGTGGGTGATTGCTAAGCCGTTGCAGGTGCCGAACAAGCAACGTCGCTGGTTTGCCGTATTATTAGGACAAGGGAGTGAGTTTGCCTTCGTGGTGTTTGGTGCGGCGCAAATGGCCAATGTGCTTGATCCTGAATGGGCAAAAGCGCTGACGCTGGCGGTGGCACTGTCGATGGCGGCCACGCCCATTTTGCTGGTTGTCCTGACGCGGCTGGAAAAATCGTCCACCGGTGAAGCGCGTGAGGTGGATGAAATCGATGAGGAGCAACCCCGGGTGATTATCGCCGGGTTTGGTCGATTCGGCCAGATAACCGGTCGCTTGCTGCTGTCGAGCGGGGTGAAGATGGTGGTACTTGATCATGACCCGGACCATATCGAAACGCTGCGCAAATTTGGGATGAAGGTTTTTTATGGCGATGCAACGCGGATGGATCTGCTGGAGTCTGCGGGGGCCGCGAAAGCAGAGGTGATCATTAATGCCATTGACGATCCGCAAACCAGTCTGCAACTGACCGAAATGGTGAAAGCACATTTCCCGCACTTGCAAATTATTGCCCGGGCGCGCGATGTTGATCATTACATTCGCTTGCGTCAGGCGGGGGTTGAGATGCCTGAGCGTGAAACCTTTGAAGGCGCGTTGAAAACCGGGCGCCTGGCGCTGGAGGGTCTGGGGCTTGGGCGCTATGAAGCACGTGAGCGGGCCGATTTATTCCGTCGTTTCAATACGCTGATGGTTGAGGAAATGGTGAAAGGTGAAAACGACGCGATTTCACGCGCGGCGGTATATAAGCGCACCAGCGCCATGTTGAGTGAAATTATTACCGAGGATCGTCAGCATTTGTCTCTGATTCAACGCCATGGCTGGCAAGGCACGGATGAAGGTAAACATACGGGAGACGTCGCAGATGAGCCGGAAGTGAAACCGTCAACATAGGGTAAAAAATGTGATGTTCTGCAAACTTTACTGCTAATTGACTGTTTTTGAACTACTGTAATGCTGGCAGCCCACTAAGAAGTTACGGACTCGCCAGCAGAACAGAAAATTTTCCTGCACATCTTCCTTTGGCTAGTCGACGAAAGAATGCGCTTTCCGTATAGTGGCGACAATTTTTTTGTATCCGGGAATTATTCAATGATCAGTCTGATTGCGGCGTTAGCGGTAGATCGCGTCATCGGTATGGAAAACGCCATGCCGTGGAACCTCCCTGCCGATCTCGCCTGGTTTAAACGTAACACCTTAAATAAGCCGGTTATTATGGGGCGCCATACCTGGGAATCCATCGGCCGACCGTTGCCAGGGCGTAAAAATATCGTCATCAGCAGCAAGCCGGGCACCGACGATCGCGTGCAGTGGGTGAAGTCTATTGATGAGGCGATTGCTGCCTGTGGCGATGAACCCGAGATTATGGTGATTGGCGGTGGGCGCGTGTATGAGCAGTTCCTGCCTAAAGCACAGAAGCTGTATCTGACGCATATCGATGCAGAAGTCGAAGGGGATACGCATTTTCCGGACTACGAGCCGGATGACTGGGAATCCGTTTTTAGCGAATTCCACGATGCCGACGCGCAAAACTCACACAGCTATTGCTTCGAAGTTCTGGAACGTCGTTAATCATGTCATTGCCGGATGGCGGCGAAACGCCTTATCAGGCCTACATCCGGCACTGGAGTAGGCCTGATAAGCGTAGCGCCATCAGGCATAAACATTTCAGGCGTTTACCGCCTCGCCGGGATCCAGACTCTGATGGCGATTTGACGGCTGAGTAAAGTACTGCTTGTCTTCCCAACGTAGACAGGTGAGATCCCCGCCCCAGCAGCAGCCCGTATCCAACGCGTAAATCCCTTCCGGCGTCCCTTTACCTTCCAGCGATGCCCAGTGCCCAAAGGCAATACTATAGGCGTCACTTACCGGTCCAGGGATGGCAAACCACGGTTTCAGCGGCGCAGGCGCGTCTTCCGGCGACTCTTTGCTGTACATATCCAGCTGGCCGTTGGGGAAGCAATAGCGCATACGGGTAAAGGCGTTTGTAATAAAACGTAGGCGGGCAAGTCCCGTCAGTTCTGGCGTCCAGTTATTTGGCATGTCGCCATACATGGCATCGAGGAAGAACGGATACGAGTCGCTCGACAGTACCGCTTCGACATCCCGGGCGCAGTCTTTCGCGGTTTGTAGATCCCATTGTGGCGTAATCCCGGCATGCGCCATCACCAGCTTCTTCTCTTCGTCTACCTGCAACAGAGGTTGGCGACGTAGCCAGTTCAGCAGCGAATCAGCATCCGGAGCTTCGAGCAGCGACGCCAGCCTGTCTTTGGGCTTATTCCGGCTGATGCCTGCAAATACGGCCAGCAGGTGCAAATCGTGATTACCTAAGACTAACCTTACGCTGTCGCCGAGCGATTTGACATAACGCAGTACGTCAAGCGAGCCGGGGCCACGCGCGACCAGGTCGCCTGTGAGCCATAAGGTATCTTTCCCAGGGGCAAAATTGACTTGATGCAGCAATGCGATCAGTTCGTCGTAACAACCGTGAACGTCGCCAATGAGGTATGTTGCCATAGCTATTGTTTTAGTGGATGAGCGTTGGAACGGCGAGCCTGAATACGGGAATATCGATGGTAAAGGCAACGCCTTTCTCATCGATCATTTCGTAATGACCCTGCATGGTGCCCAGCGGGGTTTCAATCACCGCGCCGCTGGTATATTGGTACTCTTCACCGGGATCAATGTGGGGCTGAACGCCAACCACACCTTCACCCTGAACTTCGGTTTCACGGCCATGACCATTGGTAATCAACCAGTAACGTCCCAACAGTTGCACCGGCGCTCGCCCCAAATTGCGGATGGTTACGGTATAGGCAAAAACGTAACGTTCATCATCAGGTGAGGATTGCGCCTCAATATAGACGCTTTGTACCTGAATACACACTCGGGGCGAATTGATCATGCTTAACTCTCCTTCGATGACGCTTTTTCTGACAGATAGTTAGCCATCCGGCAGTATTGGGCGACAGAGATATTTTCTGCTCGCAGCGCCGGATCAACACCCAGTTCCGTCAGCACTTCAACGCTGAACAGATTACCGAGGCTGTTACGTACCGTTTTACGGCGCTGGTTAAACGCTTCGGTCGTAATGCGGCTCAGGACGCGAACGTCTTTGACCGGGTACGGCATCGTCGCGTGAGGGACCAGGCGTACAACGGCGGAATCAACTTTAGGCGCAGGCGTGAACGCGGATGGTGGTACTTCAAGTACCGGGATCACCTGGCAGTAATATTGTGCCATAACGGTTAGTCGACCATACGCTTTACTGTTTGGCCCTGCAACCAGACGGTTGACCACTTCTTTTTGCAACATGAAATGCATGTCGGCAATGGCATCAGTATAGGTAAAAAGATGGAACATCAGCGGCGTGGAGATGTTGTATGGCAGGTTACCAAATACGCGCAGCGGCTGACCCAGGGTTTGCGACAACTCGCCAAAGTCCATGGTCATAGCATCTTGCTGATAGATAGTCAGCTTCGGCCCTAAAAACGGGTGTGTTTGCAGGCGTGCGGCCAGATCGCGGTCCAGTTCAATGACCGTGAGCTTGTCCAGACGTTCACCTACCGGCTCGGTTAATGCCGCAAGGCCCGGGCCGATTTCGACCATGGCCTGACCCTTTTGCGGGTTGATAGCAGAGACAATACTTTCGATCACAAACTGATCGTTGAGGAAGTTTTGCCCGAAACGTTTACGGGCTAAATGGCCCTGATGGACTCGATTATTCATTAGTATTAACAATCATTTTGATGGCGAGGTTAAGCGCCGTAATAAAACTGCCGACATCTGCTTGCCCACGACCCGCAAGTTCGAGTGCGGTGCCGTGATCAACGGATGTGCGAATAAAGGGCAGGCCCAGTGTGATATTCACACCGCGACCAAATCCCTGGTATTTTAGCACGGGGAGACCCTGATCGTGGTACATTGCCAGCACGGCATCCGCGCTATCGAGATATTTAGGTTGAAACAGGGTATCTGCGGGCAGTGGACCGCGTAATTTCATTCCCTGAGCACGCATTTCATCCAGTACTGGAATGAGCGTATCGATCTCTTCCGTCCCCATATGACCGCCTTCCCCCGCATGTGGGTTCAGGCCGCAGACCAGAATCTGCGGATCGTTCAGGCCAAACTTGGTGCGTAAATCATGGTGCAGAATGCCGATCACTTCCCGCAGTAGTGTGGGCGTAATGGCATCGGCAACGTCTCTGAGCGGCAGGTGCGTGGTTGCCAGGGCAACGCGCAGCTCCTCGGTCGCCAGCATCATCACGACTTTTTTCGCCTGCGAGCGTTCTTCAAAGTACTCAGTGTGTCCGGTAAACGGCACGCCGGCATCGTTGATCACGCCCTTGTGAACCGGGCCAGTAATCAGCGCGGCGAATTCACCGTGTAAGCAACCGTCGCATGCGCGAGCCAGTGTATCAACCACATACGGTCCATTCTCTACCGCCAGTTGCCCCGCAATGACAGGGGCCCGCAGCGCAATCGGTAACAGCGTCAATGTGCCCGCTGCTTGTGGTTTGGCTGGGATATCAGGAGAGTAGGGGAGGAGCGAAAGCGGTAAACCGAGCATAGCTGCTCGGTTCGAAAGTAACGCGGCATCGGCGCAGACGACGAGTTCAACCGGCCACTCACGCTGCGCAAGCTGGACCACCAGGTCCGGACCAATCCCGGCGGGTTCGCCGGGAGTGATGACAACGCGTCGAGTACGGACCATTAGTTGCTCAGAATTTTAACGTACGCGCTGGCACGCTGTTCTTGCATCCAAGTCGCCGCTTCTTCAGAGAACTTACGGTTCATCAGCATGCGGTAGGCTCTGTCTTTCTGCGCGGCGTCAGTTTTATCAACGTTACGCGTGTCCAGCAGTTCGATCAGGTGCCAGCCAAAAGAGGAGTGCACCGGAGCGCTCATCTGACCTTTGTTCAGTCGGGTCAGCGCATCGCGGAAGGCTGGATCGAAAATATCCGCTGCCGCCCAACCCAGATCGCCGCCCTGGTTTGCAGAGCCCGGATCCTGAGAGAACTCTTTAGCCGCGGCGGCAAAGGTCGTTTTACCGCTCTTAATATCAGCCGCGATTTGCTCCAGTTTCAGACGCGCCTGCTGATCGGTCATGATCGGAGACGGTTTCAGCAGGATATGGCGGGCATGAACTTCCGTTACGGAGATGCTCTGGCTTTGGCCACGCATATCGTTGACTTTCAGAATGTGGAAGCCGACACCTGAACGAATCGGGCCGATGATATCGCCTTTTTTCGCAGTGCTTAGTGCCTGCGCAAAGATGCCCGGCAGTTCCTGAATACGTCCCCATCCCATCTGGCCGCCTTTCAGCGCCTGCTGGTCTGCGGAATAGGTGATCGCCAGTTTACCGAAATCGCTACCGTTACGCGCTTCTTCGACGACAGCACGCGCCTGGCTTTCTGCTTCATTAACCTGGTCGGAGGATGGGTTTTCCGGTAACGGAATCAGAATGTGGCTCAGGTTCAGCTCAGTGCTGGCATCATTTTGGTTGCCAACTTGCTGAGCCAGCGCATCCACTTCCTGCGGCAGAATGGTGACGCGACGGCGAACTTCATTGTTACGCACTTCAGAGATGGTCATCTCTTTACGGATCTGGTTACGATAGGTCGAATAGCTCAGACCATCGTGGGCCAGACGACTGCGCATCTGGTCCAGCGTCATATTGTTCTGCTTAGCGATGTTGGCGATGGCCTGATCCAACTGCTCATCAGTGATTTTCACCCCCATCTTCTGACCCATCTGCAGAACGATTTGATCCATGATCAAACGTTCGAGGATCTGATGGCGCAGCGTAGCGTCGTCGGGTAATTGCTGACCCGCCTGACCCGCATTAAGTTTTACTGACTGCATTAAGCCATCAACGTCGCTTTCCAGAACGACGCCGTTATTGACGACGGCTGCGACTTTATCGACTACCTGTGGGGCAGCGAAACTGGTATTCGCGACCATGGCGATACCGAGAAGCAGCGTTTTCCAGTTCTTCATACTTTTTCCATTATTAATTAACCGCAAGGCGGATTACGTTTTAAATCAATCAGATCATAAAGCGCTTTGATACGGCAAAATGTTCGAACGCAACATTTGATTGGTGCCGAGACCATAGTTAGAGCTCAGACCACGCAGTTCGATGTTAAAGCCGATCGTGTTGTCATAAATCGCGTGTTTTTGCGTATCATCCCAACCGTTCAGCTTACGCTCGTAGCCAAAGCGAATGGCATAACAGCAGGAGTTGTACTGCACGCCCAGCATCTGGTCAGCAGGTTTATTGACGTTCGTATCGAAGTAATAAGCCCCTACAATCGACCAGCGGTCAGCAATCGGCACGCTGGCCACGGCGCCCACTTGAGAAATCCCGTTTTCATACTGCGCCTGATTCCATTTTTTATCATTACTGTCATTCGGCAGTGTGGCCTGGATGTATTCCGGGCTGGCGTAACGGTAGTTCAACTGCAGCAAACTATTTTCGTCACGACGGTATTCGATGCTGCTGTTGCTGGTCGCGATGCTGTCCAGACGGGTATCGTACTGGATCCCGCTGCGTAAACCCCAGCGTTCGGAGATACGCCAGTAGGTATCGCCTGCCCACACCAGTGAACCCGTTTTGTCATCATTCTCCCATTTTATGTGGTCATCGCCGGTGCGAGACTCGGTGAAATAGTAGATTTGACCCACAGAAATGTTAAAACGTTCAACGGCGGCGTCATCATATACGCGAGATGTGACCCCGGTCGTTACCTGGTTGGCAGAAGCAATGCGGTCCAGACCGCCGTAGGTGCGGTCACGGAACAGGCCGCTGTAGTCAGCTTGCAGCAGGGAAGAGTCGTAGTTATTAATGTGGCTTTGATCACGGTATGGCACGTACAAATACTGTGCACGCGGCTCCAGCGTCTGGGTATAGCCTGGTGCCAGCATTGCCATATCGCGTTCAAAGACCATCTTACCGTCGACTTTAAACTGCGGCATGACGCGGTTGGCTGATTCATCCAACTGGGTGGTGTTATTAGCATTATACCAATCCAGATTGGTCTGCTGGTAGTGCGTCGCCAGCAGCTTCGCTTCGGTATTGATACTTCCCCATTGGTTGGACAACGGCAGATTGATGGTTGGTTCAAGGTGTAAACGCGTCGCTTCCGGCATGTTGTCGGTGGTGTTAACGAAATGTACCGCCTGCGCATAAACGCGGGTATCAAACGGACCAACATCGTTTTGATAGAAGTTGACGTCTAACTGAGGTTCGGCGGAATAGCTACTGTCGTTCTGATCGTCAAAGACCTGGAACTGTTTGGTAGATACCGTCGCGTCAAAGTTCTGCACCGCGTAGCCGACGCTGAATTTCTGCGTGGCGTAGCCGTCGGTACTGGAACCGTACTTGTTATCGAAATCATTAAAGTAGCTGGAGTCACTGACCTTGGTGTAGTCGACGTTGAAGCGCCACACCTGATCCATCACGCCAGCGTGTTGCCAGTAGAACAGCCAGCGGCGTGAGTTATCATCATTAGGATGTTCATCGTCGTAGACTTTATCGGAGTTCAGATAGTCGAACTCCATCAAGCCGGTGCCAGCCTGGCTGAGATAGCGGAATTCGTTCTCCCACATCACGCCGCCACGACGGTGCAAATAATGTGGCGTGAGGGTGGCGTCCATATTGGGCGCGATGTTCCAGTAATACGGCAGGTAGAACTCAAAATAGTTTTTGGTGGAGTATTTTGCGTTCGGGATCAGGAAACCGGAGCGGCGTTTGTCGCCGACGGGCAGCTGCAAATACGGGCTGTAAAAGACCGGAACCGGCCCTAGCTTAAAGCGGGCGTTCCAGATTTCCGCGACCTGTTCTTCACGGTCGTGGATCACTTCGCTACCGACAACGCTCCAGGTATTGGAACCCGGTAGACAGGAAGTGAAGCTCCCGTTTTCCAGAATGGTGTAGCGGTTTTCACCCCGCTGTTTCATCAGGTCGGCTTTCCCGCGTCCCTGACGACCGACCATCTGATAGTCGCCTTCCCAGATGTTGGTATCTTTGGTATTCAGATTCGACCAACCCTTCGGCCCCTTCAGAATGACCTGATTGTCATCATAGTGGACGTTACCCAGCGCATCGACGGTACGGACCGGTTCCGGCAGACCCTCGGCCTGCTTCTGGTGCAGCTGCACTTCGTCAGCCTGCAGGCGGCTATTACCCTGTGCGATATCCACGTTGCCAGTAAACACGGCGTCATCCGGGTAATTCCCTTTCGCGTGATCGGCAGTGATGGTAACAGGTAATTCATTGGTTTCGCCCTGCACCAGAGGACGGTTATAGCTCGGCACGCCCAACATGCACTGTGAGGCGAGATCGGCTGCCAGACCCTGTTGACTATAAAGGGCGCTGGCAATCATGGTGGCCAGAAGAGTGGGAATACGTTTTTTCATACGTTGTATTTATTGTTCCATCATCAGTAGCGTCGCGCGTGACAAACGGTCACAGCCTAACTTATCTCATCTTCACTGCGCTAGTGTTAATCCTGCCCATTTAGGCATCCGTGGTGTTAGGCACGGCATTGAATGACAGGTATGATAATGCAAATTATAGGCGATGTCCCACAATTGACCGCTGCCGTAAAACGGTAAAAGCACCTTATATTGTGGTACATAGCCCGGCCGGCAGCGTAAAGATTTGGGGAGTCTATGCAGTATTGGGGAAAGATTATTGGTGTCGCCGTGGCCTTAATGATGGGCGGCGGCTTCTGGGGCGTGGTTTTAGGCCTGCTTGTGGGTCATATGTTCGACAAAGCCCGCATGCGCAAAATGGCGTGGTTTGCCAATCAACGTGAACGTCAGGCGCTGTTTTTTGCCACCACCTTTGAGGTGATGGGACACCTGACCAAATCAAAAGGGCGCGTCACGGAAGCCGATATTCATATCGCCAGCCAGCTGATGGACCGGATGAATTTACACGGTGACTCACGTACCGCTGCGCAACATGCCTTTCGGGTGGGAAAATCAGACAATTACCCATTACGTGAAAAAATGCGCCAGTTCCGCAGCGTCTGTTTTGGCCGCTTCGACCTGATCCGTATGTTTCTGGAGATCCAGATCCAGGCGGCGTTTGCGGACGGGTCGTTGCATCCTAACGAACGTGAAGTGCTGTATGTGATTGCTGAAGAGCTGGGGATCTCGCGCGCGCAATTTGATCAGTATCTGCGCATGATGCAGGGTGGTGCGCAGTTTGGTGGTGGATATCAGCAACAGTCTGGCGGTGGCTGGCAGCAGGCACAGCGTGGCCCGACGCTGGAAGATGCGTGTAATGTGCTGGGTGTTAAAGCGACCGATGATGCCACTACTATTAAGCGCGCTTATCGTAAACTGATGAGCGAGCACCATCCCGACAAGCTGGTCGCGAAAGGACTGCCGCCGGAGATGATGGAAATGGCCAAGCAAAAAGCGCAGGAAATTCAAAAGGCCTATGAGTTAATTAAAGAACAGAAAGGCTTCAAGTAAGCGGCAGAATAAGTTGCCGGATGGCGGCTAGCGCCTTATCCGGCCTACGTTGAAGAATGTAGGCCGGGCAAGCGTAGCGCCCCCGGCACAGATCAGCACAAAATTTAAAAATCTGCCGGGACTTTAAAGGTCATACTATTGCCATACTCGGGATGAGTAATGGTGAGCATCTCGGCATGCAGCAGCAGGCGTGGCGCTAACGCCAGGGCCTGTGGCGTGGCATAGAAGCGGTCACCCAGAATCGGATGCCCTAACGCCAGCATATGCACGCGTAGCTGATGAGAACGCCCGGTAATGGGTTTCAGCACCACCCGCGCGGTATTATCCGCCGCGAATTCCACTACTTCATACTCAGTTTGCGCGGCTTTGCCCGTCTCATAACAGACTTTCTGTTTTGGTCGGTTCGGCCAGTCGCAAATCAGCGGTAAATCCACCAGTCCCTCGGCGGGTGAGGGATGCCCCCACACGCGTGCGACATACTGCTTCTTCGGTTCGCGCTCGCGAAATTGACGCTTTAGCTCGCGCTCTGCCGCTTTGGTCAGCGCCACTACAATCACGCCGCTGGTGGCCATGTCCAGGCGATGCACTGATTCTGCCAGTGGATAGTCGCGTTGAATACGCGTCATCACGCTGTCTTTGTGCTCTTCAAGGCGACCCGGCACGGACAACAAGCCGCTCGGCTTGTTGACCACCATAATGTGTTCATCCTGATACAGGATAACCAGCCAGGGTTCCTGCGGCGGATTGTAGTTTTCCATCCCCATGTATGGCTCCGTTACTGATGCGTCACGACGATCAGGCGTAAGGCATCCAGACGCCAGCCGGCCTGATCCAGGCTTTCCATCACCTGTTGACGGTTGCTTTCAATCGCGGCAAGTTCGTCATCACGGATGTTTGGGTTAACGGCGCGTAGCGCTTCCAGACGCGACAGTTCTGCAGACAGTTTCTCATCCGCTTCCTTACGCGCGGCGTCGATCAGCGCGCGGGCAGATTGCTCAACCTGCGCTTCCCCCAACTGCAGAATCGCATGGACATCTTGCTGCACGGCGTTGACCAGCTTGCTACCGGTATGGCGATTAACGGCGCTGAGCTGGCGGTTAAAGGTTTCAAACTCCACCTGAGCGGCGAGGTTGTTACCGTTTTTATCCAGCAACATGCGCACCGGCGTCGGTGGCAGGAAGCGGTTGAGCTGCAGTTGCTTCGGTGCCTGCGCTTCGACCACGTACACCAGTTCAACCAGCAGGGTACCAACCGGCAATGCTTTGTTTTTCAACAGAGATATGGTGCTGCTGCCGGTATCACCAGACAGGATCAGATCCAGACCGTTACGGATCAGCGGATGCTCCCAGGTGATAAACTGGGCGTCTTCACGCGACAGCGCAATATCTCGCTCAAAGGTAATGGTGCAGCCGTCTTCAGGCAACCCCGGAAAATCCGGGACCAACATATGATCGGACGGCGTCAGCACAATTAAGTTGTCCCCGCGATCGTCCTGGTTAATACCGACGATATCAAACAGGTTCATGGCGAAGGCGATCAGGCTGGTGTCGTCATCCTGCTCCTCAATGCTCTCGGTAAGCCGCTGAGCTTTTTCGCCGCCGTTGGAGTGAATCTCGAGTAGACGGTCGCGCCCTTGTTCCAGCTGCGCTTTCAGTGCGTCATGCTGTTCACGGCAGGCTTTGATCAGATCATCAAATCCTTCGTTGTTTTCCGGCTCCGCCAGATAACCAATCAGGTTGTTATAGACCGTATCATAAATCGTACGCCCGGTCGGACAGGTATGCTCAAACGCATCCAGACCTTCGTGGTACCAGCGCACCAGCACGGACTGGGCGGTTTTTTCCAGGTACGGGACGTGGATCTGAATATCGTGCGCCTGACCAATACGGTCCAGACGTCCAATACGTTGTTCCAGCAGATCCGGGTTAAACGGCAGGTCAAACATCACCAGGTTGCTGGCGAACTGGAAGTTACGGCCTTCAGAACCGATCTCCGAGCACAGCATCACCTGCGCACCGCTGTCCTCTTCGCTAAACCAGGCGGCAGCACGGTCACGTTCGATGATCGACATACCCTCATGGAATACGGCAGCGCGAATGCCTTCACGCTCGCGCAGCACCTGCTCCAGCTGCAACGCGGTGGTCGCTTTCGCACAGATAACCAGTACTTTCTGCGAACGATGGCTGGTCAGGTAGCCCATCAACCATTCAACGCGTGGGTCGAAGTTCCACCAGGTGCCGGTATCGCCTTCGAACTCCTGATAAATCTGCTCCGGATAGAGCATGTCGCGGGCGCGCTCTTCTGCGCTTTTACGTGCGCCCATAATGCCGGAGACTTTGATTGCTGTCTGGTATTGGGTCGGCAGCGGCAGCTTAATAGTATGCAGTTCGCGTTTCGGGAAACCTTTCACCCCATTACGGGTGTTACGGAACAGTACGCGGCTGGTGCCATGGCGGTCCATTAGCATGGAAACCAGCTCCTGGCGTGCGCTCTGGGCATCTTCTCGATCGCTGTTAGCGGCCTGCAGCAGCGGCTCGATATCCTGCTCGCCAATCAGATCGCCGAGCATGTTCAGCTCATTGTTGCTCAGTTTGTTGCCTGCCAGCAGCATGGCGACGGCATCGGCCACCGGACGGTAATTTTTTTGCTCTTCAACAAACTGCTCGAAATCGTGGAAACGGCTTGGGTCCAGCAGGCGTAATCGCGCAAAGTGACTTTCCATACCCAGCTGTTCCGGCGTTGCGGTCAGCAGCAAGATGCCCGGTACGCGCTCGGCCAGTTGTTCAATCGCCATATACTCGCGGCTTGGCGCATCTTCGCTCCACACCAGGTGATGAGCTTCATCGACCACCAACAGATCCCATTCTGCTTCACACAAATGCTCCAGACGCTGCTTGCTACGACGCGCAAAATCCAGAGAGCAGATGACAAGCTGCTCGGTTTCAAACGGGTTGTAGGCATCGTGCTGCGCTTCGGCATAGCGCTCATCATCAAACAGCGCAAAGCGCAGGTTGAAACGGCGCAGCATTTCGACCAGCCATTGATGCTGTAACGTCTCAGGGACGATGATCAGCACGCGTTCGGCGGCGCCGGACAGCAGTTGCTGATGCAGGATCATCCCGGCTTCAATGGTTTTTCCCAGGCCCACTTCATCTGCCAGCAAAACACGAGGGGCATGGCGACGACCGACATCATGGGCAATATTAAGCTGGTGGGGGATCAGGCTGGTACGTTGACCGCGCAGACCACTCCACGGCATACGATACTGTTCGCTCTGAAATTTACGCGCACGATAGCGCAGCGCAAAGCGGTCCATACGGTCGATTTGGCCAGCAAACAGACGATCCTGAGGTTTGCTGAACACCAGCTTGCTGTCGAGCAGGACTTCGCGCAGCACGACGCCGGTTTCTTCGGTATCAAGGCGGGTTCCGATATAGGCAAGCAGTCCGTTTTCTTCTTTTACTTCATCGACATGCAATTGCCAGCCTTCATGGCTGGTGATCGTATCACCAGGATTGAACATCACGCGGGTCACAGGGCAGTCACTGCGCGCATACAGACGGTTTTCACCCGTCGATGAGAAAAGTAAGGTGACGGTTCGCGCATCCATGGCGACAACGGTACCAAGTCCCAATTCGCTTTCTGTATCGCTGATCCAGCGTTGACCAAGTGTAAAAGGCATATGTGTTCGGCTCTATATCTTTAATTGCAGGTAATACTCGTCATGTATCGGGTATCCCGAGTTTTCAGAGCATACGACCCCGCTACCAGGCTAATGAATCAGTGGTAGTGGTGTAAAATGGGTCCAGGAATGGAAAGGGCGCTATGGTACTGGATGGCGACGGTTTCGTCACGCGTCAAAATAACCCCAGTTGCCCTGTGAGTAGTGTAGCAAAGTTATCATCAACAAAGGGAAGAATTCCCTCGGCAACCGGCTGTATCTGGCGCGTAAGATAATGCTCATAATCCAGCGCAGAAAGCTGATAATCCACAGGTTCCGGGCCGTTTATCGTCCAGACATATTTTATGGTGCCACGGTTTTGATACTGCGGAGGACGGCCTCGCTTGATGTTCTGTTCATCGGCAAGCCGCGCGGCGCGAACGTGGGGTGGGACATTACGCTGATATTCGCTTAACGGGCGGCGCAGGCGCTTACGGTAAACCAGCTGATCGTCCAGTTCACCGGCCATCAGGCGGTCGATGGTTTCCCTGACAAAATCCTGATACGGCTCCTGGCGAAAGACCCGCAAATAGAGTTCCTGCTGGAACCGTTGTGCCAGCGGTGTCCAGTCAGTGCGTACGGTTTCCAGTCCTTTGAAGACCATGCGCTGCTGGTCCCCGTCCTGAATGAGTCCGGCGTAGCGCTTCTTACTGCCCGTATCCGCGCCGCGAATGGTCGGCATCAAAAAGCGGCGAAAATGGGTTTCAAACTCCAGTTCGAGCGCGCTGGTCAGGTTTTGTTGTTGCAGCGACTGCGCCCACCAGGTGTTGACATGATGGACCAACTCCCGACCAATCCTTGCCGCATCCTCTTCCGCGTGTGCGCCTTTGAGCCAGACAAACGTTGAGTCGGTATCGCCATAGATAACGTCATAACCCTGCGCTTCAATCAGCGCTTTGGTCTGGCGCATGATCGCATGCCCGCGCATGGTGATCGACGAGGCCAGTCTGGGATCGAAAAATCGACATGCCGTGGTGCCTAGCACGCCGTAAAAGGCGTTCATAATGATTTTGAGCGCCTGCGAGAGCGGCTTATTTCCCTGGCGTTTTGCTTCGTCACGCCCGTGCCAGATCTGGGTCACTATTTCCGGTAGGCAGTGTTTTTCGCGCGAAAACCAGGCACCAAGGAATCCTTCAGTGCTGTGTTCAGGATCCGGCTGCGCCATACCTTCGATAAGTCCCACCGGATCGATCAGAAAGGTGCGGATGATCGACGGGTACAGGCTTTTGTAATCCAGAACCAGCACCGAGTCGTACAAACCAGGACGCGAGTCCATCACATAGCCGCCGGGGCTGGCATGGGGGGGGACTTCCCCGAGATTTGGCGCAACGTAACCGGCACGGTGCATGCGCGGAAGATAGAGATGACCAAATGCCGCAACCGAGCCACCGTGCCTGTCGACCGGCAGACCGTTGACAGTCGAGCGCTCCAGCAGAAACGGCATGATCTCGGTTTTATGAAAGATGCGCGTGACCAGTTCACAGTCTTTGAGATTATAAGTGGCAAGCGCGGGCTTATCCTGAGCGAATCGGCGGTCAATTTCGTCCATGCGGTCCCAGGGATTATCAATTGATTTCCCTTCACCCAGTAGCTCCTGCGACACCGTTTCCAGCGAAAACGAGGAAAAGTTCCAGAACGCGGATTTGAGGGCCTCAATGCCGTCAATGATCAGGCGGCCTTTGGCCTGGGCGAAAAAAACGCCGTTTTTGAAACCGTGCTCGCGCCATTCCAGTTCGCTGTTGTCACGGCCAAAACGCAGGGGAATTCGGTAACGCTCGGCATGATTTTGCAGGACACGTAAATCGAACTGCACTACGTTCCAGCCGATGATGACATCAGGATCGTGGTGGGCTATCCACGCGTTGAGCTTTTCCAGCAACTGCGGACGGCTCGCCACATATTCAAGTTCAAAATCAAGCTGTGAGGCATCACCGTTGGCCGGGCCGAGCATATAGACAATACGCTGTCCGCAGCCTTCGAGACCAATGCAGTAAAGCTCACCGTGCCGCGTGGTTTCGATATCCAGCGATAGCCATTTTAAGGGTGGGCGATAGTCCGGGTTTGGCTTCAGCCGCGCGTTGATCAGCGTGTCGTTATACCGATCGCCATCCACCCAAACGGGGGAGGTGATAAAGCGCTCCATCAGATAACGTTCCGGCGGACGCACGTCGGCCTCATAGACCGTGACGCTATTTTCGCGTAGCAGCTTCTCAAGACGCATCAACTGGCGATGGGATCGGCAGTACAGCCCCGAAACGGGCTGGCGATGAAAATCCTGCAGGTTAAGCGGAGCCAGCCGAAAACCGTTTTCTGCGCGTAATAGTGAAGTAACGCGGGAAACCTGGCTGGCTGGGATAAAGGCAACTGACTCCTGCGGCGCAAGCGTGACCAGCAATGGCCCGTCGTCCGTTGCCAGCCAGAATGAAACCTCTGTCCCCTGTGGGGTATCCCGCCAGTGCCGGGTTAAAATAAAACCTGCCTGCGCCACGCTACGTACCCATCAAAAAACCCGGCATGATTATAGCCTGGTTTATCTGGTTGTACTGTTTTTTTATACAGCTTATGACGAATTTGATTCATGAATACGAGGATGAAGATTTGGGTGGATGAATTATTTTATTCGTAGGCTTACTTTTTTAATTTTTTATTACTTATCTGATTTATATATTGCGAGTTGAATTCAAGTCCATTTCCGGATTTTTGTCGTTTTTTAGGAATTATGCTTATTTAACTATGCAACTAATTTCTCGGAATTGGAAAATTATGTTTTTTCTATTTGTGTTTATTACAGGTTGGTGTAAGAGTTTTATTCGAAGTGTTCGGGCTAGTGGGTTAAATATAATATATTTAACCCGAGATTCTATTGTTGAATAAAAACGGATTTCAGTTCGATTTCGTCGGGTTATCTCTCTGTGTTATTTGATTTTTATTTTAATATAGTTTTATTTCTAGCGCTAACTGAGATACTTCAAATGTTTATTATATTTCATGTAATTAATATGAGAATGGAGTCTTTATGAATATCTTCTCTAAACAGCAAATTAGCGCCAAGTACAGTAACTATATGTTTGTTAATACATTGCTGGCTAACCCTGCTGTAAAGACCGTGAGTAAATTTATTTTATATAAAACATGGAACGGTCAACTTTGGAATGCTGAAGTTATTGATGATGGCAATGCTTTTTTCCATTGGCAGGGTAGTGATAAAAGTAACGGTCATCGTGATACGGTTATTAATTACGTGGTGAATGGTCAGAAGTAGCAGACTACAATTTCAGATTATGTCTTTTTCCATTGTGTGGAGGGCGAACAAGATAATGGGCATTGTGATACTGTAATTGACTATCTCTGCTCAAATGATTGCGTATATCAAGCTTCCTTTGCTGAATACTTCAGCGAATAATGATACTAGAGCGCGTAGTTTATCTACGCGCTTATAAAAGAAGATTATTGTCCGTAGTAGGCTTTAGCACCGTGCTTACGCAGATAATGCTTGTCCAGCAGCGTTTGCTGCATATCCGGTAGCTGCGGTGCGAGCTGGCGGCAGAAGATCCCCATATAGGCGACCTCTTCCAGCACAATCGCGTTATGAACGGCATCTTCGGCGTTTTTACCCCATGCAAACGGGCCGTGGGAATGTACCAGTACGCCTGGCATTTGTGCCGCATCAATACCTTGCTTTTCAAAGGTTTCAACGATCACATTCCCGGTTTCCCACTCGTATTCACCGTTAATTTCTGCATCGGTCATTTTTCGCGTGCAGGGAATAGCGCCGTAGAAATAGTCTGCGTGGGTCGTTCCTGTGGCTGGAATCGACTGACCCGCCTGTGCCCAGATCGTCGCGTGACGTGAATGGGTGTGGACAATACCGCCAATGCTCGGGAAAGCCTGATACAGCAGACGGTGAGTGGGCGTATCGGAAGACGGTTTTTTCTGCCCTTCCACCACTTCACCGGTGGCAATACTGACCACTACCATATCGTCCGCGGTCATTATGCTGTAATCAACACCGGAAGGTTTGATCACGAATACGCCATGTTCACGGTCGACGGCGCTGACATTCCCCCAGGTGAGGGTCACCAGGTTGTGCTTTGGCAGCGCCAGATTCGCTTCCAGGACCTGACGTTTAAGATCTTCTAGCATGTTAACTCCTGAATGCCGGATGGCGTTACGCTTATCCGGCCTACGGTGATTTGTAGGCCGGTAAATGAAATGCCACCGGGCAATCCGTTTCGATAATTAACGTTTGAACCCGTAGTACACTTCGTTCCAGCGCAGCGCGTCCTTAAAGGCCGGCAGGCGGGTATCGTTGTCGATCACCGCGATCTCGATATCGTGCATTTCAGCGAACTGACGCATGTCATTCAGATCCAGCGCATGGCTGAAGACGGTGTGGTGCGCGCCACCGGCCAGGATCCAGGCTTCAGACGCGGTAGGCAGATCCGGCTGGGCTTTCCACAGCGCGTTCGCCACCGGCAGTTTCGGCAGGTTGTGCGGGGTTTGTACTGTATCAATGCAGTTGACCAGCAGACGATAGCGATCGCCGAGATCGATCAGGCTGGCAACCACGGCCGGGCCGGTTTTGGTGTTGAAGATCAGACGAGCAGGGTCGTCTTTACCGCCAATGCCCAGGTGCTGCACGTCGAGGATCGGTTTTTCTTCTACGGCAATCGACGGGCACACTTCCAGCATGTGCGAGCCGAGCACCAGATCGTTGCCCTTCTCGAAGTGGTAGGTGTAATCCTCCATAAATGAAGTGCCACCCTGCAAGCCAGTCGACATTACCTTCATGATGCGAAGCAGCGCGGCAGTTTTCCAGTCACCTTCGCCTGCAAAGCCGTAGCCCTGCTGCATCAGACGCTGTACGGCCAGACCCGGAAGTTGTTTCAGGCCGTGCAAATCTTCAAACGTGGTGGTAAAGGCATTGAATCCACCCTGTTCGAGGAAACGCTTCATGCCCAGTTCAATACGGGCGGCTTCCAGCACGTTCTGACGCTTGTCACCGTGGATTTGCGTTGCTGCCGTCATGGTGTAGGTGCTTTCATATTCGTCGATCAGCGCGTTGATCTCACCATCGCTAATCGCGTTCACTACCTGTACCAGATCGCCCACGGCCCAGGTGTTCACCGAGAAACCAAATTTGATCTGTGCAGCCACTTTATCGCCGTCAGTGACTGCAACTTCACGCATGTTGTCGCCAAAACGGCATACTTTCAGATGGCGGGTATCCTGTTTGGACACGGCCTGGCGCATCCAGGAACCGATACGCTCGTGCGCTTGCTTATCCTGCCAGTGACCGGTGACCACGGCATGCTGCTGGCGCATACGCGCGCCGATGAAGCCAAACTCACGGCCGCCGTGTGCAGTTTGGTTCAGGTTCATAAAGTCCATATCAATGCTGTCCCACGGCAGGGCGGCGTTGAACTGGGTATGGAACTGCATCAGCGGTTTGTTGAGAATGGTCAGGCCGTTGATCCACATTTTGGCCGGAGAGAAGGTATGCAGCCAGACCACCAGGCCCGCACAACGATCGTCATAGTTGGCATCGCGGCAAATAGACGTGATTTCGTCAGGCGATGTTCCCAGCGGTTTTAACACCAGTTTGCAGGGCAGTTTAGCTTCAGTATTCAGTGCGTTAACAACGTGCTCGGCGTGCTGGGTTACCTGACGCAGGGTTTCTGGGCCATACAGGTGCTGGCTACCAATCACAAACCACACTTCATAGTTATCAAAAATCGTCATTGTCGTGTCCTTAATGTGTCAGGGTTGCCAGATCTACCGGGGCTTTGTGCGCCGGTGCGGCAGTCGGAAGATATTGTTGTTCGGCGCTTACCGCCCACTGCTGGTAGCGGCGATACAGTTGTTCAAAACGTTGAGCCTGCTCAGGACGAGGGTGCAGTGTGTTTTCCACGGCACTCGCCATTTTTTGCTGGGCGGCGGGGATATCGGCATGCACGTTTGCGGCAACGGCGGCAAAAATTGCCGCACCAAGCGCGCAGCACTGGTCTGAGGCGACAATCTGCAGCGGACGATTAAGGACGTCACAACAGGCCTGCATGATGACCGGGTTTTTACGTGCGATGCCGCCGAGCGCCATCACGTTATTCACTGCGATGCCTTGTTCGGTAAAGCATTCCATAATGGCGCGTGCGCCAAACGCCGTTGCGGCAATCAATCCACCAAACAGCGCTGGTGCGTCGGTCGCGAGGTTAAGGTCGGTAATGACCCCTTTCAGACGTTGGTTGGCATTGGGTGTACGACGCCCGTTGAACCAGTCGAGTACTACCGGCAGATGGTCCAGCGACGGATTTTTTGCCCATGCTTCGGTTAGCGCAGGCAGCAGCTGTTTTTGGCTGGCTTTAATCTGCGTTTTGAGTTCCGGGTGCTGCGCAGCAAGCTGCTCCAGCGGCCAGCTCAGCACGCGGCTAAACCAGGCATAGATATCGCCGAAGGCGGATTGACCGGCTTCCAGGCCAATAAAGTGCGGTACCACGCTGCCATCAACCTGGCCGCATATGCCTTTCACTGCGCGCTCGCCGACGCTGGCTTTGTCGGCAATCAGAATGTCACAGGTCGAGGTGCCAATGACTTTCACCAACGTGTTTGGCTGTGCGCCCGCGCCGACTGCGCCCATATGGCAGTCGAATGCACCGCCGGAAATGACCACGCTTTCCGGCAGACCCAGGCGCTGTGCCCATTCCGCACAGAGCGTGCCCACTGGCAGGTCTGCGGTGAAAGTATCGGTAAACATCGGGTATTGCAGATGTTGGTTGAGGAGCGGGTCGAGTTCATCAAAGAAACTGGCTGGCGGCAGGCCACCCCAGCTTTCATGCCACAGGGATTTGTGTCCGGCGCTGCAGCGTCCGCGACGAATATCCTGTGGGCGCGTGGTGTCAGAGAGCAGGGCGGGGATCCAGTCGCACAGCTCAATCCAGGATACGGCAGCCTGCGCGACTGCGTTGTCCTGGCGGGTAACGTGCAGGATTTTCGCCCAAAACCATTCACTGGAATAAATGCCGCCGATATAGCGGGAATAATCGACCTTGCCAGGCGTATGGCACAGGCGGGTGATTTCTTCGGCTTCTTCGACTGACGTGTGATCTTTCCACAGGACGAACATCGCGTTCGGGTTCTCGGCGAACTCTTCTCTGAGTGCGAGGACGTTGCCGTTAGCATCAACAGGCGCAGGGGTTGAACCGGTGCTGTCAACGCCAATCCCGACCACTGCCGCACGCTGTTGCGCGCTCAGTTCGCCGAGGACCGTTTTCAGTGCGGCTTCCATGGATTCAATGTAGTCACGCGGGTGATGGCGAAACTGGTTGTTTGGGCCATCGCAATATTGCCCTTCCTGCCAACGTGGGTACCACTCTACGCTGGTGGCAATCTCCTCGCCGGTGGCACATTCCACCGCCAAAGCGCGTACTGAATCACTTCCAAAATCGAGGCCAATTGCAATCGCCATCGTCTTACTCCATCCAAAAATACGGGTATGGATAAACAGTAGATAATGGGGGTAAAAACCGTCAGGCAGGATCCGCTAATCTTATGGACTAAAATGCTGTGGCATCGCAAAGTGTGACGCCGTGCAAATATTCAATGTGGACATTTCTGCCGTAGTTATAGACACTTTTGTTAGCCGTTTTTATCGTTGGCGCAGGACATGTTTTTTACAAAATGCTTTTCACATGCGGGGTTGATGGTCCATCACTGAAACCATAGCGGTCTACGGGGGCGACGGTGACGATATCTTACGTAATATGGACGATTTGTTTCTTATCAGAACACCGGGAGTATTGAAATTATGGCTGAACCGCAAAACGATCCCCTGTTGCCAGGCTACTCGTTTAACGCGCATTTAGTGGCGGGATTAACCCCTATTGAGGCGAACGGGTACCTGGATTTTTTCATCGACAGACCGCTGGGAATGAAGGGCTATATTCTGAACCTGACCATTCGCGGGGAAGGCGTCATCAACAATCAGGGCAAGCAGTTTGTTTGCCGACCGGGTGATATTTTGCTGTTTCCGCCGGGTGAAGTTCACCATTACGGCCGCCATCCCGATGCCAGTGAATGGTACCACCAGTGGGTCTACTTTCGGCCTCGCGCCTACTGGCAGGAGTGGCTTACCTGGCCGGCGATTTTTGCGCAGACCGGTTTTTTTCGCCCGGATGAAGCACATCAGCCACACTTCAACGACCTGTTTGGTCAGATAATCAGCGCCGGGCAACGGGAGGGACGTTACTCTGAACTGCTGGCGATCAACTTGCTTGAGCAACTGCTGCTCAGACGTATGGAAGCGATTAACGAATCACTGCATCCCCCCATGGATAACCGCGTGCGTGATGCCTGTCAGTACATCAGCGATCACCTGGCGGACAGCAATTTTGATATTGCCAGCGTCGCGCAGCATGTCTGCCTGTCGCCGTCTCGTTTGTCGCACCTGTTCCGCCAGCAGCTCGGCATCAGCGTACTCAGCTGGCGTGAGGATCAGCGAATCAGCCAGGCGAAGCTCCTGTTGAGCACCACGCGCATGCCGATCGCCACCGTCGGGCGCAACGTCGGGTTTGACGATCAGCTCTATTTCTCCCGCGTTTTCAAAAAATGTACCGGCGCCAGCCCGAGCGAGTTTCGCGCTGGCTGTGAATAAAAAGTGAATGATGTGTCCGAAAAGTTGTCATATCTCGCAAACTATTCATACGAATGATGACTTGACGAAGTTGAGAAGGGTTATCAGAATCCTTGCTTCGTAAATCTGACGGACACATTATGCAAGCATTGCTGGAACATTTTATTCTCCAGTCCGCCGTATACTCTTTGATAGCCGTACTGCTGGTGGCTTTTCTGGAGTCGCTGGCGCTGGTGGGCTTAATTTTACCCGGTACCGTGCTGATGGCCGGACTGGGTGCGCTGATTGGTAGCGGTGAACTGAACTTCTGGCATGCCTGGCTTGCGGGCATTGTCGGTTGCCTGATGGGCGACTGGATCTCCTTCTGGCTGGGCTGGCGTTTTAAAAAGCCGCTGCATCGCTGGTCTTTTATGAAAAAGAACAAGGCGTTACTGGATAAAACTGAACATGCGCTTCATCAGCACAGCATGTTTACTATTCTGGTAGGTCGTTTTGTTGGTCCGACGCGCCCGCTGGTGCCAATGGTGGCGGGGATGCTTGATCTGCCTGTCGCCAAATTTATAGTGCCTAATATCATTGGCTGCGTACTGTGGCCGCCGTTTTATTTTCTGCCGGGTATCCTGGCGGGCGCGGCAATTGATATTCCCTCAGATGTACAGAGCGGCGATTTCAAATGGCTTTTGCTGGCGACCGCGCTATTGCTGTGGGTCGGGGGATGGCTGTGCTGGCGGCTATGGCGTAGCGGCAAAGCGGCTGTTGATCGTTTAACCGTTTATTTGCCGCGAGGTCGACTGCTGTATCTGGCGCCGCTTGTTCTCGGGATCGGCGTGGTGGCGCTAGTCGCACTGATCCGCCATCCGCTGATGCCGGTGTATATCGATATCCTGCGCAAAGTGGTGGGCTATTAGGGCTTATTTTGCCGGATGGCGCTGGCGCTAATCCGGCCTACGGGCCGCAAATTGCGCCACTATGCTTTAATACCCAACAGCGCCGAGGCGCTGGCGTGACCGCTCAACAACGCCTCCGTTTTACCTTGCCACGCAATGCGCCCGTCGGCGACCACGATTGAACGTGGCGCAATGCGCGCGGCGTCTTCTACGCTGTGGGATACCATCAGCATCGTCAGCTGCTTTTCACGACACACGCCGGCCACCAGTGTGAGCATTTCCTGACGCAGGGCGGGGTCGAGTGCGGAGAACGGTTCATCAAGCAGCAACACGGGCTGTTCCCGCACCAGGCAGCGCGCCAGGGCTACACGCTGGCGTTGCCCGCCGGAAAGCTCGCCGGGTAGCCTTTCCAGCAACATGTCGAGTCCCATTTGTTGAGCAATGTGGCGCATTTTCTCCTGCTGCTGCGCGTTGAGTTTCAACCCAGGGTTAAGGCCGAGGGCGATATTCTGCCGCACACTCAGGTGGCTGAACAGATTGTTTTCCTGAAACAGCATGGAGACAGGGCGGCGAGAAGGCGGCGTGCGGGTATGATCCTCACCACCAATCATCATTGTGCCGCTGGCTGGTGCCAGAAAACCGGCAATCAGGTTTAATAGCGTACTTTTCCCGGCGCCGCTGGGTCCCAGCACGGCAATCTGTTCACCGCGCGCGACCGACAGCGTAAAGCGCATCGGTAAATGGTGATACAGCCATGTGATATCAATCAGTTTTAACATGTCGACCCGGTAATTTCTCAATAACAGTAAACAGCGTAAAGCACAGGATCAGCAGCAATAATGCGGTGACTGCACCATCCTGACTGCGATAGGAGCCAATCTGCTGATAGAGGTAAAACGGTAAAGTGCGGAAGTCCTCGTTGCCAAACAGGGCTACCACGCCAAAATCGCCAATCGACAGGACGCAGGCGAAGGCCATGGCTTGCGCCAGCGGGCGTTTCAACGCACGCAGCTCAACCACTTTCAACCGCGACCATCCTTCAATGCCTAAAGACTGGCACAACATGCTGTAGCGCGCCGTCACGTCACGCATCGGGTTTTCCAGCACTTTCAGCGCATAAGGGATAGCCATTAGCGCATTGGTGAAAATCACAATGCCGTCGGCAGAGTCAGGCAGGCCAATACTGTTATTGAGCAGCAGGAAGAACCCGGTTGCCAGCACGATGCCCGGCATTGCGAGGATCAGCATGCCGCTCAGTTCCAGCGCCTGACCTGCCAGTATCTGCTGCCGTACCCGTAGTTCCCGGCTGCTCCACAACAGCATCATGGTGAGAATGACGCACAGCAGGCCTGCCGCCAGCGCAATACGCAGCGAAGTCCACAAGGCTTGCCACAATACAGGCTGCGCGAGAACGTCCAGAATATGACGGTTAACACCATCGACAATCACCGCCAGCAGCGGCGGGAGTAACACCAGCAGCGCCAGAATAATCAGTAGGGTGTCGGTCACTCGGCTGTGAAGGTGGTCGTCGGGATCGCGCCAGCCTTGTACCAGCGTGGTGCCGGGGGCTATCGCTCGACTCATGCGCTGGCTGAGCAGCACCAGTCCTAAGCAGCAAATCATCTGGATCAGTGCCAGCATGGCGGCGCGGGCGGGATCGTAGTCGAAGCTCAGCGCCTGATAGATAGCCAGCTCGATGGTGGTCGCCTGCGGCCCGCCGCCGAGCGACAGCACGGTAGCAAAACTGGCGAAGCACAGCATAAAGATGAGCGCCGCTACCGGAGGGATCTGACGGCGCAGCCACGGCCATTCAACGAAGCGGAAGAAATGCCAGCCGCGCATACCTAGCTGCGCGGCGAGCTGCCGCTGTTCGCCGGGAATATTCTCCAGCGACTGCAGCAGTAAACGGCTGGCCATCGGCAGGTTGAAAAAGACGTGTGCCAGCAGAATGCCCTGCAGACCGTACGGTGAAAACGTCCACTCCAGGCCGAGAGCCTGCCAAAGTGAGGCCAGCCAGCCCTGGCGACCGTAGACGCTAAGGATGCCAAAGACGGCGACCAGCACCGGCAGGATCAGCGTCATTGCGCACAGGCGCAGCAGCGCTATACGCCCAGGGAAACGGCGACGATAAAGCGCCCGGGCGAGGAAGATTGCCGGGATCACCGACAGCGCAGCGGATAAAAATGCCTGCCAGAAGGAAAAACGCACCACGTGCCACAGGTAGCTGTCCTGCCACAGCGTGAGCCAGTCTCCCTGAGGGGCGTTCAGCCACAGCGCCAGAAATGCCGCCAGGGCGACGGCCACTATCAGCGTAGCGGCCGAAAGCCCTGGGATCAGCCAGCCTGGAATTAACGGCTGACGGCGCGTTGCCATGCGTTAATCCATGTCTGACGTTGAGTTGCTACCTGTTGTGGGGTGAATTCCAGCGCGGTGGACGGTTTTTCCAGTTGTGCAATGCCCGGAGGAAGCGTGACCTGGGTTACCGGATACATCCAGTTGCCGGTGGGGATTGCGTTCTGGAACGCCGGAGAAACCATAAATGTCAGGAATTTTTCCGCCAGTTCGGGTTGTTTGCTGGCGGCGGTACGTGCGGCGACCTCCACCTGCAAATAGTGTCCCTCGCTAAAATTGGCGGCGGCGTAGTTATCTTTCTTCTCTTCGATGATGTGATACGCCGGAGAGGTGGTATAGCTCAGCACCAGATCGCTTTCACCTTTCAGGAACAGACCGTAGGCTTCACTCCAGCCCTTGGTGACGGTGACGGTTTTAGCCGCCAGTTTCTGCCAGGCTTCCGGCGCTTTATCACCGTACACTTTCTGCATCCACAGCAGCAGTCCCAGACCCGGCGTGCTGGTGCGTGGGTCCTGATAAATTACGCGCCATTTCTGCTCGCTTTCGACCAGTTCTTTCAGGCTCTTCGGTGGTTTTTTCAGCTTGTTTTTGTCATACACAAAGGCGAAATAACCGTAATCAAATGGTACAAAGGTGTCGTTTTTCCAGCCGCCAGGGACGTTGATGGCATCGCTCGCCACGCCGCTTTTGGCAAACAGTTTGGTCTGCATTGCCGCGTCGAGAAGGTTGTTATCCAGTCCGAGCACGACGTCGGCTTTACTGTTTTTTCCTTCCATACGCAGGCGGTTAAGCAGCGAGACGCCATCTTCCAGCGCCACCAGCTTTAGTTCGCAGTTGCAGTCGGCTTCAAAGGCTTTTTTGATGGTTGGACCGGGGCCCCAGTCGGCGGCGAACGAGTCGTAGGTATAGACGGTCAGAACGGGTTTGGCGAAGGCAGGCACTGCGCACAGCAGTAAAAGCGGAAGACATTTTTTAAACACTTTGCACCTCATAAAGTAAAACTCTAAATAATTCGAGTTGCAGGAAAGCCAACGCATCTGCAGCTTGAAGTATGACGAGTTAGGTGGCAAAGGACTTGAGCTACAGCCTCAAATCCCTTCGCCGGCATTATCCGGATCAGGTTCGACGGGTATCTCTCAGCCTCATACACTTCATCCTTCACGCTGCCTCTGCGTTGGCTGCGTTTGCTTGCCGCCTTGAAGCATCATGAATGATTTTGTGTATGTTTTTTATTGGCACCCCGTTGAGAACGGCGTTAGTGTAATGATTTTGTTGCTATGCGGCAATCAAGAGCCGGATCTACGGGTCCGGCGGTGCAAACCATGCTGATTTAAAATCAAACCAGCCAAGCGTATTCATGCGTAATCCGCGCATACTGCGCTGCCCCTGAATGATCAGCCAGTGATGGATCAGCGGTACAATGGCTTTACTGGCAAGCAGTTGCTGACACCATGCTGCGAGGCTCATCTCGCCGGTGCGCCAGCGGGCGGCGTCGCTTTCCCAGTCCAGAGAAAGACAATTTTGCAGCAGCGGGACGTCGCACAAATGGGCGAACAGCGAGAAGTCCAGCGGTAAGGTAAAGTTGGCGCTGTTGAGCCAGATATCGCTGACGGTCTCGCCTGCGTGCCATTGATCGTAGTCGATCTCCTGAATATTCAGCTGTACCTGATGCTCCGCCAGCAATGTTTTCATGATCTGCGCAATCACCCGATGCTCGATATGATCGCGATAGTAGGTGAGCGTCAGTGTTTCCAGTCCCGCCGGTTTTTCACCGAGTCCTGGCCTGGCGTGATGCCAGCGAGGCAGTAATCCGTACGCGGGAAACCAGTGCCGTTGATACTGCTCGTCAGCCTGAAAAATTAAATTCGTCGGCGAGAGTATGCGGCTTACCCATTCGCGCACCTCCTGATTGGCTCCGCGATGGGCGCGGGAATCAAACAGCATGTAATAACACCCTTCCTCCAGCCGGCTTTCGATGGCCTTTTCATCTTCCGTCGGGCCTTTGAGCGTGAGCCCGCCGCCAGGCTCTTCGGCGATGTCCGGTAACACCCACACGTTCACTTCGTCAATCAACGCCCGGTAACCAAAGTAATCATCAAAAGCGTGAATTTTTAGCTGGTTACTCGTATTGCGGACGACCGCATAGGGACCGGTGCCAATCGGGTGGCTGGAAAAGTTATTCAGCGTTTCCCATTCGCGCGGCAGGATCATGGCGGGGACCTGTCCCAGTAGCCACGGCAGCCAGCGATCAGGTTGCGCCAGATGGATATCCAGCGTCCAGGCCGTGGGGGAGGCAATTTGCGTAATGTGCGAGTACAGCGGCAGGCTGTTGATCCGCCTCAGTGAAGCGATCACATCCTCCATTTCCAGCTCGCGACCATGATGAAAATGGATCCCAGGACGCAGGAAGAACCGCCAGTGCAGCGGCGAAATTTGTTGCCAGTGGTGGGCAATGTCGGCTTCCAGTTCCCCATTTTCCTCATTTACGCGGGTTAAGGCGCTGAAGATTTGCCTGGCGATATGGGTTTCGGAACGGCGTAGCGCCGTACCGGGGAGCAGATTGCGCATCGGGCGATAGTAAAGGACGCGCATGATGTGCCGCCCCTGGCGAAAGCTGCGGCCCAGATGGGAAACCAGCATTTGTCGCACGGCTGTTTTATCGCCGACCAGTTGCACCAGTTGATCAATGCGATCCTGTTCCAGCAGGTCTTCCGCCCGCTGCTGCTGGAGCGCCAGCCCGGTGTAGAGAAAGCTCAGGCGTGAACGTTTGCCGCGACCGACCTCGGCTTCCCACGTTAGCCAGCCGCGTTCCTGCATGGTGTTGAGCAGGGTGCGCATATGGCGGCGCGAGCAACTGAGTAACTCTGCCAACTCGTTCAACGTGGTGTCTTGCGTTTTGCCGTCGCAGCATTGCCACAGGCGGATAAACTGTTGTTGCAAACGACCAGAAGACATAAAAGGGGAACTCCCACGGAAAACTCAGCAATTTTATTATCCCCATATTAAGCCAATAATGAATTCCGATGAAGCGATGAGACAACGAAGGGGTCATCTATGCGTCAGTTCTATTTAAAGTACTTTACCTCGACAGCGCGTTTGTCCTGGTTGGCTTGCCTGAGTGCGCCGCAGCGCTTAAAGATGCTCGATGAACTGATGCAGTGGGAGTTGCAAGACTGACCTCTGAATTGGGAATTGCAGACATCATGTGTGACTGAGTATTGGTGTTAATCGCCGCGCCAGCAGGTATTATCTGCTGGCTTTTTTCGTTTCCGCTGCGCTTAAAAGGAAAGATATGCTCTGGATTATGACCATGGGACGGCGCCTCAACGGCGTGTATGCGGCGTTTATGCTGGTTGCCTTTATGATGGGCGTAGCGGGCGCGTTACAGGCACCCACGCTGAGCCTGTTTCTGAGTCGCGAGGTGGGGGCACAGCCATTTTGGGTTGGGCTGTTTTACACCGTCAATGCGATCGCCGGGATCGCGGTCAGCCTTGGTCTGGCGAAACGATCCGACAGTCGGGGCGATCGGCGTAAGCTGATCATGTTCTGCTGTCTGATGGCGATTGGCAACGCGTTGCTGTTTGCCTTTAACCGCCACTATTTAACGCTGATCACCTGCGGGGTGCTGCTGGCTTCGCTGGCAAATACCGCCATGCCGCAGCTGTTTGCGCTGGCGCGGGAGTATGCCGATAACTCGGCGCGAGAAGTGGTGATGTTCAGCTCGGTGATGCGTGCGCAGCTTTCGCTGGCGTGGGTGATTGGGCCGCCGCTGGCGTTTATGCTGGCGTTAAATTACGGCTTCACGATGATGTTTTCGATTGCTGCCGGGATATTTGCTATTAGCCTGGTGCTGATCGCGCTGATACTGCCGTCGGTGGCGCGGGTCGAGCAGCCTGTCGATGTCCCGCTTGAGCAGACCGGCGGCTGGCAGGACAAAAATGTGCGCATGTTGTTTATTGCCTCCACGCTGATGTGGACCTGCAACACCATGTACATTATCGATATGCCGCTGTGGATTAGCCTTGAACTGGGACTACCGGACAAACTGGCCGGGATCCTGATGGGCACCGCCGCCGGGTTGGAAATTCCGGCAATGATTCTGGCGGGTTACTACGTGAAGCGTTTTGGTAAGCGGCGGATGATGATAACCGCCGTGGCGGCAGGCGTGCTGTTTTACCTTGGGCTTATCTTCTTCCATAGCCATACGGCGCTACTGGTCCTGCAGCTGTTTAATGCGGTATTCATCGGGATTGTTGCCGGAATAGGCATGCTGTGGTTTCAGGATCTGATGCCGGGCAGGGCGGGTTCAGCTACCACCTTATTTACCAACAGTATCTCCACGGGGGTGATTCTGGCGGGGGTAATTCAGGGGGCGGTGGCGCAAAGTTATGGGCATTATGCCGTCTACTGGGTGATTGCGGGAATTTCGGTGGTTACGCTGGTGATGACCGGACGAGTGAAGGATGTGTAGTGGGTGTGCCGGATACGCTGCGCTTATCCGGCCTACAAATCTTTCCGTAGGCCGGATAAGACGCTTTTGCGTCGTCATCCGGCATGCTTATCCGGCAACAACAAGCACTAGCGCATAAACGCCGGCTGTTTGTTCTCGTAAGTCGAGATCGCGTCTTCGTGCTGCAACGTCAGCCCAATACTGTCGAGACCGTTCAGCATGCAGTGGCGGCGGAAGGTGTCGATTTCAAACGGATACGCTTTATCGCCAGCCTTCACCACCTGTGCCTGCAGATCCACCTCAAAACGAATCCCCGGATTGGCCTGTACCAACGTGAACAGTTCATCCACTTCGTCGTCGCTTAATTTCACCGGCAGCAGTTGGTTATTAAAGCTGTTGCCGTAGAAAATGTCGGCGAAGCTTGGGGCGATCACCACTTTGAAACCGTAATCGGTCAGCGCCCACGGCGCATGTTCGCGCGAGGATCCGCAGCCAAAGTTTTCTCGCGCGAGCAGAATCGATGCGCCTTGATATTCCGGGAAGTTCAGTACGAATTCCGGATTAGGCTGCTGACCATTCTCATCGAGAAAGCGCCAGTCGTTAAACAGGTGCGCGCCAAAACCGGTACGCGTCACCTTCTGCAAAAACTGTTTGGGAATGATTGCATCCGTATCGACGTTGGCGGCATCCAGGGGGACAACCAGGCCGGTATGCTGGGTAAATTTCTCTGCCATGGTAGTTTCCTTATTTGATGCGGCGAATGTCGGCAAAATGACCGGTAACGGCGGCCGCGGCGGCCATGGCCGGGCTGACTAAGTGCGTACGCCCTCCGCGGCCCTGACGACCTTCAAAGTTACGGTTGCTGGTGGAAGCACAGCGTTCGCCCGGATTCAGACGATCGTTGTTCATCGCCAGGCACATTGAGCAACCCGGTAAGCGCCATTCAAAACCGGCTTCAATGAAAATCTTATCCAGACCTTCTGCTTCAGCCTGGGCTTTAACCGGACCTGAACCCGGTACCACCAGTGCCTGCACGCCCGGCGCGACCTTGCGGCCTTTGGCGATTTCAGCTGCGGCACGTAAATCTTCAATACGCGAGTTGGTGCAGGAGCCGATAAACACTTTATCAATAGCCACTTCCGTCAACGGAATGCCCGGCTTCAGCCCCATATAGGCCAGCGCTTTTTCCGCTGATGCGCGTTCAACCGGATCGCTAAACGACGCGGGGTCGGGAATGTTATCGTTTACGGAGATTACCTGGCCTGGGTTAGTGCCCCAGGTGACCTGCGGAGCAATCTCTTCTGCCTGCAGGGTGACGGTGGTATCAAACGTCGCTCCGTCGTCGGTTTTCAGCGTTTTCCACCAGGCGACGGCATCGGCAAAATCCTGACCTTTAGGGGCATGCAAACGTCCCTGTACATAGTTGAAGGTGGTTTCATCCGGTGCGACCAGACCCGCTTTGGCCCCCATTTCGATTGCCATGTTACACAGGGTCATACGACCTTCCATGCTCAGGGCGCGGATGGCATCGCCGCAAAACTCAACCACGTGCCCGGTACCGCCTGCGCTACCGGTTTTACCGATAATCGCCAGCACGATATCTTTGGCAGTAATTCCTGGTGCTGCCGTGCCATTGACTTCGATCTTCATGGTTTTGGCGCGCCCTTGCTTCAGGGTTTGCGTGGCCAGCACGTGTTCGACTTCGGAGGTCCCGATACCAAACGCCAGCGCGCCGAACGCACCGTGTGTGGCAGTGTGGGAGTCACCGCAGACGATGGTCATACCCGGTAAGGTCACACCTTGCTCGGGTCCCATCACGTGGACGATGCCCTGAAAAGGGTGGTTCAGATCGTACAGTTCGACGCCGAACTCATTGCAGTTTTTGATCAGCTCCTGCATCTGGATGCGCGCCATTTCACCGGAGGCGTTAATGTCTTTGGTTTGCGTCGAGACGTTATGATCCATAGTGGCGAAGGTTTTACCCGGCTGGCGAACCGGACGGTTATGCGCCCGCAGGCCGTCGAATGCCTGCGGTGAGGTCACTTCGTGCACCAGATGGCGGTCGATATACAGCAGCGGCGTTTCGTCCTGCGCTTCATACACGACGTGCGCATCGAACAACTTTTCATACAACGTTTTAGCCATGATTACACCCCTTCTGCGACGTAGCGAGCAATGATATCGCCCATCTCATCGGTACTGACTGCGGCTGTGCCACGGGCTAAATCACCGGTGCGAATACCTTCTGCTAATGCGCGGTTAACAGCGCGTTCAATGGCTGCTGCTGCATCATTGGCGTCCAGACTGTAGCGCAGCAACAGCGCCAGTGACAAAATCTGGGCAATCGGGTTGGCAATGTTTTTACCGGCGATATCCGGTGCTGAGCCGCCGGCGGGCTCGTACAGGCCAAAGTCCTGCTCATTCAGGCTGGCAGACGGCAGCATGCCCATGGAGCCGGTGATCATCGCGCATTCATCGGACAGGATGTCACCAAACAGGTTGGAGCACAGCAGCACGTCAAACTGAGACGGATCTTTAATCAACTGCATGGTGGCGTTGTCGATATACATATGCGTCAGGACAACGTCCGGGTATTCATTGGCTATTTCATTGACCACTTCACGCCACAGAATCGAGGTTTGCAGCACGTTGGCTTTATCAATCGACGTCACTTTACAGCGACGCTTGCGGGCAGATTCAAATGCAATGCGCGCAATACGTTCGATCTCGAAACGGTGATAGACCTCGGTATCAAAGGCTTTTTCATGTTGACCGCTACCTTCACGGCCTTTTGGCTGACCGAAGTAGATCCCGCCCGTCAGTTCGCGTACGCACAGGATGTCGAAACCGTTGGCGGCAATATCGGCGCGCAGCGGGCAAAAATCTTCCAGCCCCTGGTACAGCTTAGCCGGGCGCAGGTTGCTGAATAATTTGAAGTGTTTACGCAACGGCAACAGGGCACCACGCTCCGGCTGCTGGTTTGGCGGCAGGTTTTCCCATTTCGGGCCGCCCACGGAGCCAAACAGAATGGCATCGGCCTGCTCACAGCCGTCAACTGTTGCGGGTGGCAGCGGCTGACCGTGGTTGTCGATGGCAACGCCGCCCACGTCATAGTGGCTGGTGGTAATGCGCATAGCGAAACGGGTGCGAATCGCGTCCAGTACTTTCAGAGCTTGCGCCATCACTTCCGGGCCAATACCGTCACCCGGCAAAACAGCAATATGATAATTCTTCGACATCACACGGTTTCCTTGTTGTTCTCGTTGTTTTGAGCTTTGCGTTGCAATTCTTTTTCGACTTCTTCGGCGCGCCAGATGTTATTCAGTACATGCACCATGGCTTTCGCGGAGGACTCGACAATATCCGTTGCCAGGCCTACGCCGTGGAAGCGACGGCCGTTAAAGTTGGCGACGATATCCACCTGACCCAGAGCATCTTTACCGTGGCCTTTTGCGGTCAGGCTGTATTTCACCAGTTCGATGTCGTAGTCGGTAATACGGTTGATGGCCTGATAAATAGCATCGACCGGGCCGTTACCGTTGGCGGCTTCGGCTTTCACATTCTCGCCACAGGCCAGCTTGACGGAGGCGGTGGCAATATCATTGGAGCCAGACTGCACGCTGAAGTAATCCAGGCGGAAATGTTCGGGTTCTTCTTGCTGTTTGTTAATAAAGGCCAGCGCTTCCAGGTCGTAATCAAACACCTGACCTTTTTTATCCGCCAGCTTCAGGAAGGCGTCGTACAGGTTGTCCAGACTGTATTCACTCTCTGTATAGCCCATCTCATCCATACGGTGTTTGACCGCAGCACGTCCGGAACGGGACGTCAGGTTCAGTTGCACCTGGTTCAGACCGATGGACTCCGGGGTCATGATTTCGTAGTTTTCACGGTTTTTCAGTACGCCGTCCTGATGAATACCGGAGGAGTGGGCAAAGGCGCCGCTACCGACAATCGCTTTGTTGGCCGGAATCGGCATATTGCAGATTTGGCTGACTAACTGGCTGGTACGCCAGATTTCCTGATGATTAATGCGGGTCTGTACGTTCAGAATATCTTTGCGGACTTTGATCGCCATGATCACTTCTTCCAGCGAGCAGTTACCGGCGCGTTCACCGATCCCGTTCATCGCCCCTTCGACCTGACGCGCACCGGCATGAACAGCGGCCAGCGCGTTACCGACGCCCAGACCTAAATCGTCGTGGGTGTGCACGGAAATGATCGCTTTGTCGATATTCGGCACGCGTTCATACAGGCCGGAAATGATTGCGCCAAATTCGAAGGGCATGGTGTACCCGACGGTATCGGGGATATTAATGGTTTTGGCACCGGCATTAATCGCCGCTTCTACCACGCGAGCCAGATCGGCAATAGGGGTACGGCCGGCGTCTTCGCATGAGAATTCCACGTCATCCGTGTAATTACGCGCACGCTTAACCATATAGACAGCCCGCTCGATAACCTCATCCAGCGTACTACGTAATTTGGTGGCGATATGCATCGGCGAGGTGGCGATAAACGTATGTATGCGGAAAGCCTCAGCCACCTTCAGAGATTCAGCGGCCACATCGATATCTTTTTCCACACAGCGGGCTAAGGCGCAGACGCGGCTGTTTTTAACCTGTCGGGCAATGGTCTGTACCGACTCAAAATCACCTGGCGAAGACACAGGGAAACCGACTTCCATCACGTCAACGCCCATACGCTCGAGAGCCAGAGCAATCTGCAGTTTTTCTTTCACACTCAGGCTTGCCTGTAACGCCTGTTCACCATCGCGTAAGGTGGTATCGAAAATAATGACTTGCTGGCTCATGGTTTAGGTCCTTTGTCTTTTTTGGCGCCTTGCTTCGAGCATAAAAAAACCCGCGCAGCGGCGCGGGTTTTTGTCTTAACTGGAGCTGACGTAATGCTAAATGTCGTTCACCAGTCTACCGCGCAACGAAGATGCGTTTAGTAGTAGTAGACCGTTAAAACGAACAATGTAAGTCATCAATCAGGCTCCAGGCGAATGCGATATGCTTTTAGTGGTACTGGATATGAAAGCTGATGTCAACCCCGCTCCCCGTAAGCGTCCGTATTCAGAAGAAAAACACCTCTGCAATCTAAGCGAATTGTGCTGAATTTTTAGAGAAGCATAAAATAAATTAGTGTGCCTTCGTACATACTTTTCATGCTTTGACATGTTTGAGCATATTTGTTTGCAACTATTGTGACAGCATGCTGATGAGATGAGGTGCAGATACACTTTTTATCTTTATGATTTATCAGTTTTTATAGTGACCATGAATGAGTACAGGGGGCAAGCTTATCAATGATTGATAAATTAATGTTAACTTTTAATGTATTAATAATATAAACATTTAATCAAATCTTAAATATATATTCACCGCACGTATGATTGTGTATTCGTCGTGCTTATGGTTATATTGTTCGTGAAATTTAAACATATGAATCATCGTGCAGTGACATCCGCCACACTGCGCTCGCATTGGGTTTCTGTTCATTTAGGTTCGTGCCTTTATGTTTTCCTAATTTTAATGTTTTTCCTTTTTCTTATTTTATATGTATGGTAAATCATATTAACGGAGGTTATTTCTTCACTCCGTCTGGGAAAAGGGAGTTTAGAGTGACAGTGGAGTTAAATATGCCAGAAGTGAAAATAATAGATAAACCAAATCCTATAACAATGGGAAAGCCGCAGCTTCGCATGGTTGATCTTAATTTATTAACCGTCTTTGACGCGGTAATGCAGGAGCAAAATATTACCCGCGCTGCGCATACTCTGGGGATGTCGCAACCTGCGGTCAGTAATGCTGTGGCGCGTTTGAAAATTATGTTCAATGATGAACTTTTTGTTCGTTATGGCCGTGGGATCCAGCCGACAGCGCGGGCCTTCCAACTCTTTGGCTCCGTCCGTCAGGCATTGCAACTGGTACAGAATGAACTGCCGGGTTCGGGGTTTGAGCCTGCCAGCAGCGAGCGCGTATTCAACCTCTGCGTATGCAGCCCATTGGATAATATTCTGACCTCCTTGATTTATAATCGGGTTGAGCAAGTTGCGCCAAACATTCATGTCGCATTTAAATCTTCACTCAATCAAAATACCGAACATCAATTACGCTATCAGGAAACGGAGTTCGTTATTAGTTATGAAGAGTTCCGTCGCCCTGAATTCACCAGTATTCCCTTGTTCAATGACGAGATGGTGTTAGTCGCGAGCAGAAAACACCCACGTATTAGTGGTCCATTATTGGAAAACGATGTTTATAATGAACAGCATGCGGCGGTATCTCTCGATCGCTTTGCATCATTTAGCCAACCCTGGTATGACACTGCGGATAAACAATCTTGTGTCGCTTATCAAGGTATGGCGTTAATCAGCGTGTTGAATATTGTTTCGCAAACGCATCTGGTGTCTATTGCACCACGTTGGTTAGCGGAAGAATTCTCTGAGCAGTTAGATCTGCAGATATTGCCTTTACCGTTAAAATTGAATAGCCGCACATGCTATCTTTCCTGGCATGAAGCTGCGGGCAGGGATAAAGGCCACCAATGGATGGAAGAATTGTTAGTCTCCGTCTGTAAGCAGTAGTATTCGGCAGAATAAATCGGGCAGGACGTCTGGTTTATTCTGCTTTTGGCTTTTTATCTAAGATTTTGTGCTGAACTTGTCTTTCTGCATCTGTCCAAAAGTGTAAAAAAATAGACTAATCGCTGTAAGTCTCCATTTTTAAGCGATTATTTCTCATTTCATTAGCGGATGCTGGTTTAAATCTCTATTTATTCTGCGCTTACCTCCTTTTTATTCTTATTCATGCGAATTCCCCCTCTTAGGTGTCAATTGCCATGCGTCATCCTCAGCGGTTAATGTGTTGTTAAACCGTTATTCATTATAAGAGTGGAGGCAAGCCATGGAGATGTTGTCTGGAGCCGAGATGGTCGTGCGATCGCTCATCGATCAGGGTGTGAAGCAGGTATTTGGTTATCCTGGGGGCGCGGTCCTCGATATTTATGATGCGCTGCATACGGTCGGGGGAATCGATCATGTGTTGGTCCGTCATGAACAAGCCGCCGTACATATGGCCGATGGCCTGGCGCGTGCCACGGGTGACGTCGGCGTAGTCCTGGTGACCTCCGGGCCGGGCGCAACCAATGCGATAACCGGGATCGCCACGGCGTATATGGATTCCATTCCGCTGGTGATCCTCTCCGGGCAGGTGGCGACGTCGCTGATTGGCTACGATGCCTTTCAGGAGTGCGACATGGTCGGTATCTCTCGTCCGGTGGTGAAGCACAGCTTCCTCGTTAAGCAAACGGAAGATATTCCTCAGGTCCTGAAAAAGGCCTTCTGGCTGGCGGCAAGCGGTCGCCCAGGCCCTGTGGTCGTGGATTTGCCAAAGGATATTCTGAATCCGGCAAAGAAACTGCCGTATAGCTGGCCGGAGTCGGTCAGTATGCGCTCGTATAATCCGACAACGACCGGACATAAGGGGCAAATAAAGCGCGCGCTACAAACGCTGGTCGCGGCTAAAAAACCGGTGGTATATGTTGGCGGCGGTGCGGTCAATGCGGCCTGTCATGAACAACTTGGCCAGATTGCACAAGCGCTTAACCTGCCGGTTGTTTCTTCGTTGATGGGATTGGGCGCGTTTCCGGCCACGCATCGTCAGGCGCTGGGCATGCTGGGGATGCATGGCACCTACGAAGCCAATATGACCATGCATCATTCCGACGTGATCTTTGCCGTTGGTGTTCGCTTTGACGATCGCACAACCAATAACCTGGCAAAATATTGTCCAAATGCGACCGTACTGCATATCGACATCGATCCGACCTCTATTTCGAAAACCGTCACTGCGGATATTCCGATTGTCGGCGACGCCCGACTGGTGCTGGATCAGATGCTGGAACTGTTACCGCAGGAGAAATCGCAGCAACCGCTTGATGATAACCGCGACTGGTGGCAGCAGATAGAACAGTGGCGTGCGCGCCAATGTCTGAAATATGACACGCAAAGTGAGAGCATTAAGCCGCAGGCTGTCATTGAAACCCTCTGGCGTCTGACGAAAGGGGATGCGTATGTAACCTCGGACGTTGGTCAGCACCAGATGTTTGCCGCGCTGTACTACCCGTTTGATAAGCCGCGTCGTTGGATTAACTCTGGTGGCCTCGGCACCATGGGATTCGGTTTACCTGCAGCGTTAGGCGTAAAGATGGCGCTACCGAATGAAACGGTGGTGTGCGTCACCGGCGATGGCAGTATTCAGATGAATATCCAGGAGCTGTCGACGGCGTTGCAATATGAGCTGCCGGTGCTGGTACTCAATCTTAACAACCGTTACCTCGGCATGGTTAAACAGTGGCAGGACATGATTTACTCCGGGCGTCACTCGCAGTCTTACATGCAGTCGCTGCCCGACTTTGTACGTCTTGCCGAGGCATATGGTCATATTGGTATCCAGATAAACCATCCGGATGAACTCGAGAGCAAATTGGGTGAGGCGCTGGAGCACGTGCGTAACCATCGTCTGGTGTTTGTCGATGTCACCGTTGATGGCAGTGAACATGTCTACCCGATGCAGATTCGTGGAGGCGGTATGGATGAAATGTGGTTAAGCAAAACGGAGAGGACCTGATTATGCGCCGGATATTATCAGTATTACTGGAAAACGAGTCGGGTGCATTGTCACGAGTGATTGGTCTCTTCGCTCAGCGCGGTTACAACATTGAAAGCCTGACCGTCGCACCGACGGACGATCCGACGTTATCGCGAATGACGATCCAGACAGTGGGTGATGAAAAGGTCCTTGAGCAGATCGAAAAGCAGCTGCACAAACTGGTGGATGTCCTGCGCGTAAGCGAGTTGGGACAGGGGGCTCATGTTGAACGAGAGATCATGCTGGTGAAAATTCAGGCCAGCGGTTACGGTCGTGAAGAAGTGGTGCGCAATACGGAAATATTCCGCGGGCAAATCATTGACGTCACGCCGTCCATCTACACCGTACAACTGGCAGGTACCAGCGATAAGCTCGATGCTTTCCTGGCTACATTGCGTGAAGTGGCGAAAATCGTCGAGGTTGCGCGCTCCGGCGTGGTGGGGCTTTCTCGCGGTGATAAAATCATGCGCTAATCATGGCCCAGTTATTAATTCGCGAGCCCAATGCTACCGGTTGGGCTTTTTTTTGCGAAATCAGCGGTAACCAGAGACAAAAGCGGTTGCCGCGGTCATTATTCTGCGCTTAGATGTTAAGAATTTAACCCATGCCATCTCAAAGGTTATGGTTGGTACATTTTACGCAAGGGGCAATTGTGAAACTGGATGAAATCGCTCGGCTGGCCGGCGTTTCGCGAACGACTGCAAGCTACGTTATTAATGGCAAAGCAAAGCAATATCGCGTAAGCGACAAAACGGTTGAAAAAGTCATGGCGGTGGTGCGCGAGCATAATTACCACCCAAATGCTGTGGCAGCCGGGCTACGTGCTGGACGCACACGTTCTATCGGGCTGGTGATCCCGGATCTGGAGAATACAAGTTATACCCGGATAGCCAACTACCTGGAGCGCCAGGCTCGTCAGCGTGGCTATCAGCTGCTGATTGCCTGCTCTGAAGATCAGCCAGATAACGAAATGCGTTGTATTGAACATCTATTACAACGCCAGGTTGATGCCATTATTGTGTCGACCTCTTTGCCGCCAGAGCATCCGTTTTACCAGCGCTGGGCTAACAGCGCATTCCCGATTGTGGCATTAGACCGCGCGCTGGATCGTGAACATTTCACCAGCGTTGTCGGGGCCGATCAGGACGATGCAGAAATGCTGGCGGAAGAATTGCGTAAGTTCCCGGCTGATACCGTCCTTTATCTCGGTGCGCTGCCGGAATTATCTGTGAGTTTCCTGCGTGAGCAGGGTTTTCGTACCGCGTGGAAGGACGATCCGCGTGAAGTGAATTTCCTGTATGCCAACAGTTATGAGCGGGAAGCCGCCGCGCAGCTGTTTGATAAATGGCTGGAAACGCACCCGATGCCACAGGCGTTGTTTACCACTTCCTTTGCGCTTTTACAGGGCGTGATGGATGTGACATTACGTCGTGACGGGCAGCTACCGTCTGATTTAGCGATTGCTACCTTTGGCGATCATGAATTGCTCGACTTCCTACAGTGCCCGGTACTGGCGGTGGCGCAACGTCATCGCGACGTTGCAGAGCGCGTACTGGAAATCGTGTTGGCCAGTCTGGATGAGCCGCGTAAGCCAAAACCAGGCTTAACGCGCATCAAGCGTAACCTGTATCGCCGCGGTATTCTCAGTCGGAGTTAAGGTGTTCTGCTGGACGCGCTGGAAGGCGATAACCTTCTGGCGCGGTCATTTATTCAAATATCAGAAATAACCTCATTATATTTAAGAATATTCTTTAGAATTGTCTGAAATTCAATTTCTATATATCGTGATTAAAAACGCAACCCACCATTTTTACGTTATTGATACGTAACGACGCGTTACGATTGTATTATTTTGTTACATGGTTGTAGGGAATTGCCGAATTAACAAACACTTTGCTTCTGTATTGCAGATTTTTCTCACCTGCCTTGGTCGTACAAGGCGTACAGACCGATTAACTGGTACTGTTATCTCGCTGCATATTGTCCTAAAATGCCGCTCGCGTCGCAAACTGACACTTTATATTTTCTCGAGATGATATTGAGTTGTTTTAAACAATGATGAGTTGTTGGATTTTTTTCTTACAAATATTCATGACGTTAATTTGCTTCGTTCGCTGTACGGAATTTGTTCAACGCTGATATTGGCCGTAAACATTGGGTTTTTTGCTCCGCTAAGCGCCGTGACTTGCTTGACAAGGTTTTCCTCCGCTCCGTAAACTCCTTATAAGTGGGATTTTGTGGGACAAAGTGGTAATCGGGGGTGAGACTGGCATGTTCCGGGGAGCGACGTTAGTTAATCTCGACAGTAAAGGGCGCTTATCAGTGCCTACCCGGTATCGGGATCAACTGCTCGAGAGTGCTACCGGTCAAATGGTTTGCACCATTGACATCCATCACCCGTGCCTGCTGCTTTACCCCCTGCCTGAATGGGAAATTATCGAGCAGAAGCTATCTCGTCTGTCCAGCATGAATCCGGTCGAGCGCCGCGTACAGCGCCTGCTGTTGGGGCATGCCAGTGAATGTCAGATGGATAGCGCCGGTCGATTACTGATAGCACCCATTTTGCGGCAACATGCAGGGTTAACAAAAGAAGTGATGCTGGTTGGGCAGTTCAACAAATTTGAGCTGTGGGATGAAACGACCTGGTATCAACAGGTCAAGGAAGATATCGACGCTGAGCAATCTGTTACCGGCGCGCTGTCGGAACGATTGCAGGATTTGTCTCTATAAGATGATGGAAAATTTTAAACATACAACGGTGTTGCTGGATGAGGCCGTAAACGGTCTGAATATTCGTCCGGACGGCATCTACATTGACGGGACATTTGGTCGCGGCGGTCACTCACGACTGATCCTCTCGCAGCTTGGCGAAGAGGGGCGTTTGCTGGCTATCGATCGCGATCCGCAGGCCATTGCGGTGGCTCAGACCATTAACGATCCCCGCTTCTCCATCATTCATGGACCTTTCTCCGCGCTGGCTGAGTACGTGAGTGAGCGCGGGCTAACCGGTAAGATCGATGGCATCCTTCTCGATCTTGGCGTCTCTTCTCCGCAATTAGACGATGCGGAGCGCGGCTTTTCGTTTATGCGTGACGGTCCGTTGGACATGCGTATGGACCCAACGCGCGGCCAGTCAGCCGCCGAGTGGCTGCAAACGGCAGATGAAGCGGATATTGCCTGGGTGATTAAAACCTTTGGCGAAGAACGCTTTGGCAAACGCATTGCTCGCGCCATTGTCGAGCGTAACCGCGTTGAACCGATGACCCGCACCAAACAACTGGCGGAAGTCATTGCGGCGGCCATGCCGGTAAAAGACAAATTCAAACATCCCGCGACCCGTACCTTCCAGGCGGTGCGCATTTGGGTGAACAGTGAACTGGAGGAGATAGAGCAGGCGCTAAAAAGCTCGCTCAGCGTGCTGGCTCCAGGTGGTCGCCTTTCTGTCATCAGTTTCCACTCGCTTGAAGACCGTATTGTGAAGCGCTTTATGCGCGAACAAAGTCGCGGTCCTCAGGTTCCGGCGGGGATCCCGATGACCGAAGCGCAGATCCAAAAGCTGGGCGGCCGTGAGTTGAGAGCATTAGGCAAGTTGATGCCGGGTGAAGAAGAGGTCGCAGAAAATCCTCGTGCCCGTAGTTCAGTTCTGCGCATTGCAGAGAGGACGAACGCATGATCAGCAGAGTGACAGAAGCCCTCAGCAAAGTTAAAGGATCGATAGGAAGTAACGAGCGCCATGCTTTGCCTGGCGTGATCGGTGACGATCTTTTGCGGTTCGGGAAGCTGCCACTCTGCCTGTTCATTTGCATTATTTTGACGGCGATCACCGTCGTGACGACCGCGCACCATACGCGGTTACTGACTGCACAGCGTGAACAGTTAGTTCTGGAACGCGATGCACTGGATATCGAATGGCGTAACCTGATCCTCGAAGAGAACGCTCTCGGTGACCATAGCCGTGTTGAACGGATCGCAACGGAAAAGCTGCAGTTGCAGCATGTCGATCCCTCACAAGAAAATATCGTTGTACAAAAATAAGGATAAACGCGACGCATGAAAGCAGCGGCAAAGACGCTCAAACCAAAACGCCAGGAAGAACAAGCCAACTTTATCAGTTGGCGTTTTGCGTTACTGTGCGGTTGTATTTTGCTGGCGCTGTGCTTCCTGCTGGGACGCGTTGCGTGGCTGCAAATTATTGCGCCTGACATGCTGGTGCGTCAGGGCGACATGCGCTCCTTGCGCGTCCAGGAAGTCTCCACGTCACGTGGCATGATTACCGACCGTTCCGGCCGTCCGCTGGCGGTGAGCGTGCCGGTGAAGGCCATCTGGGCCGATCCGAAAGAAGTGCATGATGCGGGTGGCGTAAGCGTTGGCGAACGCTGGCGAGCGCTGTCGACTGCGCTGAACATCCCGCTCGACCAACTGGCTTCTCGCATCAATGCCAACCCGAAAGGGCGTTTTATCTACCTCGCACGCCAGGTCAACCCTGACATGGCCGACTACATCAAAAAACTCAAGCTGCCGGGGATTCATCTGCGCGAAGAATCCCGCCGTTACTATCCTTCCGGGGAAGTGACTGCTCACCTCATCGGTTTTACCAACGTCGACAGCCAGGGCATTGAAGGCGTTGAGAAGAGTTTTGATAAATGGCTCACCGGTCAGCCGGGCGAGCGCGTGGTGCGTAAAGACCGCTATGGCCGCGTGATTGAAGATATTTCTTCAACAGACAGTCAGGCGGCACATAACCTGGCGCTGAGTATTGATGAGCGCTTGCAGGCACTGGTCTATCGCGAACTGAACAACGCCGTCGCGTTTAACAAAGCGGAATCAGGTAGCGCCGTGCTGGTAGACGTCAACACCGGCGAAGTGCTGGCGATGGCGAATAGCCCGTCCTACAACCCAAACAATCTCTCCGGTACGCAAAAAGATGTCATGCGTAACCGTACCATCACCGACGTGTTTGAACCGGGGTCAACGGTTAAACCGATGGTGGTGATGACGGCACTGCAGCGCGGCGTGGTGCGTGAAAACACCGTGCTGAACACCATTCCCTATCGAATTAATGGCCACGAAATCAAAGACGTGGCGCGTTATAGCGAATTGACCCTGACCGGGGTACTACAGAAGTCGAGTAACGTCGGTGTTTCCAAGCTGGCGTTAGCGATGCCGTCCTCAGCGTTAGTAGATACTTACTCACGTTTTGGGCTGGGAAAAGCGACCAATTTGGGGTTGGTCGGAGAACGCAGTGGCTTATATCCTCAAAAACAACGGTGGTCTGACATAGAGAGGGCCACCTTCTCTTTCGGCTATGGGCTAATGGTAACCCCGTTACAGTTAGCGCGAGTCTACGCAACGATCGGCAGCTATGGCGTTTATCGCCCGTTGTCGATTACCAAAGTTGATCCTCCTGTTCCGGGCGAGCGTATCTTCCCGGAATCTACCGTACGTACCGTCGTTCATATGATGGAAAGCGTGGCGCTGCCCGGCGGCGGCGGCGTGAAGGCGGCGATTAAAGGCTATCGCATCGCCATTAAAACCGGTACGGCGAAAAAAGTAGGGCCGGATGGTCGCTACATCAACAAATACATTGCTTATACCGCAGGCGTTGCGCCTGCGAGTCAGCCGCGCTTCGCGCTGGTGGTTGTTATCAACGATCCGCAGGCGGGTAAATACTACGGTGGCGCCGTTTCCGCGCCGGTTTTCGGTGCCATCATGGGCGGTGTACTGCGCACCATGAACATCGAGCCGGATGCGCTGACAACGAGCGATAAAAGTGATTTTGTGAATAATCAAGGCGAGGCGACAGGTGGCAGATCGTAATTTGCGCGACCTTCTTGCTCCATGGGTGCCGGGTGCACCGGAGCGAGCACTGCGGGAGATGACGCTCGACAGCCGTGTGGCTGCATCGGGCGATCTCTTTGTGGCAGTGGTAGGTCATCAGGCGGACGGGCGTCGATATATCCCGCAGGCGATAGCGCAAGGTGTGGCTGCCATTATTGCAGAGGCAAAAGATGAGGCAACCGACGGTGAAATCCGTGAAATGCACGGCGTACCGGTTATCTATCTGAGCCAGCTTAACGAACGTTTATCCGCACTGGCGGGCCGTTTTTACCACGAGCCTTCTGACACTATGCGTCTGGTGGGGGTCACCGGCACCAACGGGAAAACCACGACCACCCAACTGCTGGCGCAGTGGAGCCAGCTGTTGGGCGAAACCAGCGCCGTAATGGGGACGGTGGGCAATGGCCTGCTGGGCAAAGTGATCCCGACCGAAAATACCACCGGTTCAGCCGTTGACGTCCAGCATGTGCTGGCGGGGCTGGTTGAGCAGGGCGCCACGTTAGGCGCGATGGAAGTGTCATCCCACGGTCTGGTTCAGCATCGCGTGGCAGCGTTGAAGTTTGCCGCGTCAGTATTTACCAACTTAAGCCGTGACCATCTCGACTATCACGGCGATATGGAACATTACGAAGCCGCGAAGTGGCTGCTGTACTCCACGCACCATTGCGGTCAGGCCATCGTCAATGCAGATGATGAAGTCGGCCGTCGCTGGCTGGCAAAATTGCCGGATGCGGTCGCCGTTTCGATGGAAGACCATATTAACCCGAACTGCCACGGTCGTTGGCTGAAAGCGGTTGAGGTGAATTATCACGACAGCGGCGCGACGATCCGCTTTATCTCATCCTGGGGCGACGGTGAAATTGAAAGCCGCCTGATGGGCGCCTTCAACGTCAGCAATCTGCTGCTGGCTCTGGCAACGCTGCTGGCATTAGGGTATCCGTTGGCGGATTTACTGAAAACGGCGGCACGTCTGCAGCCAGTTTGCGGGCGTATGGAAGTGTTCAGTGCGCCGGGCAAAACAACGGTGGTGGTGGATTATGCCCACACGCCGGATGCGCTGGAAAAAGCGCTGCAGGCGGCACGTCTGCACTGCACCGGTAAGCTGTGGTGCGTCTTTGGCTGCGGCGGCGATCGTGACAAAGGCAAGCGTCCGCTGATGGGCGCCATCGCGGAAGAGTTCGCGGATATTGTGGTGGTCACTGATGACAACCCGCGCACTGAAGAGCCGCGCGCCATCATTAACGACATTCTGGCAGGTATGCTGGATGCCGGGCACGCGAAGGTGATGGAAGGTCGTGCTGAAGCGGTCACCAACGCCATTATGCAGGCGAAAGAAAACGACGTTGTGCTGGTGGCCGGTAAAGGCCACGAAGATTACCAGATCGTCGGCGCGCATCGCCTCGACTATTCTGACCGCGTAACGGCCGCTCGTTTGCTGGGGGTGATCGCATGATTAGCGTAACGCTCAGCCAGTTGGCGGCGATCCTCGGTGGCGAACTGAAAGGGGGCGATCTGACCCTTGATGCGGTGACCACCGATACGCGTAAAGTCACGCCGGGTTGCCTGTTTGTGGCGCTGAAAGGCGAACGCTTCGATGCCCATGATTTTGCCGAAACGGCGAAGGAGAACGGGGCGGGAGCGCTGCTGGTCAGTCGTCCGCTGGATGTTTCTCTGCCGCAGGTGATTGTCAAGGACACACGCCTGGCGTTTGGCGAGCTGGCGGCGTGGGTGCGCGCTCAGGTTCCGGCCCGCGTGGTGGCACTGACCGGTTCATCCGGTAAAACCTCTGTCAAAGAGATGACAGCCGCGATTCTCAGCCAGTGTGGGAACACGTTATACACTGCGGGCAATCTGAACAACGACATCGGCGTACCAATGACGCTGCTGCGACTGAACAACGATTATGACTATGCGGTGATTGAGCTTGGTGCCAACCACCAGGGCGAGATTGCCTGGACCGTCGGATTAACTCGACCGGAAGCGGCGCTGGTGAATAACCTGGCGGCGGCTCACCTGGAAGGGTTTGGTTCTCTGGCAGGTGTCGCCAAAGCAAAAGGTGAAATCTTTACCGGCCTGGCGGAAAACGGTATCGCCATTATGAATGCCGATAACAACGACTGGCTGAACTGGCAGAGCATTATTGGCGATCGCACCGTCTGGCGCTTCTCGCCGAATGCGGCCACCAGCGACTTTTCTGCTACCAACATTCATGTTACGTCACACGGCACCGAGTTTACGCTGCACACGCCGACGGGCAGCATTGATGTTTTGCTGCCGTTACCGGGACGTCACAACATTGCCAATGCCCTGGCTGCCACCGCGCTCTCCATGGCAGTTGGCGCGACGCATGAGGCGGTTAAAACTGGCCTGAAAGATTTACACGCAGTGCCGGGACGCCTGTTCCCTATCCCGCTCGCCGAAAATCAGCTGCTGCTGGATGACTCCTATAACGCCAACGTCGGTTCGATGACCGCCGCGGTACAGGTGTTGTCTGAAATGCCGGGCTATCGCGTGCTGGTGGTGGGCGATATGGCAGAACTTGGCGCGGAAAGCGAAGCCTGTCACATACAGGTAGGAGAGGCTGCGAAGGCGGCGGGTATCGACCGCGTATTGAGTACAGGGAAACTGAGTCAGGCAATCAGCGATGCCAGCGGTGTTGGCGAACATTTTGCGGATAAACCCGCGCTGGCCGCGCATCTTAAGACATTGATTGCCGAGCATCAGGTGATGACGATTTTAGTAAAAGGTTCACGTAGTGCCGCTATGGAAGAGGTAGTACGCGCATTACAGGAGAATGCAACATGTTAGTTTGGCTGGCCGAACATTTGGTCAAATATTATTCCGGCTTTAACGTCTTCTCTTATCTGACGTTTCGCGCCATCGTCAGCCTGCTGACCGCGCTGTTCATCTCGTTGTGGATGGGCCCGCGCATGATCGCCCGCCTGCAAAAAATGTCTTTTGGTCAGGTCGTGCGTAACGACGGCCCAGAATCGCATTTCAGCAAGCGCGGTACGCCGACCATGGGCGGCATTATGATCCTCACCGCGATTGTTATCTCCGTTCTGCTGTGGGCCTACCCATCTAACCCGTACGTCTGGTGCGTGCTGGTGGTGCTGGTGGGTTACGGCATTATCGGTTTTGTCGATGATTACCGCAAAGTGGTGCGTAAAGACACCAAAGGCCTGATCGCCCGCTGGAAGTACTTCTGGATGTCGGTGATTGCATTAGGCGTGGCCTTCGCGCTGTATCTGGTGGGCAAAGATACGCCCGCCACGCAGCTGGTCGTGCCGTTCTTTAAAGACGTCATGCCGCAGTTGGGCCTGTTCTACGTTCTGCTGGCCTACTTCGTGATTGTCGGTACCGGCAATGCGGTCAACCTGACCGACGGCCTTGATGGCCTGGCTATTATGCCGACCGTGTTTGTTGCTGCTGGCTTTGCGCTGGTGGCGTGGGCGACCGGGAACATGAACTTTGCCAACTATCTGCATATTCCGTATTTACGCCATGCGGGGGAGTTGGTGATCGTCTGCACGGCGATTGTCGGGGCAGGATTAGGCTTTCTGTGGTTTAACACTTATCCGGCGCAGGTCTTTATGGGCGACGTCGGTTCGCTGGCACTGGGTGGCGCACTGGGCATTATTGCCGTGCTGTTGCGCCAGGAATTCCTGCTGGTGATTATGGGCGGTGTGTTTGTGGTGGAAACCCTGTCGGTGATTCTGCAGGTTGGCTCCTTCAAGCTGCGCGGACAGCGCATCTTCCGTATGGCGCCGATCCACCACCACTATGAATTGAAAGGCTGGCCGGAGCCGCGCGTGATCGTGCGCTTCTGGATTATTTCGCTGATGCTGGTGCTGATTGGCCTGGCAACGCTGAAGGTACGTTAATCATGGTTGATTACCAGGGTAAAAAAATCGTCATTATCGGTCTGGGGCTGACTGGGCTGTCCTGTGTGGATTTTTTCCTCGCGCGTGGCGTTACGCCGCGGGTGATGGATACCCGCACGACGCCACCGGGGCTGGATAAATTACCGGAAGCGGTTGAGCGCCATGTTGGCAGCCTGAATGATGACTGGCTGCTGGCCGCCGATCTGATCGTTGCCAGCCCTGGTATTGCCCTGGCGCATCCAGCGCTGAGTGCGGCCGCTGATGCTGGTATTGAAATTGTGGGTGACATTGAGCTGTTCTGTCGCGAAGCGCAGGCGCCGATCGTGGCGATTACCGGTTCTAACGGTAAAAGCACCGTCACCACGCTGGTCGGTGAAATGGCGAAAGCGGCCGGGGTGAATGTCGGCGTCGGCGGTAATATTGGTTTGCCTGCGTTGATGCTGCTGGATGCTGAACGCGAGCTGTACGTTCTGGAGCTCTCCAGCTTCCAGCTGGAAACCACCTCCAGCCTGCAGGCTGTGGCGGCCACTATTCTGAACGTGACTGAAGATCATATGGATCGCTACCCGTTTGGGTTGCAGCAGTACCGTGCAGCGAAACTGCGCGTCTATGAGAACGCGAAAGTGTGCGTGGTTAACGCCGATGATGCGCTGACGATGCCGGTTCGCGGGGCTGATGAACGCTGCGTGAGCTTTGGCATCAATATGGGTGACTATCACCTGAATCGTCAGCAGGGCGAAACCTGGCTGCGCGTGAAGGGCGAAAAAGTGCTGAACGTGAAAGAGATGACGCTTTCCGGCCAGCATAACTATACCAACGCTCTGGCAGCGCTGGCGCTGGCGGATGCTGCGGGCCTGCCGCGGGCATCCAGCCTTAAAGCGCTAACCACCTTTACCGGACTGGCGCATCGTTTTCAGGTTGTGCTGGAACATAACGGCGTACGCTGGATTAACGATTCTAAAGCCACCAACGTCGGCAGTACTGAAGCGGCGCTGAATGGCCTGCACGTTGACGGCACGCTGCATCTGCTGCTGGGCGGGGACGGGAAATCCGCTGATTTTTCTCCGCTCAGTCGTTATCTGGTTGGCGATCGTATTCGTCTGTACTGTTTTGGTCGCGATGGGGCGCAGCTTGCCGCTCTGCGACCAGACGTTGCCGAGCAAACTGAAACCATGGAGCAGGCGATGCGTCTGCTCGCGCCGCGCGTTAAACCGGGCGATATGGTGTTGCTGTCGCCGGCCTGCGCCAGCCTCGACCAGTTTAAAAACTTTGAGCAGCGTGGCGATGTCTTTACCCGCCTGGCGAAGGAGTTGGGTTGATGCGTTTATCTCTCCCTCGTCTGAGAATGCCGCGCATACCGGGATTGGGTGTCCTGGCGTGGATCTTCGCGGCGCTTAAAGGCTGGGTGATGGCGTCGCGTGATAAAGATGCGGACAGCCTGATCATGTATGACCGCATGTTGCTGTGGCTGACGTTTGGTCTGGCAGCGATTGGTTTTGTGATGGTGACATCGGCGTCAATGCCCGTTGGGCAACGTCTGGCGGGCGATCCTTTCCTGTTCGCCAAACGTGATGCGCTGTATATCTTCCTGGCGTTCTGTCTGGCGATGGTCACGCTGCGTCTGCCGATGGAATTCTGGCAAAAGTACAGCACCACCATGTTGATCGCCTCGATCATCATGTTGCTGATCGTACTGGTGGTAGGCAGCTCGGTTAACGGGGCATCGCGTTGGATTGCACTGGGCCCGCTGCGTATTCAGCCGGCGGAATTTACCAAGCTGTCGCTGTTCTGTTATCTCGCCAACTACCTGGTACGTAAGGTGGATGAGGTGCGTAACAACCTGCGCGGCTTCTTAAAACCGATGGGCGTAATCCTGGTGCTGGCGGTGCTACTGCTGGCGCAGCCTGACTTGGGGACGGTGGTGGTGCTGTTTGTTACCACGCTGGCGATGTTGTTTCTGGCTGGTGCAAAATTGTGGCAGTTCATCGCCATCATCGGCATGGGGATCTCGGCGGTGGTGCTGCTGATCCTCGCCGAACCGTATCGTATCCGTCGCGTAACCTCTTTCTGGAACCCCTGGGAGGATCCGTTTGGTAGCGGCTACCAGCTGACGCAATCCCTGATGGCCTTTGGTCGTGGTGAGATTTGGGGACAGGGGCTGGGGAATTCGGTACAAAAACTGGAGTATTTGCCGGAAGCGCACACTGACTTTATCTTCGCCATTATTGGGGAAGAACTGGGTTATATCGGTGTGGTACTGGCACTTTTAATGGTATTCTTCGTCGCTTTTCGCGCGATGTCGATTGGCCGTAAAGCGCTGGAAATTGACCACCGTTTTTCAGGCTTTTTAGCCTGCTCGATTGGGGTTTGGTTTAGTTTTCAGGCACTGGTTAACGTTGGGGCTGCGGCAGGTATGCTGCCCACGAAAGGTCTGACGCTGCCGCTGATTAGTTATGGTGGTTCAAGTCTGTTGATCATGTCGACGGCCATCATGTTTTTGTTACGTATTGATTATGAAACGCGTCTGGAAAAAGCACAGGCGTTTACACGAGGTGCACGATGAGTGGTCAACCGAAGCGGTTAATGGTGATGGCAGGCGGTACCGGTGGGCATGTGTTCCCGGGGCTGGCGGTTGCGCACCATTTAATGGCCCAGGGCTGGCAGGTTCGTTGGCTGGGCACCGCCGATCGTATGGAAGCGGACTTAGTGCCGAAGCATGGCATTGACATTGATTTTATTCGTATCTCCGGTTTGCGTGGCAAGGGCCTCAACGCACTGCTGGCCGCACCCGTGCGTATTTTTAACGCCTGGCGCCAGGCTCGCGCCATCATGAAGCAGTTTAAACCTGACGTGGTGCTGGGGATGGGCGGTTATGTCTCGGGCCCCGGTGGTCTGGCGGCCTGGTCGTTAGGCATTCCGGTCGTGCTGCACGAGCAGAACGGCATCGCAGGCTTAACCAATAAATGGCTGTCAAAGATTGCCACGACGGTGATGCAGGCGTTTCCCGGCGCCTTCCCGGATGCGGAAGTGGTGGGCAACCCGGTACGTACCGATGTGCTGGCGCTGCCATTACCTGAAGAACGCCTGGCTGGACGTGAAGGTCCGGTTCGCGTGCTGGTGGTCGGGGGGTCTCAGGGCGCGCGCGTGCTGAACCAAACGCTGCCGCAGGTTGCTGCAAAGCTTGGCGACGCGGTGACTATCTGGCATCAGAGCGGTAAAGGCGCACAGCAGACCGTGGAACAGGCCTATGTTGATGCCGGACAGCCGCAGCATAAGGTCACCGAATTTATTGATGATATGGCCGCCGCCTATGCGTGGGCAGATGTGGTGGTTTGTCGCTCCGGCGCGCTAACGGTGAGCGAGATCGCAGCAGCGGGCCTGCCAGCGATTTTTGTGCCGTTCCAGCATAAAGACCGACAGCAGTACTGGAATGCGTTGCCGCTGGAAAAAGCGGGCGCCGCCAAAATTTTAGAGCAGCCGCAGTTTACTGTGGATGCCGTCGCCAGCACCCTTGATGGGTGGTCGCGAGAAACCTTATTAACCATGGCAGAACGTGCTCGTAATGCATCCATACCGAATTCCACCGAATGGGTTGCAAATGCAGTGAGCCGGGCTGCCCGGGCGTAATTGTGGCGATGCCTTTTGCATCGCATGAACTGAGAAGTTAATGGCTAAAGAATGAATACACAACAATTGGCAAAACTGCGTTCCATCGTGCCCGAAATGCGTCGCGTTCGGCACATTCACTTTGTCGGCATCGGTGGTGCTGGTATGGGTGGTATTGCCGAAGTTTTGGCCAATGAAGGGTATCAGATCAGCGGTTCTGACTTAGCGCCGAATCCGGTCACGCAACAGCTGAGCAATCTGGGCGCGACGATTTTCTTCAACCATCGCCCGGAAAACGTGCGTGATGCGAGCGTGGTGGTGGTGTCCAGCGCCATTTCTGCGGATAACCCGGAAATTGTGGCGGCGCATGAAGCGCGTATTCCGGTGATTCGTCGCGCAGAGATGCTGGCTGAGTTAATGCGTTTTCGTCATGGTATCGCCATTGCCGGGACGCACGGTAAAACCACGACCACCGCGATGGTCTCCAGCATTTACGCAGAAGCAGGGCTGGATCCGACGTTTGTCAACGGTGGGCTGGTGAAGGCGGCGGGCGTACATGCGCGCTTAGGCCATAGCCGTTATTTAATTGCGGAAGCGGATGAGAGCGATGCGTCGTTCCTGCATTTGCAGCCGATGGTGGCGATTGTCACCAATATCGAAGCTGACCACATGGATACCTACCAGGGCGACTTCGAAAATTTAAAGCAGACGTTTATTAATTTCCTGCATAACCTGCCGTTTTATGGTCGTGCAGTGATGTGCGTTGACGATCCGGTGATCCGTGAATTGCTACCGCGCGTCGGCCGTCAGACCACAACCTATGGTTTCAGCGATGATGCTGACGTACGCATAGAAGATTACCAGCAGAGTGGCCCGCAGGGTCACTTTACGCTGCTGCGTCAGGGGATGGCCGATCTGCGCGTTACGTTAAATGCGCCAGGCCGTCACAATGCGCTGAACGCGGCAGCCGCGGTTGCGGTAGCGACCGAAGAGGGTATTGAAGACGACGCTATTCTGCGCGCGCTGGAAAGTTTCCAGGGTACTGGGCGTCGTTTTGACTTCCTTGGTGAATTCCCGCTGGAGCCCGTCAACGGTAAAGCCGGTAGCGCAATGTTGGTGGATGACTACGGGCATCACCCGACGGAGGTGGATGCTACGATCAAAGCCGCACGTGCGGGCTGGCCGGACAAAAATCTGGTGATGCTGTTCCAGCCGCACCGCTATACGCGTACCCGCGATCTGTACGATGACTTTGCTAACGTCCTGACACAGGTTGACGCGCTGCTGATGCTGGACGTGTATGCCGCAGGTGAAACGCCGATCCCGGGGGCTGACAGCCGTTCGCTGTGCCGTACTATTCGTGGCCGCGGCAAGGTTGACCCGATCCTGGTGTCCGATCCGGCCCAGGTGGCTGAAATGCTGGCATCGGTGTTAACGGGTAACGATCTGATTTTGGTGCAGGGCGCTGGAAATATCGGCAAAATCGCGCGTTCCTTAGCTGAAATCAAACTGAAGCCGCAAAACCCGGAGGAAGAGCAACATGGCTGATAAAATCGCGGTCCTGTTGGGCGGAACCTCCGCAGAACGAGAAGTGTCGTTGAATTCAGGCGCAGCGGTGCTGGCCGGTTTACGCGAAGGCGGCGTGGATGCGCACCCGGTTGACCCGAAAGAGGTCGATGTCACGTTTCTGAAATCAATGGGTTTTCAGAAGGTGTTTATTGCGCTGCACGGCCGTGGTGGGGAAGATGGTACCTTGCAGGGCATGCTGGAGTTGATAGGCTTGCCCTATACCGGTAGTGGAGTGATGGCTTCCGCTATCTCAATGGATAAACTGCGCAGCAAGCTGCTGTGGCAGGGGGCAGGGTTACCCGTTGCACCATGGGTGGCGTTGACCCGCGCTGAGTTTGAAAAAGGGCTTAGCGATGAAGTGGTTACGCAGATTTCTGCGTTAGGCTTGCCGCTGATTGTGAAGCCAAGCCGCGAAGGCTCCAGCGTTGGGATGTCAAAAGTTGAAGAAGAAAATGCTTTGCAGGCTGCATTAGCATTGGCTTTTCAGCATGATGAAGAAGTACTGATTGAAAAATGGCTGAGTGGCCCGGAATTTACCGTTGCAATACTTGGTGAAGAAATTTTACCGTCAATACGTATCCAACCGGCCGGAACCTTCTATGATTATGAGGCGAAGTATCTGTCTGATGAGACACAATATTTCTGCCCTGCTGGTCTGGAAGTTGAACAAGAGGCTGCTTTACAGGCGTTAGTCCTGAAAGCATGGACCGCGCTGGGCTGTAAGGGGTGGGGTCGCATTGACGTCATGCTGGACAGTGATGACCAGTTTTATCTGCTGGAAGCGAATACCTCTCCGGGTATGACCAGCCACAGCCTGGTACCGATGGCGGCACGTCAGGCGGGCCTGAGCTTCTCGCAGTTGGTGGTACGAATTTTGGAGTTGGCGGACTGATATGTCGCAGGCTGCGCTGAACACGCGAAACGGTGATGATGAAGAAGAAGCTCTCTCCTCACGCCGCAACAATGGAACGCGTCTTGCAGGAATTATTTTCCTGCTGACAGTGCTGTGCACCGTGTTTGTCAGCGGCTGGGTAGTGTTGGGATGGATGGAAGATGCGCAGCGTTTGCCGTTGTCAAAACTGGTTTTGACCGGCGAGCGTCACTACACGCGCAATGATGATATTCGTCAGTCCATCCTGGCGCTGGGCGCACCAGGAACCTTTATGACTCAGGATGTCAACATCATCCAGAGCCAGATTGAACGCCTGCCATGGATTAAACAGGCGAGCGTCAGGAAGCAATGGCCTGATGAATTGAAGATTCATCTGGTTGAATATGTGCCAATAGCGCGTTGGAATGATCAGCATATGGTCGATGCAGACGGAAATACGTTTAGCATACCGACGGGTCGCTCCAACAAGCAGGTATTACCGATGTTGTATGGCCCGGAAGGTAGCGCAAGTGAAGTGCTGCAAGGGTTCCGCGATATGGGGCAGGTGCTGGCTAAGGACAGATTCACCCTGAAGGAAGCGGCAATGACCGCGCGTCGTTCCTGGCAGTTGACGCTGAATAACGATATTAAGCTGAATCTGGGCAGGGGCGACACGATAAAACGTTTGGCTCGCTTTGTGGAACTCTACCCGGTTTTACAGCAGCAGGCGCAAACCGATGGCAAAAGGATTAGCTACGTTGATTTGCGTTATGACTCAGGAGCGGCAGTAGGCTGGGTTCCCTTGCCTCCTGAGGAATCTAATCAGCAACAGAATCAGGCACAGGCAGAACAACAATGATCAAGGCGACGGACAGAAAACTGGTAGTTGGACTGGAGATAGGCACCGCGAAGGTAGCCGCTTTAGTAGGGGAAGTTCTGCCCGACGGTATGGTCAATATCATTGGCGTGGGCAGTTGCCCATCGCGAGGTATGGATAAAGGCGGGGTGAATGACCTTGAGTCAGTGGTGAAATGCGTACAGCGCGCCATTGATCAGGCTGAACTGATGGCGGATTGCCAGATTTCCTCGGTGTATCTGGCGCTTTCTGGTAAACATATTAGCTGTCAGAATGAAATTGGTATGGTGCCCATTTCCGAAGAGGAAGTGACACAGGAAGACGTAGAGAACGTGGTGCATACGGCGAAATCCGTCCGCGTACGCGATGAGCATCGTGTTCTGCATGTCATTCCACAGGAATACGCCATTGACTACCAGGAAGGCATTAAAAATCCGGTCGGGCTTTCCGGCGTACGCATGCAGGCTAAAGTGCATCTGATTACCTGCCACAACGACATGGCGAAGAATATTGTTAAAGCTGTTGAACGTTGTGGCCTGAAAGTTGATCAACTCATATTTGCCGGGTTGGCAGCCAGTTATTCTGTCTTGACGGAAGACGAACGTGAGCTGGGTGTCTGCGTAGTCGATATTGGTGGTGGTACAATGGATATCGCCGTTTATACTGGCGGCGCGTTGCGCCACACCAAAGTGATCCCTTACGCAGGGAATGTGGTAACCAGCGATATCGCGTATGCCTTTGGTACGCCGCCGAGCGATGCCGAAGCCATCAAAGTGCGCCATGGCTGCGCGCTGGGATCTATCGTCGGTAAAGATGAAAGCGTTGAGGTGCCAAGCGTGGGCGGTCGTCCGCCGCGCAGTCTGCAGCGTCAGACCCTGGCAGAGGTGATTGAGCCGCGTTATACCGAGCTGCTCAACCTGGTCAACGAAGAGATTTTGCAATTACAGGAACAGCTTCGCCAGCAGGGTGTGAAACATCATCTGGCGGCGGGGATTGTATTAACCGGTGGTGCGGCACAAATTGAAGGCCTTGCGGCCTGCGCTCAACGCGTGTTCCACACGCAGGTGCGAATTGGTGCACCGCTGAACATTACCGGTCTGACAGATTATGCCCAAGAGCCGTATTATTCAACGGCAGTGGGGTTGCTTCACTACGGGAAAGAATCCCATTTGAGTGGTGAGGCTGAAGTTGAAAAACGTGTAACAGCATCGGTTGGATCGTGGATCAAACGACTCAACAGTTGGCTGCGAAAAGAGTTTTAATTTTTATGAGACCGGCAACAATTACGGTCTCAGGCGACAGGCACATACACAACATCATTCAAGTTGCATCGCGGCGGCAACTGAGCGAATCTTCTGGAGCATAGTTTACTATGTGACGGGAGTGAGTGAAGGCAGCCAACAAAGAGGCGGCTTGAAGGATGAAGTGTAAAACGGAGAGAGAAACTATGTTTGAACCTATGGAACTAACCAACGACGCGGTGATTAAAGTCATCGGCGTCGGTGGCGGCGGCGGTAATGCCGTTGAACACATGGTGCGCGAGCGCATCGAAGGTGTTGAATTCTTCGCGGTGAATACCGACGCTCAGGCGTTGCGTAAGACTGCGGTTGGACAGACCATTCAGATTGGTAGCGGTATTACCAAAGGTCTGGGCGCGGGTGCAAACCCGGAAGTCGGTCGCAATGCGGCTGATGAAGATCGTGAAGCTCTGCGTGCAGCGCTTGACGGCGCAGACATGGTGTTCATCGCAGCAGGCATGGGCGGCGGTACTGGTACCGGTGCAGCGCCAGTGGTTGCTGAAGTAGCAAAAGATTTAGGTATTCTGACCGTTGCTGTCGTGACTAAGCCTTTCAACTTTGAAGGCAAGAAGCGTATGGCATTCGCGGAGCAGGGTATCACCGAGCTGTCCAAACATGTGGACTCTCTGATCACTATCCCGAACGACAAACTGCTGAAAGTATTGGGTCGCGGTATTTCACTGCTGGACGCGTTTGGCGCAGCGAACGACGTGCTGAAAGGCGCGGTTCAGGGTATCGCTGAGCTGATCACCCGTCCGGGTCTGATGAACGTTGACTTTGCAGACGTACGCACCGTGATGTCCGAAATGGGCTACGCGATGATGGGATCTGGCGTGGCGAGCGGTGAAGACCGTGCAGAAGAAGCTGCTGAAATGGCGATCTCTTCTCCGCTGCTGGAAGACATCGATCTGTCTGGCGCACGCGGCGTGCTGGTCAACATCACTGCGGGCTTCGACCTGCGTCTGGATGAGTTCGAAACCGTGGGCAACACCATCCGTGCATTTGCTTCGGATAACGCGACCGTGGTTATCGGTACCTCTCTGGACCCGGATATGAACGACGAACTGCGCGTCACCGTGGTGGCCACTGGAATTGGTATGGACAAGCGTCCGGAAATCACCCTGGTGACCAACAAGCAGGTACAGCAGCCGGTAATGGATCGTTACCAGCAGCACGGTATGGCGCCGTTGACGCAAGAGCAGAAACCGGTAGCAAAAGTGGTCAACGACAATACGCCGCAGACCACCAAAGAGCCGGATTATCTGGATATCCCCGCATTCCTGCGTAAGCAAGCTGATTAAGAATTAGCTGGAATTTGGGAATTGTGCCTCTTTGTGCTAAACTGGCCCACCGAATGTATAGTACACTTCGGTTGGATAGGTAATTTGGCGAGATTATACGATGATCAAACAAAGGACTCTTAAACGTATCGTTCAGGCGACTGGCGTCGGTTTGCATACCGGCAAAAAAGTCACCCTGACATTACGCCCTGCGCCGGCCAACACCGGGGTCATCTATCGTCGCACCGACTTGAATCCTCCGGTAGATTTCCCGGCCGATGCCAAATCTGTGCGTGATACCATGCTCTGTACGTGTCTGGTCAATGAGCATGATGTACGGATTTCAACCGTTGAGCACCTCAACGCTGCTCTGGCGGGCTTAGGCATCGATAACATCGTTATTGAGGTTAATGCCCCGGAAATCCCGATCATGGATGGCAGTGCTGCTCCGTTCGTTTACCTGCTGCTTGACGCAGGTATTGAAGAACTGAACTGCGCCAAAAAATTTGTACGCATCAAAGAGACCGTTCGTGTCGAAGATGGCGACAAGTGGGCTGAATTCAAACCGTACAATGGTTTCTCGTTGGACTTTACCATCGACTTTAACCATCCGGCGATTGATTCCAGCACCCAGCGCTATGCGATGAACTTCTCTGCGGATGCGTTTATGCGCCAGATTAGCCGTGCGCGTACTTTCGGCTTCATGCGTGATATCGAATATCTGCAGTCCCGTGGCCTGTGCCTGGGCGGTAGCTTCGATTGTGCCATCGTTGTTGACGATTATCGCGTATTGAACGAAGACGGCCTGCGTTTTGAAGATGAATTCGTTCGTCACAAAATGCTCGACGCGATTGGTGACTTGTTCATGTGTGGTCACAACATTATTGGTGCATTCACCGCGTATAAATCCGGTCATGCATTAAATAATAAATTGTTGCAGGCTGTCCTGGCAAAACAGGAAGCTTGGGAATTTGTGACCTTCCAGGACGATGCAGAACTGCCGCTGGCGTTCAAAGCACCTTCGACCGTACTGGCGTAACGACACCCGTTGTCGCAAAATTCGACTGGTAAATCTGGTACTCTCTCCGGCCAGGTAAGCCAGTCGTTTTTTTTATATACTCACTAACGCAGCCTTTCTCAACGCAAACTTTCCCTGCCGTAACGTTAAAATAGTGTGCGATCGCTGCTTTGTTGAGCATATTTTCCCATAGCGGGTTGTCATTACTGCTGTGGAGCGGTCGCTTTAATGATAAGATCCGTGCGCAAAAATCGTTTTGAATTTATAACCCCAAATGCAGGGTATATCAGGTGGCAAAAACGTGAGTGGAATACTGACGCGCTGGCGACAGTTAGGCAGACGGTACTTCTGGCCGCATCTCTTATTGGGGATGGTCGCGGCGAGTTTTGGCCTGCCCGCGATCGGTAATGCCGCTGAACCGAATACCCCCGCCAAGGCGACCACCCGTAATCACGATCAATCAGCTAAGGTCAACTTTAGCCAATTGGCGTTGCTGGAGGCGAGCAATCGTCGCCCGAATTTTACCGTCGATTACTGGCATCAGCATGCTATTCGTACGGTTATCCGCCACCTTTCTTTTGCCATGGCTCCTCAGGCGTTACCCGTTGCCGAAGATCCATTGCCGAATCAGGCGCATCGTCTTGCTTTACTGAATACGCTCAGCGCGATGCTGACGCAGGAAGGCAATCCGCCGGCGACCGTAAGTCGCGTGACGTATGCCCATTTTTCTTCTCAAGCCGCGTTTAGCGTTCCTGTCTGGATAAGCCAGCTGCAGGGGATCCGCGCCGGTCCTCAACGCCTCAGCTAAAAAAAGAACCTTCCAACTATAATTTTTGACTCCGCGCTGCGGGGCGTTTGAGATTTTATTATGCTAATCAAATTATTAACGAAAGTATTCGGTAGTCGTAACGAACGTACACTGCGTCGTATGCGCAAAGTGGTCAACGTCATCAATGCCATAGAACCGGAGATGGAAAAACTCTCCGATGATGAACTGAAAGCGAAGACCGCTGAGTTCCGCGCGCGTCTGGAAAAAGGCGCGACCGTTGAGAGCCTGATCCCTGAAGCATTCGCGGTGGTACGTGAAGCGAGTAAACGCGTATTTGGTATGCGCCACTTCGACGTGCAGCTGCTGGGCGGCATGGTACTCAACGAGCGCTGCATCGCTGAGATGCGTACCGGTGAAGGTAAAACGCTGACCGCGACGCTGCCGGCATACCTGAACGCGTTAAGCGGTAAAGGCGTACACGTGGTGACCGTCAACGACTATCTGGCACAGCGTGATGCCGAGAATAACCGCCCACTGTTCGAATTCCTCGGTATGACCGTAGGGATCAACATGTCTGGCCTGCCCGCGCCTGCTAAGCGTGAAGCCTATGCCGCCGATATCACCTACGGTACCAACAACGAATACGGCTTTGACTACCTGCGCGACAACATGGCGTTTAGCCCGGAAGAGCGTGTTCAGCGTAAACTGCACTATGCGCTGGTGGATGAAGTTGACTCCATCCTGATCGATGAAGCGCGTACGCCGCTGATCATTTCCGGCCCGGCTGAAGATAGCTCGGAAATGTATAAAAAAGTGAACAAAATCATCCCGCATCTGGTGCGTCAGGAGAAAGACGATTCTGACTCCTTCCAGGGCGAAGGCCACTTCTCTGTCGATGAGAAGGCGCGTCAGGTGAACCTGACCGAACGAGGTCTGGTACTGATCGAAGAACTGCTGGTGAATGAAGGCATCATGGATGAAGGCGAGTCACTGTACTCTCCGGGCAACATTATGCTGATGCATCACGTAACCGCCGCGCTGCGCGCGCACGTCCTGTTTACTCGCGATGTTGATTACATTGTGAAAGACGGCGAAGTTATCATTGTCGACGAACACACCGGACGTACCATGCAGGGCCGTCGCTGGTCCGATGGTCTGCACCAGGCCGTTGAAGCGAAAGAAGGCGTGGATATCCAGAATGAAAACCAGACGCTGGCATCCATCACCTTCCAGAACTACTTCCGTTTGTACGAAAAACTGGCCGGTATGACCGGTACAGCGGATACCGAAGCGTTTGAGTTCAGCTCTATCTACAAACTGGATACCGTTGTCGTGCCGACCAACCGTCCGATGATCCGTAAGGATTTACCGGATCTGGTGTACATGACTGAAGCGGAAAAAATTCAGGCTATTATTGAAGATATTAAAGAGCGTACCGCTAACGGTCAGCCGGTGCTGGTGGGGACTATCTCCATCGAAAAATCTGAAGTGGTTTCTAACGAGCTAACCAAAGCCGGTATTAAGCACAACGTGCTGAATGCCAAGTTCCACGCCAACGAAGCGGCGATCGTTGCACAGGCGGGTTATCCGTCAGCCGTGACCATCGCCACCAACATGGCGGGTCGTGGTACGGATATCGTGCTGGGCGGGAGCTGGCAGGCAGAAGTTGCCGAGCTGGAGAACCCGACCGAAGAGCAAATCGCGCAGATTAAAGCCGACTGGCAGGTGCGTCACGACGCGGTATTAGCCTCCGGTGGTTTACACATCATAGGTACCGAACGTCACGAATCTCGTCGTATCGATAACCAGCTGCGTGGTCGTTCTGGCCGTCAGGGGGATGCGGGTTCTTCTCGGTTCTACCTGTCGATGGAAGATGCGTTGATGCGTATTTTTGCCTCTGACCGTGTGTCAGGAATGATGCGTAAACTGGGTATGAAGCCGGGCGAAGCGATCGAGCACCCGTGGGTAACTAAAGCCATCGCCAACGCGCAGCGTAAAGTAGAAAGCCGCAACTTCGATATTCGTAAACAGCTGCTGGAATACGATGACGTTGCCAACGATCAGCGTCGCGCCATCTACACCCAGCGTAACGAACTGCTGGATGTGACTGACGTTAGCGAAACGATTAACAGCATTCGTGAAGACGTCTTCAAAGTCACTATTGATGCCTATATTCCGCCTCAGTCGCTGGAAGAAATGTGGGATATTCCGGGCCTGCAGGAACGTTTGAAAAACGATTTCGACCTCGAGATGCCGATTTCAGAGTGGCTGGATAAAGAACCTGAGCTGCATGAAGAGACGCTGCGTGAACGTATTCTGGCTAACGCCATTGAAGTGTATCAGCGTAAAGAAGAGGTTGTAGGCGCAGAAATGATGCGCCACTTCGAAAAAGGCGTGATGCTGCAAACCCTCGATTCCCTGTGGAAAGAGCACCTGGCGGCAATGGACTACCTGCGTCAGGGTATTCACCTGCGTGGTTATGCGCAGAAAGATCCGAAGCAGGAATACAAGCGTGAATCCTTCTCTATGTTTGCATCGATGCTGGAGTCGCTGAAATATGAAGTGATCAGTACTCTGAGCAAAGTTCAGGTACGTATGCCTGAAGAAGTCGAAGCAATGGAGCAGCAGCGTCGCGAAGATGCTGAGCGTTTAGCGCAGATGCAGCAACTGAGCCACAAAGATGATGAATCTGCTGTAGCAGAAGAACTTGCTGCGCAGACCGGCAATCGTAAAGTCGGTCGTAACGATCCGTGCCCTTGCGGTTCCGGTAAAAAATTCAAGCAGTGCCATGGTCGATTGAGCTAAGCAAATAACTCACTGAAAAGGCGCAGAATTCTGCGCCTTTTTTATGGATAAACAAAATGAAAATACTGCAAATTGCCGTTGGGATTATTCGTAATCAGCAGAATGAGATTTTTATTACTCAGCGGGCTGCGGATGCCCACATGGCGAATAAGCTGGAATTCCCCGGTGGCAAAATTGAAGCCGGCGAAACCCCTGAGCAGGCGCTGATTAGAGAGCTACAGGAAGAAGTCGGAATTACACCCGTTCATAGTACGCTGTTCGAAAAGCTGGAGTACGCGTTCCCGGACCGACACATCACGCTGTGGTTCTGGCTGGTCGACAGCTGGGAAGGTGAGCCATGGGGTAAAGAGGGGCAACCGGCGCAGTGGATTGCGCAGTCTGCACTGGATGCAGAGGATTTTCCGCCGGCCAATGAACCGGTGATTAACAAGCTGATTGCGGGATAGTGAACGGTGTTCGTAGGCCTGATAAGCGCAGCGTCATCCGGCAGAATGGCATAAAAATGCCGGATGCGGCGTTGCCTTATCCGGCCTACGCTTTAGCAGAATTACTGCTGTTCTTCGCTCCAGTCATCGCTTTCTGATAAGTCGCCGGAGCTGGGAATACGCTTCTCTTCTGCGGCCCATTCGCCCAAATCGATTAACTGACAGCGTTTACAGCAAAATGGGCGAAACGGACTCGCGTCTCCCCAGACGACGGGTTTACCACAGGTTGGGCAGTTGACGATGGTTTGTTCAGACATGTTTACTCCTTAACAGCACGCCAGGTCAAAATCGAGGCGTTCTGGTACCTGGCCATTTTCGCTATCCAGCGGCATAAAACGAATGGCAAAACGGCTCTTATGACCGGATATCTGCGGGTAGAGCTGTGAATCAAGCGGCAGATGCAAACGTAGCAAATCCGCATCGTCACCGTTATCCTGGTAAAAACCGTTCAGGCTAGTTTGCTTACGGAACGGTGCCGAATTACGGATTAAATCCAGAACCAGCGTCAGCGCCTGAGTCAGTGGATTCAGGCTGGCAAGCCAGTTTTCAACCTGCGCATCTCGCTGCGACTGAGGCAGATGCAGCCAGATATGCAGAGTTGGCAAATCAAAACTGCAGCATCCACCAGGAATACTTAAACGCTGGCGTACAAGACCAATCAGGCGATCTTCACGTAGCGTTTGTCCAATACGCGGTGCTGAAATTAAAACGCTGCCTGCGCTTTTTAACTGCTGGCGCAGGGCATCTATTCTGCTTTGATCGACGCCGGGAACTTCAACCCAGGCCTGAAGTTTACGCTGTTGTCGTTCCAGTTCCTTGAGGAGTTCGGTGCGGACTTCGCCGCGTTCAAATACATCCAGTAAATCCCCAATATTTCTAAAAAAATGCAGTGCGCCTGCATAATCGGCAATGGGTAAGTTAACGGAGAGTTGCTGGGTCAGAAACTCAATGCGCAGCCATGTACGCATCTTCTCATTGAGAGGGTGTTCAAAAAGGACCTGGGTGTGCATTACGGTTTTTCCTGTGAGACAAACTGCGACGCGCAGTGCAAATAGCGCGCGTGCAGGCGGGCGACATCCGAGGTGATGGCATCCGGTGCGCCATTATTATCAATAACATCGTCAGCCACGGCAAGACGAGCTTCACGTGTTGCCTGGGCTGCCAAAATTTGTTCAACATGTTCGCGTGTCACATCATCACGCTGCATGGTTCGTCTGAGCTGGGTCTCGGGAGTAACATCCACCACGAGTACGCGATTGGCTTTTTTGTACAATGAGTTTTCAACCAGCAGGGGGACAACCCATAACAGATAAGGTGATGTCGCTTGCTGAAACTGGCGCTGAGTTTCCTGTTGAATCAGTGGATGGAGCAAGGCGTTCAGCCAGGATTTTTCATCAGGATCGGAAAAAATACGTTCGCGTAAAATTCGCCGTTGCAACGTGCCATCTGCGGCGATGAGTTCACTGCCAAAATGTTCAGCAATCGCGTTAAGGGCAGGCATACCAGGCTCAACAACTTGACGCGCAATAATATCGGCGTCAATCACGTTTATTCCGAGGTCAGCGAACGCATTGGCAACGGTACTTTTACCACTGCCAATACCGCCAGTTAAGGCTACCGTATACCTCATAGATCCGGATCCTGGAGTTTAAGTTTGATTATCAAACAGTTAAAAGTTAAGCATGCGAAGGCGAGGCTGCTGCAGGATTGACCTACTCTGCGCCAGGTAAATTTATGGGATTGTAGCGTAAAAAAAGAGAATTTCGCAGTCTTGCGCGGTATTGATTAGTGCGTATGATAGCGTCACTGGAGTTGTGAGTTTCGATTTTTCGCCATTAACCCCAGGAATCCGCACATGCGTATCGAAGAAGATCTGAAGTTAGGTTTCAAAGACGTTCTTATCCGCCCTAAGCGTTCTACTCTCAAAAGCCGTTCCGATGTTGAGCTGGAACGTCAATTTACCTTTAAACATTCAGGTCAGGCATGGTCCGGCGTGCCAATCATCGCCGCAAATATGGACACTGTCGGAACGTTTGCCATGGCAACCGCGCTTGCCTCTTTCGACATTCTGACTGCTGTACATAAACACTATTCCGTAGAAGACTGGTCTGCTTTCGTGGCGAAAGCATCTGCTGATGTCATCAAACACGTGATGGTTTCGACCGGGACATCTGACACCGATTTCGAAAAAACCAAACAAATTCTGGCGCTGAATCCTGCGCTGAACTTCATTTGCATTGATGTGGCAAATGGCTACTCAGAGCATTTCGTTCAGTTTGTGTCGAAAGCACGCGAAGCATGGCCGACGAAAACAATCTGTGCCGGTAATGTGGTGACCGGTGAAATGTGTGAAGAGCTGGTGCTTTCTGGCGCGGATATCGTCAAAGTCGGCATTGGTCCAGGTTCTGTTTGTACCACACGAGTAAAAACCGGCGTGGGCTATCCGCAGCTGTCAGCGGTTATCGAATGTGCGGATGCTGCACACGGTCTGGGCGGTATGATTGTCAGCGATGGCGGTTGCACGATGCCGGGTGACGTGGCAAAAGCGTTTGGCGGCGGTGCAGACTTCGTCATGTTGGGCGGTATGCTGGCCGGTCACGAAGAAAGCGGCGGTAAAGTGGTGGAAGAGAACGGTGAGAAATTTATGCTGTTCTACGGTATGAGCTCTGAGTCCGCCATGACGCGTCACGTGGGTGGTGTTGCCCAGTACCGTGCAGCAGAAGGTAAAACCGTTAAGCTGCCACTGCGCGGTCCGGTTGAGAATACCGCCCGTGATATCCTCGGCGGTCTGCGTTCTGCCTGCACTTACGTCGGCGCGTCTCGTCTGAAAGAGTTGACCAAACGTACAACCTTTATTCGTGTGCAGGAACAAGAAAACCGTATTTTCAATAGCCTGTAAGAACAAATAGCACGCTGTAAAATGCCTGATGGCACTCAGCTTATCCGGCCTACGTTCATGATTTTCGTAGGCCGGATACGGCGTTTACGCCGCCATCCGGCATCTGAATTTACCCCATTCCGCTCATCGCATCTCCCAGATGAAAAATCGGTAAATACATCGCCACCACCAGCGTGCCGATAATTAATCCCGTAATCACAAGCAATGCAGGCTCAAGCAGCGCAGCCAGATTCTCGGCCTGAGACATTGTGTTTTCGCTATGATGCCGGGCCAAATTATGCAGCATCGCATCCAGCGAGCCGGAAGCTTCACCGGTTCTCACCAGCTGTAAACACAGTGGACTAAATTCTCCAGCATTTTTCAGCCCTTGCCAGACCGGTTTTCCGGCACTGATGTCTCGGTGTACCTGCGCTAATCGTTGTGACCAGAAAGGGCAGTCGAGGGTTTCCGCTACGCTCTCCAGACCTTGTAGAAAGGGAATTCCCGCATTTTGCGTCAACGCCAGAACGGTGAAGATCTGCGTGAGTTTTTGGCCCCTGACCAGCGGTCCCATAACCGGACAGCGCAGCAAAAAACGCTGACGCAGAATAAGCCAGGATGGTTTTTGCTGTATCAGGCTATATGTCACCCCCAGCACCAGGCCGAGTAATCCGATCATCCATCCCCATCGACTGCTGTAATGGGCAAGGGTCATAATCCCCTGCGTTAACGCCGGTAGCGGGGTGTTGAACGTACGATAGATGGCGGCAAATTCAGGTAGTACAAAGTGCAGCATCGCGATGACGACTATTACTGCCATGGTGAGAATGATGACCGGGTAACGCAGTGCTTTTTTAACTTTATCGGTCAGTTGCTGCTGTTGTTTCTGCTGGCGGGCCAGTTCAAAACAGCAGACGTCCAGTTTGCCGGTAAGCTCTCCGGTGCGGATCATTGCCTGGTAAAGTGGCGGAAAAACGTGTTGCCAACGCGATAGCGAGGCGGACAGTGAAATACCTTGTTCCATGTCGTAAGCCAGCGAGCGCAGCAGCGCCTGCCACTGGCTGCTGGGATGCTGTTCGGCAAGCAGGGTTAATCCGTCAGACAGCGTCAACCCTGCTTTCAGTAATGTAGCCAGCTGGTGTATGACTTCCGTGCTTCGTTCTCGACGCCAGTGCGAAGTTTTAACTCGCATGCTCGTAATACGAATTGGCGTAATGTGCAGTTGTTGCAGGGCAAAGACCAGCGAGGGGCGGTCGTCCGACCATAGCGCACCTTCCGCTGGCTGACCCTGAGCATTTATGCCCTGCCATCGCCAAAGTTGCTTAATGGGCATGGGGCATGCCCAGTACGCGAATGAGCTCTTCAAACGTCGTTAACCCTTGTTCAACCGCCTGACATCCGTTCTCAAAAAGCGAATTCATTCCCGCCTGCCGGGCATCGGATTCCACCCCGTCAGCAGTGGTACCGTTAGCGATGAGCTGGCGTACTGTGGGCGTGACAGGCAGCACTTCAAACAGCGCCGTGCGGCCATAAAATCCCCGATAGCAGTGTTCGCAGCCTGGAGCCTGCCAACGCGGAAGCGGCGTGGGCCAGAGCGATGTTGGCAGCGTGACCGGGACATCAAGACGTCGCCGACAATGGGGGCAAAGCTTTCTGACTAATCGCTGGGCAATAACCAGCGTCAGCGCGGAGGCGATCATCCAACGGGCGACGCCCATTTGCTGCAGGCGTACCAGTGTTTCACTGGTGGAGTTGGTATGCAGCGTTGAAAGAACCAGATGGCCGGTTTGCGCGGCTTTAAGGGCGATCTCTGCTGTTTCACCGTCGCGGATTTCACCCACCATAATAATGTCGGGATCCTGGCGCAACAGCGCACGTAATACCCCCTGAAACGTCAGGCCTGCGCGCGGGTGAATTTGCGTCTGGTTTACCCCGTCAATCGGGATCTCTACTGGATCTTCTACACTGCACAGATTCACCTCCGGGGTATTTCGGGTTTGTAGCGCGCTGTAAAGCGTGACCGTTTTGCCGCTCCCGGTAGGACCGGTGACCAGAATCAACCCTTGGGGCTGCTGTAAGGCTTGCGCAAAGGCGGCCAGCTGCGCGTCCTGCATACCCAGCGCGTTAATTTCCAACGCCTGCTCAACCTGATGCAGCAGGCGTAACACCACTTTTTCTCCGTAGCGACAGGGGAGTGTCGCAATGCGAAATGAGATGGGGGCACCTGAAATCTCAACGGTAAATTGCCCATCCTGCGGTAGTCGGTGCTCGGCAATGTCCAGACTGGCCAGCACTTTTAACCTTGCGGTGAGCGCGATACCCATCTCCGTTAGCACCTCAGGTAACGTGTGCAGTACGCCGTCTACACGTAGCCGTATCCGATAGCGATGTTGTGCGGGCTCAATGTGAATATCAGATGCCCGTTTTGCCAGCGCGGATTGTAGCGTCTGTGTGAGTAATTCTGCTGCCGTCGCGCTGCTTTCAGGGATGACCGCTGGCAGCATTTGCCGCGGTTTGTGCGCATGTCCTTCCATTTGCTGTCGCGTCCAGCACACGATGTCGATGCGTCTGGTGGTGGCAAAATGCAGGGCATCCAGCAGTTCGTGAGAAGGCGCATCCACGACGGCGATGTGAACCACGTCATTGTCTGCATCCAGTAATATTCCTTGATAGCGTTGGCACAGTGCCGTCAGTTGCGTGGTATTCATCTCTGTTCCTTAGTTGGCATCAAAGCGGAAAACGTCTTCACAGGCCTGCTGTAAAGCACCGTCATTTTGGATATTGCAGCTCCGGCTCCAGCCGGTAATACCGTTGGCATTGTCCCAGTTGGGCGTCAGGGTCACGCTCAGGCCGTTGAGGCTTTCCTGCCCGGTGAGGCTGACGACGCCTTTTTCGACGCTCATGCCGGAGACATAGCGCGTGGTGGCAGGAGAGGGAATACCATTGGCCCCGGCATCACAGGTATCCGTACCACCATGCTCCAGCGCGCAGAGTTCGACAGCCGTGCGGTAGGGGACAAAGGTTTGCAGCATGTCGGTCAGTGCTGCCTTACGTAGATAGTTCTGATAAGCCGGAATACCGATGGCGCTGAGAATGGCAATGATGCCAATGACCACCATCAGTTCGATAAGCGTGAAGCCTCGTTGCTTGTCCATAGTTCGCTCCTTGAGTTAGCTGACGCTACTGTGGCAAACCGGAAGGTGCTTAGGCGAGGGGCAAAAAATAGAACGGGAAGGCAGGTTCAGAGGGTTTTTACGAAATTACACAAGCAGACAACGTATTTGCGAGGGAATGCGAAGAAACTGCCGGATGGCAGCGTAAATGCTTTATCCGGCTGGGGTTGTAGGCCCGATAAGCGAAGTGCCATCGGGCATTACCATGAGCAATTAACGAAAACGCATGGAGAGATCGAGCGCGCGCACATGCTTGGTCAGAGCACCGACGGAGATGAAATCCACGCCGGTTTCGGCAAACTCACGCAGCGTTTCATAGGTGACGTTTCCTGAAACCTCCAGACGCGCCTGGCCGTTGGTCCGTTTTACCGCTTCGCGCATTTGGTCGGTCTTGAAATTGTCGAGCATGATGATGTCCGCCCCGGCTTTCAGCGCGTCGTCCAGTTCATCCAGACTTTCCACTTCCACTTCAACAGGAACGTCCGGGTGCAGCCAGAAGGCTTTCTCTACGGCCTGACGCACCGAGCCAGAGGCAATAATGTGATTTTCTTTAATCAGGAAAGCGTCAGAAAGTCCCAGACGGTGATTCGCGCCACCGCCGCACAGCACGGCATATTTTAGCGCGGTACGTAGCCCTGGCAGGGTTTTACGCGTATCCAGTAGCTGCGTCTTTGTCCCTGTCAGCAGGTCGACGTAGCGCCGTACTTCACTGGCGACGCCGGACAACGTCTGCACAAAGTTAAGGGCGGTGCGTTCGCCGGTCAGCAATACGCGGGAGGGGCCGTCCAGTTCAAACAATGGCTGATTCGCTTTAATGCTGTCGCCATCTTCAACGTGCCAGCTGATTTTTACATCATCGCCAGCAAGTTGAATAAAGACCTCTTCCACCCAACGTTTTCCACAAAAAACGCCCTCTTCGCGGGTAATCACGGTGGCGTGGGAGCGCATATCCTCTGGCAAAAGTTGTGCGGTGATATCGTTCCTGGCATCAACGTCGCCGCCTAAATCTTCACGCAGCGCCTGAGCGACAGCGGCAGGGATATCCAGGTTGATACGTTCCAACAGCGCGTCACGTCGGGAGTCAGGGTTATAGCGGCGAGGCGGCATGATAAAACTCCAAATAGCTAACGAATCATAAGAGAGAAACATGCTACCCTGAACCCGATATGAGCACCACCAATAAGGAGATTCTGCATGTTGTTAGATAAGGGTTGGCTGGCGGAGGCGCGACGCGTTCCTTCTCCTCATTATGATTGCCGCCCGGATGACGAAAACCCTTCTTTGCTGGTGGTACATAATATCAGCCTGCCGCCGGGTGAATTTGGTGGTCCGTGGATCGACGCGTTATTCACGGGAACAATTGATCCTAACGCCCATCCTTTTTTTGCTGAAATCGCCCATTTGCGCGTTTCGGCCCATTGTCTGATTCGCCGCGATGGTGAAATCGTCCAGTATGTCCCTTTTGATAAACGTGCCTGGCATGCTGGCGTGTCGAACTATCAGGGACGTGAGCGTTGTAATGATTTTTCGATCGGTATTGAGCTGGAAGGGACGGATACGCTGGCCTATACCGATGCGCAGTACCAGCAGTTGGCGGCTGTAACGCATGTCCTGATTCAGCGTTATCCGGCGATTGCCAATAACATAACCGGGCATTGCAATATTGCGCCCGAGCGTAAGACCGATCCTGGCGCGTCTTTTGACTGGGAAAGGTTTCGCGCTCTGGTCACCCCCTCGTCACACAAGGAGATGACATGACGCTGTTTACAACATTACTGGTGCTGATCGTTGAGCGCTTGTTTAAGCTGGGTGAACACTGGCAGCTCGATCACCGAACGGAAGCTTTTTTTCGCCGGATTAAGCATTTTTCTATGGCCCGAACCCTTGGCATGACAATGATAGCGATGGGGGTGACATTCCTGCTGCTGCGTGCGCTGTACGGACTGCTGTTTAACGTTCCGTTGCTGGTGGTGTGGATCTTAATTGGCGTGCTGTGCATCGGCGCGGGTAAGGTGCGTCTGCATTATCATGCGTACCTGAATGCGGCGTTGCGCAATGATGCCCATGCCCGTGAGGCGATGGCCAGTGAGTTAACGCTTATCCATGGCGTCCCGCCGGAATGCAATGAGCGTGAGTATTTACGCGAGCTGCAAAATGCGCTGTTGTGGAATAACTTTCGCTTTTATCTGGCACCGCTATTCTGGCTGATTGTCGGCGGCGCGTGGGGACCGGTGACGCTGGTCGGTTATGCCTTTTTACGTGCGTGGCAGTCCTGGCTGGCACGCTATCAGACCCCGCATCAGCGTTTGCAGTCGGGAATTGATGCGATCCTGCATGTGCTGGACTGGATCCCCGTGCGGTTGGCGGGTGTGGTTTATGCGCTGTTGGGGCATGGTGAGAAGGCGCTGCCTGCGTGGTTTGCTTCTCTGGCGGATTTGCATACTTCGCAGTATCAGGTGTTAACACGCCTGGCGCAGTTCTCGCTGGCGCGCGAACCGCACACCGATAAAGTCGAAACGCCAAAAGCCGCCGTGGCGCTGGCGAAAAAAACATCGTTTGTGGTGGTAGTGATTATTGCGTTACTGACCATTTATGGGACATTAGTATAGCGTTATGCCGGATGGCGCTAACGCTTATCCGGCCTACACCATATGTAGGCCCGGTAAGCGCAGCGCCACCGGGCAATGGTTTTAGAATGTATCAGCAGGTGGGATGCCAAAATCCGGCATGCCGTTTTCGTCCCAGCGTACGAGTTTCAAACGTGTATGGCGGTTGGGATCGTATAGCGGGTCGCCCTCAATCTCGGTGTAGTTCCTCGCATGGTACACCAGCACATCTTCCCCTTCCGGCGTTTGCGTAAAGCTATTATGTCCCGGTCCGAACTGACGATTTTCGTAGCTGGTGGTAAAGACAGGACGCGGAGATTTGTGCCAGTTATCCGGGTTCAGTGGATCGGCACTGAGATCAATCCACAGTAACCCCATGCAGTAGTTTTCGTCGGTGGCGCTGGCGGAATAGCTGATGAACAGTTTGTCGCCGTGCACCATCACGGCAGGGCCTTCGTTGACCCAAAAGCCACGGCACTCCCAGTCGTACTCTGGATGACTGAGCATTACCGGCTCGCCTTTAATCGTCCACGGATTTTCCAGCTCCGCGAGATAAATATTGGAATTCCCGGCAATATCGGGGGATTTTTGCGCCCACAGATACCACTGCTTTCCCTGGTGGTTAAAAGTGGTGGCATCCAGGGCGAAGGTATCAAACTGCGTTTTAATCTGGCCTTTCTCGGTCCAGGTGCCGGTTAGCGGGTCGGCATCTGCACACTCGAGGGCGAACATGCGATGCTGGAACATTCCCTGCTTGTCGAGTGCCTGAGTGTGCGTAGCGGCAAAATAGATGTACCACTTGCCAGCAATATGATGGATCTCCGGTGCCCAGATCAGTTCGCTCATCGGGCCGCTGTCTGGTTTGCGCCAGATAACCACCGCAGCGGCGGTGCGTAGACCTTCCAGGGAGTCAGCCCGCCGGATCTCCAGACGATCGTATTCCGGTACCGAAGCAATGAAATAATAGTGGCTGCCGTCACGGAGAATAAACGGATCGGCACGCTGTTCGATAAAAGGGTTAGGCCACTGATTCATCAGGCTTTCCTTGCATTTTCAGGAGATTTAACGTCGTGATACTCATTCAATTCACGGTAGTTGGCGCGACGCTTTTCCAGGTCTGACTGGATTTGCTGCATAAACTCGCGGTCAACTTTCAGCAGACGAACTACGCCAGCAGTAATCAGATAGCCCACGCCCGGAATAAGGGTGAACAGCAGCATGATACCGTTAATGGCGGACTCGCTTTGTGCTTTAGCACCTGCGTCGTAACCGTACCAGGAGAGCAGGAATCCGACCATCGCCCCGGCAATCGCCAGACCCAGTTTCAGGAAGAACAGGTTGCCGGAGAAGCTGATACCGGTGATGCGTTTTCCGGTCTTCCACTCGCCGTAGTCATCGACATCGGCCATCAACGACCAGTGCAGCGGAGAAGGGATCTGATGCAGGATGTTGAGCAGGAAGTAGAGCACCATAATCATCACGGTAGCTTTTGGATCGAAGAAGTAAAACGCGCCAGAGAAAATCGCCAGTACGATATTGGTCCAGAAGAACACTTTCAGTTTGCACCAGCGGTCGGTTAACACCTTCGCCAGGATACTGCCGATCATCATGCCGACAACGCCGAGGCTAATAAACAAGGTGGCAAAGTGTGTGCTTTGTTGCATAACCCAGGTGACGTAGTACATGGTGGCAGCCATGCGAATAAAGCCCGGGCAGACGTTGCACAGGGTTAACAACAGGATTTTTACCCACTGATCGTTCTTCCAGACATCTTTCAGATCGGCTTTTAAATCGTCGTTGGTCTGGACGGCAGGACGCACGCGCTCGCGTACTGTCGCAAAGCAAAACAGGAACATGCACATGCCAATAAAGGCCAGTACAGCCATCGCCATCTGATAGCCCTTCGCTTTGTCTTCTCCACCGAACCAGTCAGCCATCGGCAGCAAAGTGAGAGAAAGTAGCAGGGTAGCAATGCCCACCAGCACAAAGCGGTAGGATTGACAGGCGACACGCTCTTTCGGGTCGTTGGTGATGACGCTGCCGAGTGAGCAGTAGGGAATATTGATCGCCGTGTAGGTGATAGACAGCAGGAAGTAAGTGACAAACGCATAGATAACTTTGCTGTTGTACGTCCACTCTGGGGTGGTAAACATCAGTACGCTGAATAATGCGTAGGGGAAAGCCATCCATAAAAGCCATGGACGAAACCGGCCATATTTACTGCGTGTGCGATCGGCCATTGCGCCCATTATCGGGTCAGTTACGGCATCAATAACGCGAACTGAGAGTAATAAAACGCCGACCAATGCAGGGGCGAGGCCAAATATGTCAGTATAAAAATAGTTAACAAACAGCATGATAGCGCCAAATATGATGTTGCATCCGGCATCGCCCATACCATAGCCGATTTTTTCTTTCACCGACAGTTTACTGGTTTCCATCAACTGCGCTCCATAAATAAGATATGGAGAGAATTATTGTCTGGTGAACGTGTTTTTGCGTTGCAGGATAGCGCCGCTGATATGGATGAAATAGTCGTCTGTGGGAAAGTGTGAGGCAGGTAACACCCCCTGCCTTTGCAGGCAGGGGGTGAAAATTAATGTGCTTTAACCGCTCTGGCTGTTTTCTGCTTACACAGATAACCGACGCCAAGAATAGCAATCCACACTGGGATCAGGTAAACGGAGATTGCCATGCCCGGCGTCATCAGCATAATTACCAGCACTGCCGCCATGAAAATCAGGCAAACCCAGTTACCCAGCGGATAGAACAGCGCCGGAAAGCGACTGGCGACGCCCTGCTGTTGTTTCGCTTTGCGGAACTTGATGTGTGCAAGGCTGATCATCGCCCAGTTGATCACCAGCGCAGAGACCACCAGTGCCATCAGTAAGCCAAAGGCAGATTCCGGCGCCAGGTAGTTGATCAGGACGCACAGGGCGGTGACCAGCGCGGAGACGAGGATGGTATTCACCGGAACGCCACGTTTATCCACGTTCATCAGCGCTTTTGGCGCGTTGCCCTGTTGAGCCAGACCGAACAGCATACGACTGTTGCAATACACACAACTGTTATAGACAGACAGGGCGGCGGTCAGCACTACAACGTTCAGTGCGTTAGCAACAAACGTGTCGCCGAGTTCGTGGAAGATAAGGACAAATGGGCTGGTATCTGCCGTTACGCGCGTCCACGGCATCAGGGAGAGCAGGACGGCCAGTGAACCTACATAGAAAATCAGGATACGGTAAATAACCTGGTTGGTCGCTTTCGGAATGCTTTGCTCCGGGTTATCCGCTTCTGCCGCAGTGATTCCGACCAGCTCCAGCCCGCCAAAGGAGAACATGATAATGGCCATCATCATCACCAGACCGGTGAAGCCATGTGGCAGGAAGCCACCTTGATCCCACAGGTTGCTGACGCTGGCCTGCGGGCCACCGTTGCCGCTAAATAGCAGCCAGCCACCGAACAGGATCATCGCCACGACCGCAATAACCTTAATAATGGCAAACCAGAACTCCATCTCACCGAATACTTTTACGTTGGTCAGGTTGATAGCGTTGATTACCACGAAAAAGACGGCGGCAGAGGCCCAGGTAGGGATCTCCGGGTACCAGAACTGGATGTATTTTCCGACGGCAGTCAGCTCAGCCATGGCAACCAGAACGTACAGCACCCAGTAGTTCCAGCCGGAGGAGAATCCAGCGAAACCGCCCCAGTACTTATAGGCAAAGTGGCTGAAGGAACCGGCTACCGGCTCTTCAACCACCATTTCACCTAGCTGGCGCATAATTAAAAAGGCGATAAAACCGGCGATAGCGTAACCCAGGATAATCCCTGGCCCTGCAGACTGGATAACGGACGCGCTACCGAGGAATAACCCGGTGCCTATCGCGCCACCCAGCGCGATAAGCTGTATATGGCGGTTTTTAAGACCGCGCTTTAGCTGATCGCCATGCTGTTGACTTTCCATCATGAAACCTCGTGTGTGGTTTTACTCTTCATCTTTTGAGTACTTATATTTTGAACCACGCAGTGACGCGTGTGTAAGTTTGCAATTCCGTTTGTTGTATTAATTTGTTTACGGTGATGCTTAGTAAAATGTTGCCTAAATACTTTTGTCTTAATCAGAATAATGTTATGCGAGCGCGAATGCACCTGCTTTATGAAGGGAGGATGACGAGTTGAATAAAAAGAAACCATTTGTAAGCGCGAGTTTATCTACCACAAAATTTCCATTTTGAATTTTTATTCGTTAATTTTGCTTTTTAAATCGATATTTAAGCAGGTGAATCGGTTCAGATGAGATAATTTTTCGTTTCAATTACGTTAAAACTACCTCGTGGTGGGTAAATTTAACATTTGTGCATAGTTACATGTTTGAAACGTTATTTCTGTAATGTTGTTAAAATATGCCTCCTTTACTGATTTCAATCAAAACCTGTATGGACAGAAGGTGAATACTTTGTTACTTTAGCGTCAAGAACATGAAATTGGTAAGACCAATTGACTCCGGGCAAATGGCTTAAGACAGGAAATCATGGCCTACAGCAAAATCCGCCAACCAAAACTCTCCGATGTGATTGAGCAGCAGCTGGAGTTTTTAATTCTTGAGGGGACACTTCGCCCCGGAGAAAAACTCCCACCGGAACGTGAACTGGCAAAACAGTTCGACGTCTCCCGTCCCTCCTTGCGCGAGGCGATCCAACGTCTCGAAGCGAAGGGTTTGCTGCTTCGTCGTCAGGGCGGTGGCACTTTTGTTCAGAGCAGCCTGTGGCAGAGCTTTAGCGACCCACTGGTAGAGTTGCTCTCCGACCATCCTGAATCCCAGTTTGACCTGCTTGAGACGCGCCATGCGCTGGAAGGTATTGCTGCTTATTACGCCGCACTACGCAGCACAGATGAAGATAAAACGCGTATCCGTGAACTCCACCATGCGATCGAGCTTGCTCAACAGTCCGGCGATCTTGACGGCGAATCTGATGCCGTTCTCCAGTATCAAATTGCTGTCACCGAAGCGGCGCACAATGTGGTACTGCTCCATTTGCTCCGTTGTATGGAGCCGATGCTGGCCCAGAACGTTCGTCAAAACTTTGAATTGCTGTATTCGCGTCGGGATATGTTGCCGCTGGTAAGCAGTCACCGTACGCGTATTTTTGAAGCGATTATCGCCGGGAAGCCGGAAGAGGCGCGTGAAGCGTCCCACCGCCACCTGGCGTTTATCGAAGAAATTCTCCTGGACAGAAGCCGTGAGGAAAGCCGTCGTGAACGCGCCTTACGCCGCCTGGAGCAACGAAAGAATTAGTGATTTTTCTGGCAGCTAGTTAACCAGAAGATGTTGTAAATCAAGCGCCATTTAAAGTGCGCGGCAACTAAACGCAGAACCTGTCTTATTACGCTCTCTGGCGAGAACGTAATGGGACAGGTTCCAGATAACTCAACGTATTAGATAGATAAGGAATACCCCCATGTCAGAACGTTTCCCAAATGACGTGGATCCGATCGAAACTCGCGACTGGCTACAGGCGATCGAATCGGTCATCCGTGAAGAAGGTGTTGAGCGTGCTCAGTATCTGATCGACCAACTGCTTTCAGAAGCCCGCAAAGGCGGCGTGAAAGTAGCGGCAGGTACAGGGGCCAGCAATTATGTAAACACTATTGCCGTTGAAGATGAGCCGGAATACCCGGGCAATCTGGAGCTGGAACGTCGTATTCGTTCTGCTATCCGCTGGAACGCCATCATGACCGTACTGCGTGCGTCTAAAAAGGACCTCGAGCTGGGTGGCCACATGGCATCCTTCCAGTCCTCCGCAACGGTATATGATGTGTGCTTCAACCATTTCTTCCGTGCACGCAACGAGCAGGATGGCGGCGACCTGATTTACTTCCAGGGCCACATCTCTCCAGGCATCTATGCACGTGCATTCCTGGAAGGTCGTCTGACTGAAGAGCAGATGAACAACTTCCGTCAGGAAGTTCATGGCAAAGGCCTGTCTTCCTATCCGCACCCGAAACTGATGCCTGAATTCTGGCAGTTCCCGACCGTATCCATGGGTCTGGGTCCAATCGGTGCTATCTACCAGGCTAAATTCCTGAAGTATCTGGAACACCGTGGCCTGAAAGATACCTCTAAGCAGACCGTTTATGCCTTCCTGGGCGACGGCGAGATGGATGAGCCAGAATCTAAAGGCGCTATCACCATCGCGACCCGTGAAAAACTGGACAACCTGGTCTTTGTTATCAACTGTAACCTGCAGCGTCTTGACGGCCCGGTCACCGGTAACGGCAAGATTGTTAACGAACTGGAAGGCATCTTCGCAGGTGCTGGCTGGAACGTGATCAAAGTCATGTGGGGCGGTCGTTGGGATGAGCTGCTGCGTAAAGACACCAGCGGTAAACTGATCCAGCTGATGAACGAAACCGTTGACGGCGACTACCAGACCTTCAAATCCAAAGACGGCGCGTATGTTCGTGAGCACTTCTTCGGTAAATACCCGGAAACCGCAGCACTGGTTGCTGACTGGACTGACGAGCAGATTTGGGCGCTGAACCGTGGCGGTCACGATCCGAAGAAAGTTTACGCTGCACTGAAAAAAGCGCAGGAAACCAAAGGCAAAGCAACTGTAATCCTCGCCCATACCATCAAAGGTTACGGCATGGGTGACACCGCCGAAGGTAAAAACATCGCTCACCAGGTTAAGAAAATGAACATGGACGGCGTGCGTTACATCCGCGACCGTTTCAACGTTCCAGTTACCGATGAGCAGGTTGAAAACCTGTCTTACATTACCTTCCCGGAAGGTTCTGAAGAGCATACCTATCTGCACGCTCAGCGTCAGAAACTGCACGGCTACCTGCCGGCTCGTCAGCCTAACTTCACTGAGAAGCTGGAGCTGCCGGCGCTGGAAGACTTCGGTGCGCTGCTGGAAGAGCAGAACAAAGAAATCTCCACCACTATCGCTTTCGTTCGTGCCCTGAACGTGATGCTGAAGAACAAGTCGATTAAAGATCGTCTGGTGCCGATCATCGCCGATGAAGCACGTACTTTCGGTATGGAAGGTCTGTTCCGTCAGATTGGTATCTACAGCCCGAACGGACAGCAGTACACCCCGCAGGACCGTGAGCAGGTTGCTTACTACAAAGAAGACGAAAAAGGTCAGATCCTGCAGGAAGGTATCAACGAACTGGGTGCTGGTGCATCCTGGCTGGCGGCTGCGACCTCTTACAGCACCAACGATCTGCCGATGATCCCGTTCTACATCTACTACTCCATGTTCGGGTTCCAGCGTATCGGTGACCTGTGCTGGCAGGCGGGTGACCAGCAGGCGCGCGGCTTCCTGATCGGCGGGACTTCTGGTCGTACGACGCTGAACGGTGAAGGTCTGCAGCACGAAGATGGTCACAGCCATATTCAGTCTCTGACTATTCCGAACTGTATCTCTTACGATCCGTCTTACGCGTACGAAGTTGCGGTCATCATGCACGATGGTCTGGAGCGTATGTACGGTGAGAAACAAGAGAACGTTTACTACTACATCACCACGCTGAACGAAAACTACCACATGCCGGCAATGCCGGAAGGTGCTGAGGAAGGTATCCGTAAAGGTATCTACAAACTCGAAACCCTCGAAGGTAAGAAAGGTAAAGTTCAGCTGTTGGGCTCTGGTTCTATCCTGCGTCACGTCCGTGAAGCAGCGCAGATCCTGGCGAACGACTACGGCGTAGGTTCTGACGTGTATAGCGTCACGTCCTTCACTGAACTGGCGCGTGATGGCCAGGATTGTGAGCGCTGGAACATGCTGCATCCGCTGGAAACTCCGCGCGTTCCGTACATCGCTCAGGTGATGAACGACGCACCGGCTGTAGCATCTACTGACTATATGAAACTGTTTGCCGAACAGGTTCGTACTTATGTACCGGCTGATGATTATCGCGTACTGGGTACTGACGGCTTCGGTCGCTCTGACAGCCGTGAAAACCTGCGTCACCACTTCGAAGTTGATGCTTCCTATGTGGTTGTAGCGGCACTGGGCGAACTGGCTAAACGTGGCGAAATCGATAAGAAAGTGGTTGCTGACGCTATCACCAAATTCAATATCGATGCAGATAAAGTTAACCCGCGTCTGGCGTAAGAGGTAAAAGAAACATGGCTATCGAAATCAATGTACCGGACATCGGGGCTGATGAAGTTGAAATCACCGAGATCCTGGTCAAAGTAGGCGACAAAGTTGAAGCTGAACAGTCGCTGATCACCGTAGAAGGCGACAAAGCCTCTATGGAAGTTCCGTCCCCTCAGGCGGGTATCGTTAAAGAGATCAAAGTCTCTGTTGGCGACAAAACTGAGACCGGCAAACTGATCATGATTTTCGATTCCGCCGACGGTACAGCAGCTGCTGCACCTGCTCCGGCAGAAGAGAAGCAAGCAGCCGCTCCGGCAGCTGCACCTGCTGCGGCAGCAGCGAAAGACGTACACGTACCGGACATCGGCGGCGACGAAGTTGAAGTCACCGAGATTATGGTCAAAGTCGGCGACACCGTTGCGGCTGAGCAGTCTCTGATCACCGTAGAAGGCGACAAAGCCTCTATGGAAGTCCCGGCACCTTTCGCGGGTACCGTGAAAGAGATCAAAATCAACACCGGCGACAAAGTGTCTACTGGCTCCCTGATTATGGTCTTCGAAGTCGCTGGTAGCGCGCCAGCCGCGGCACCAGCTCAGGCTGCTGCACCGGCAGCCGCAGCGGCTCCGGCAGCGTCTGGCTCTAAAGAAGTTAACGTACCGGACATCGGTGGTGACGAAGTTGAAGTCACTGAAGTGATGGTCAAAGTGGGCGATAAAATTGCCGCTGAGCAGTCACTGATCACCGTTGAAGGTGACAAAGCGTCGATGGAAGTGCCGGCACCGTTCGCGGGTACCGTGAAAGAAATCAAAATCAGCACCGGCGATAAAGTGAAAACCGGTTCTCTGATTATGGTCTTCGAAGTTGAAGGCGCGGCACCGGCTGCTGCCCCTGCCCAAGCGGCTGCTCCGGCTCAGGCCGCAGCACCTGCCCCTGCCGCAGCTCCGGCTCCGGCAGCAAAAGCTGAAGGCAAATCTGACTTCGCAGAAAACGACGCTTACGTCCATGCAACGCCGCTGATTCGTCGCCTTGCGCGCGAATTCGGTGTGAACCTGGCGAAAGTGAAAGGGTCTGGCCGTAAAGGTCGTATCCTGCGCGAAGACGTTCAGGCTTACGTGAAAGACGCGGTTAAACGCGCTGAATCTGCACCGGCAGCTGCGGCTGGCGGCGGCATCCCGGGCATGCTGCCTTGGCCGAAAGTGGACTTCAGCAAGTTTGGTGAAATCGAAGAAGTGGAACTGGGCCGTATCCAGAAAATCTCGGGCGCTAACCTGAGCCGTAACTGGGTGATGATCCCGCACGTTACCCACTTCGATAAAACCGATATCACCGATCTGGAAGCGTTCCGTAAACAGCAGAACGCCGAAGCTGAGAAGCGTAAACTGGATGTGAAATTCACCCCAGTAGTCTTCATCATGAAAGCGGTCGCAGCGGCTCTTGAGCAGATGCCACGCTTCAACAGCTCCCTGTCCGAAGATGGTCAGAAGCTGACGCTGAAGAAATACATCAACATCGGTGTTGCGGTCGATACGCCAAATGGTCTGGTTGTTCCGGTCTTTAAAGATGTGAACAAGAAGAGCATTACCGAGCTGTCTCGTGAACTGACGGTGATCTCTAAGAAAGCGCGTGATGGTAAGCTGACGGCTGGCGAAATGCAGGGCGGTTGCTTCACTATCTCCAGCATCGGCGGCCTGGGGACTACCCACTTCGCACCGATTGTGAACGCGCCTGAAGTGGCTATCCTTGGCGTGTCCAAGTCGGCTATTGAACCGGTGTGGAATGGTAAAGAGTTTACTCCGCGTCTGATGATGCCGATTTCTCTCTCCTTTGACCACCGCGTGATTGACGGTGCTGATGGTGCTCGTTTCATTACCATCATCAACAACACGCTGTCTGACATTCGCCGTCTGGTGATGTAAGCGAAAAAGCCGGCCCGACGGCCGGCTTTTTTCTGGTAATCTCATGAAGTCAGTGAGGTTATTGTGCGAAAGACAAATCGGTTGCCGTTTGTTGTTTCAAAATTGTTAACAATTTTGTAAAATACCGGCGGATAGAACGACCCGGTGGACGACGGGTATAAATTAAGAGGTCATGATGAGCACTGAAATCAAAACTCAAGTCGTGGTACTTGGGGCAGGCCCGGCAGGTTACTCTGCTGCCTTCCGTTGCGCAGATTTAGGTCTGGAGACCGTCATCGTAGAACGTTACAGCACCCTTGGTGGTGTTTGTCTGAACGTCGGCTGTATCCCTTCTAAAGCGCTGTTGCACGTAGCTAAAGTTATCGAAGAAGCGAAAGCACTGGCCGATCACGGTATCGTCTTCGGTGAGCCGAAAACCGATATCGACAAGATTCGTACCTGGAAAGAAAAAGTTATCACTCAACTGACCGGCGGTCTGGCTGGTATGGCTAAAGGCCGTAAAGTGAAAGTGGTAAACGGTCTGGGTAAATTTACCGGGGCTAACACCCTGGAAGTTGAAGGCGAAAACGGTAAAACCGTGATCAACTTCGACAACGCTATCATCGCGGCGGGTTCCCGTCCGATTGAACTGCCATTTATTCCGCACGAAGACCCGCGTGTGTGGGATTCCACCGACGCACTGGAACTGAAAACCGTACCAAAACGCCTGCTGGTTATGGGTGGCGGTATCATCGGTCTGGAAATGGGGACCGTTTACCATGCGCTGGGTTCAGAGATTGACGTGGTTGAAATGTTCGACCAGGTTATCCCTGCTGCCGATAAAGACGTGGTAAAAGTCTTCACCAAACGTATCAGCAAGAAATTCAACCTGATGCTGGAAACCAAAGTGACTGCCGTTGAAGCGAAAGAAGACGGTATTTACGTTTCCATGGAAGGCAAAAAAGCACCTGCTGAAGCACAGCGTTACGACGCCGTACTGGTGGCTATTGGTCGTGTACCGAACGGTAAAAACCTCGATGCAGGCAAAGCGGGCGTTGAAGTTGATGACCGTGGCTTTATCCGCGTGGATAAACAGCTGCGTACCAACGTACCGCACATCTTTGCTATCGGCGATATCGTCGGTCAGCCGATGCTGGCGCACAAAGGTGTTCATGAAGGCCACGTTGCCGCTGAAGTTATCGCTGGTAAGAAACACTACTTCGATCCGAAAGTGATTCCGTCCATTGCCTACACTGAACCAGAAGTTGCCTGGGTCGGTCTGACCGAGAAAGAAGCGAAAGAAAAAGGCATCAGCTACGAAACTGCCACCTTCCCGTGGGCTGCTTCTGGCCGTGCTATCGCTTCTGACTGCGCAGACGGTATGACTAAACTGATTTTCGACAAAGAATCTCACCGTGTTATCGGTGGTGCGATTGTCGGTACCAACGGCGGCGAGCTGCTGGGCGAAATCGGTCTGGCGATCGAAATGGGTTGTGATGCGGAAGACATCGCGCTGACCATTCACGCACACCCGACTCTGCACGAGTCCGTGGGCCTGGCGGCAGAAATCTTTGAAGGTAGCATTACCGACCTGCCGAACCCGAAAGCGAAGAAGAAGTAATCTTCTGACTTTGTAAGAAACGCCTCTTCGGAGGCGTTTTTTTTGCCTGTAACGACCTGTAATCTCAGATAACCTGCCGGGTAGCACTCGCGCTGACCCGGCCTTCGGTTTTCCCCGTTTTACTGCGCGACGGGGTGCCAGCTTTTATCCGGGGCGTAGGTGGTCAACGCCTGCGCTTTTTCTTGTGATGCTTCACCAAGATCTGCCTGGTAGACGGTGTCATCGCCGTTAATCATAAAGCTCATCACGCCCGTATGACCGTAGCTGACGGGCCAGGCCACCATCGCAAAGCCGCTGGTTTTGTCGGGAAGGATGCGGAAACGATAACCGTGATAACCCGTGCCAGGCTCTTGCGGGCTGAAGGCCGGTCCCAGAGGGCTTGGCGCTTCGCCTGGCGCAACGGGCCAGTACAGGCCATCCTTTTTCCCTTCCGTGCTGACAACCTTCTGCGCATACTTCTGGTTCATCGCAAAATAGCTCTGCTGAGCATCCACATAGGCGTGTAATGCCTCGATGGCGGCGAGTTCGTTGCGGCCAATTTCGCGAGTCTGGATCTCTTCGGCGGCTTGCTGCATATCAAATTGCCAGCCGGATGTGGTTTTGATCACCGGGATTGGCAACTGCCAGCCGCTGTCCCCGACAACAAGGTGCGCGGTATTGCCCTCGACGACGGTATTATGATGGACCTTCCAGTCACGCAGGAAGCGATCAACGGCATCAGGATCGACACCTTCTGGCGGCAGAAAATCGCGCCAGTCTTCTCCAAGCAGGTTGTTCATCGCACTTTCATTTTGTTCACCGATCGCGCTTGCCAGTGCGTCGGTTGCCTGGTCTGGTGTACTGAAAGATTGCTGTGCCATCGCGGTGGCCGAAACCATGAACAACACCATTCCACTGAGTAATTTCATTTTCATGTCGGTTCCCTTAACGATGACGGAGTTCACGGTGTTCAGCGCGCCCGCCGGATGCCTGGCGCGATGGTTGGTTGCGGGATATTTCCCTGCTCTGAGCGCCTCGCTGCTGCTGTGCTTGCCAGCTGCCTGAGCGACTATCGTTACCGCTCAGCGCATTGGCGCGTGGCTGACTGGTGCGCTGTTGAGTATTCCGCTGTTGCACGTTGCGTTGCTGTGCAGGTTGCGAAACCCGTTTCTCCTGTCTCTGCGCGGTCGTCTGGCGAGTCTCTCGTTGTGGCGTGCTTGTCCGCTTCGCGGTTTGTGGTTTGGTGTCGTAGCCACGGTAGTTGTTGCGCTGAGAAATCTGCTTCAACTGTTGATTTGATGCCTGGCGCTGAGCATCTTTCGTTCCCGGACGCGCGGTCTGAGAAAGCGTTTTACCCGTCGATTTCTCCATCTGACTCATGGCTGCCTGACGCTGGCTATCGCGGTTGACCGCTCTTTGCGGGTTTTGCTGGGTCGCACTGAGCCCGGTTGCCGTGTTTGTGGCGTGGAAGCGGTTATTGAGCTGGTTATTCGCATAGGGCACACCCTCACGATAGGCCGGGTTATGCTGCCAGGTACGGTTGGCGTCAGTCAGCCGCTGACCACTGATTTTATTGAAGTTATCAACGTTGATATTGATGTTGTTATCGCCGTTGCGGTTATAACCGCCATGATTATCCCAGTCATCATTATTATGGTGGTGGTCCCAGTCGTCGTCATCATCCCAGTCGATGTTGCTGAAGATGGCATAGGTTGTCGCTACCCCCAGACTGAAGCCTAAACCGTTAACGAAGCTGCTGCCAAATTGCTCACCGGGCGAGGGCGGCAGATAGGTGGGGGGATAGGCGGTATTTGGCCAGGTGCCGTACACCGTATTCGGGTTATAGGTCGGAACGTAAACCACCTGCGGATCGGCAGATTCAATTTTGATAACCGTGGGGCTTGTCGTGGTGGTAGTTATGGAATTGCTTGTTGACTCGCTGGTGGCGGTTTTCGTTGGGGCAGGTTTTGTGACGGTGGTGACCGTCTGCTGCGGCGTGGATTGTAATGCCCCGGTTTGCTGCGCCAGTGCGCGAAGGCGTTGAACGGAGTCCATCACGTCCTGTGGCTGCGCGAGGAAAGCATCACCCAGGCTTTGTACCCACGGCGGATTTTCACCCATCAGCGACATCAACTGAGGAAACGCGACCAGCGATTTTACGCTGGGGTCCCAGGGTTGCCCGGCAACAGCCTGAATAGCGGCGTCACCCTGCATTTTAGGATTGTCTTTTGACCACTGCGCGGCCTGGATGACGTTGGCCGGATAGGTCGCCGCCATCAATATTTGCGACAGCAATGCATCCGGGTACAGCGCGACTGGCGCAACCCACTGATCGATTTGTGCGGCAGTGTATGTTGGTGCGACAGCAGGCGCGGCTACGGGTGCTGGAGCAGGTGCTGAAGGTTGTTGTGCGACAGGGGCCGGTGCAACGGGTTCCGTTGTGCGGCTTTTGACGAACATCACGCCAGAGGCGGCAAACAGCCCGGCACTGCACAGAAGGACGAGCAGATGTGGCTTAAGGGGCAACTTCATAAAATGACTCCAACGAGACAAGCGCTGTGCCGTAAGGCGTTTCTGTTGCCGCGAGTATTATTCACCCGTGTTTTACAGTTTTGACTTTTATTGGGTAACCGCCCGGTATGTCCGGAAAAAGAGTGTGAACATTTATTACACAATTATATCTGCTGCCTGAAAACGCGTTGAAATATTCTGATGCCACCGTTTTAAATCAATCGCTTTAAGAGAGTGGGAGGAGACACAAATTTGACTCGCCTCCTTGCTATACCATTCTTAACGATTCAGCCAATTTTTTATGTTGCTTTTTTGTAAACGGATTAACACTTAGTGAAAATCCTGTTATTGTGCCTTATGCGGTACCGGGCATTTACCCTACAAACTGCTGTCTCACAGGAGCGTGAAGAGAATCGCCTACCGCATATGACAATGAGAGCGAGGAGATACCGTCGTGCTAGAAGAATACCGTAAGCACGTAGCTGAGCGTGCCGCCTTAGGGATTGTGCCAAAACCGTTAGACGCAACCCAAATGGCCGCACTTGTCGAGCTGCTGAAGACCCCGCCTGTGGGCGAAGAAGAATTCCTGTTAGACCTGTTGATCAACCGCGTTCCTCCTGGCGTAGATGAAGCCGCTTATGTTAAAGCGGGTTTTCTTGCTGCCGTCGCGAAAGGCGACACTATGTCCCCGCTGGTGACACCAGAGAAAGCCATTGAACTGCTGGGCACCATGCAAGGCGGATACAACATTCATCCGCTGATTGACGCGCTGGACGATGCGAAACTGGCGCCGATTGCCGCTAAAGCACTGTCCCATACGCTGTTGATGTTTGATAACTTCTATGATGTAGAAGAAAAAGCCAAAGCGGGCAACGCCTACGCGAAGCAGGTAATGCAGTCCTGGGCCGATGCCGAATGGTTCCTGAACCGTCCAGCACTCGCTGAGAAAATGACCGTTACCGTGTTCAAAGTGACCGGCGAAACCAATACCGACGACCTGTCTCCGGCTCCGGATGCATGGTCGCGTCCGGATATCCCGCTGCACGCGCTGGCGATGTTGAAAAACGCCCGCGAAGGCATTGAGCCGGATCAACCGGGTGCCGTTGGTCCGATCAAACAGATTGAAGAACTGCAGAAGAAAGGCTACCCACTGGCCTACGTTGGCGACGTTGTCGGCACCGGTTCTTCACGTAAATCTGCGACCAACTCCGTACTGTGGTTCATGGGCGATGACATCCCGAACGTGCCGAACAAGCGCGGCGGTGGTCTGTGCCTCGGTGGTAAAATTGCGCCAATCTTCTTCAACACCATGGAAGATGCAGGCGCGCTGCCGATTGAAGTGGACGTAAACAACCTGAACATGGGCGACGTGATTGACGTTTACCCACTCAAAGGTGAAGTGCGTAACCATGAAACCAATGAACTGCTGGCGACCTTTGAGCTGAAAACCGATGTGCTGATTGACGAAGTACGCGCCGGTGGCCGTATTCCGCTGATCATCGGTCGTGGCCTGACCACCAAAGCGCGTGAAGCGCTGGGTCTGCCGCACAGTGACGTATTCCGTCAGGCGAAAGACGTGGCGGAAAGCAACCGCGGCTACTCGCTGGCACAGAAAATGGTCGGGCGTGCCTGCGGTGTTACCGGTATTCGTCCGGGGGCTTACTGCGAACCGAAAATGACCTCTGTAGGTTCTCAGGACACCACCGGTCCAATGACCCGTGATGAACTGAAAGACCTGGCGTGCCTGGGCTTCTCCGCAGACCTGGTGATGCAGTCGTTCTGTCATACCGCCGCCTATCCGAAGCCGGTTGACGTGACCACGCACCACACGCTGCCTGACTTCATCATGAACCGTGGCGGCGTCTCGCTGCGTCCGGGCGATGGTGTTATTCACTCGTGGCTGAACCGCATGCTGCTGCCGGATACCGTCGGTACCGGTGGTGACTCGCATACCCGTTTCCCGATCGGTATTTCCTTCCCGGCGGGTTCTGGTCTGGTAGCGTTTGCCGCTGCAACCGGCGTGATGCCACTGGATATGCCGGAGTCAGTGCTGGTGCGCTTCAAAGGCAAAATGCAGCCGGGTATCACCCTGCGCGATCTGGTCCATGCGATCCCGCTGTACGCGATCAAGCAGGGCCTGCTGACCGTTGAGAAGAAAGGTAAGAAAAACATCTTCTCCGGCCGCATCCTGGAAATCGAAGGCCTGCCGGATCTGAAAGTCGAGCAGGCATTTGAACTGACCGATGCGTCCGCTGAGCGTTCTGCTGCTGGCTGTACCATTAAGCTGAACAAAGAGCCGATCGTTGAGTACCTGACATCTAACATCGTCTTGCTGAAGTGGATGATCGCAGAAGGTTACGGTGACCGTCGTACGCTGGAACGTCGTATCCAGGGCATGGAAAAATGGCTGGCGGATCCACAGCTGCTGGAAGCCGACGCTGACGCAGACTATGCGGCAGTGATCGACATCGATCTGGCGGATATCAAAGAGCCAATCCTGTGTGCGCCGAACGATCCTGACGACGCGCGTCTGCTGTCTGACGTGCAGGGTGAGAAGATCGACGAAGTGTTCATCGGTTCCTGCATGACCAACATTGGTCACTTCCGTGCCGCAGGTAAGCTGCTGGATGCGCATAAAGGCCAGCTGCCGACTCGTCTGTGGGTGGCACCGCCAACCCGTATGGATGCCGCACAGCTGACCGAAGAGGGCTATTACAGCGTCTTTGGTAAGAGCGGGGCGCGTATTGAGATCCCGGGCTGTTCACTGTGTATGGGTAACCAGGCGCGTGTGGCCGACGGTGCGACCGTGGTGTCAACGTCAACGCGTAACTTCCCGAACCGTTTAGGTACCGGCGCGAACGTCTATCTGGCGTCTGCGGAACTGGCGGCCGTGGCGGCGCTGATTGGCAAGCTGCCAACGGCGGAAGAGTATCAGACCTATGTTGCCCAGGTGGATAAAACCGCCGTGGATACCTACCGTTATCTGAACTTTGACCAGCTCTCTCAGTACACCGAGAAAGCGGACAGCGTGATTTTCCAGACGGCGGTATAATTCGCTAGCGGATTTTGCACAAAAACGCATCAATGCCCGGAGAGGTCAGCTTCTTCGGGCATTTTTATTTCTATTCCTTATACCCGTTACGCTTTTTTTCTGCCGCGCTGCTGCGATAATTACAGCAAGGTGCAGTGCGGTATTGGCGCACTGCCGGGAGCAGAGGAACACATTATGGATTACGAATTTCTGCGCGATATTACCGGAGTGGTAAAAGTGCGAATGTCCATGGGCCACGAAGTGGTAGGGCACTGGTTTAATGAAGAAGTGAAAGAGAACCTGGCCTTACTGGATGAAGTGGAACAGGCAGCGCGTGCGGTAAAAGGCAGTGAGCGTTCCTGGCAGCGGGCAGGGCATGAGTACACGCTCTGGCTGGATGGCGAAGAAGTGATGGTGCGTGCCAATCAACTGGAGTTTACGGGCGACGAAATGGAAGAAGGGATGAACTACTACGACGAAGAGAGTTTGTCTCTGTGCGGCGTCGAAGATTTCCTTCAGGTGGTGGCGGCATACCGCGAATTTGTTCAGCAGAAATAATGGCCGCCTCCCTATCGGGAGGCGGTTTTCAATTAGTGGTCAAAGGTGAGATGAAACAACCTGGCGGTCAGTTTCTCCGGGAGTGAAATCATTAATTCATGTTTGTTGATCGCAGGCTGACAGGGCGCTTTGGCGAAATGTGGGTAAACGCAACCGGCCTGCGTGACGCCACCGAGCGGCAGCGTGATTGAACCCTGCTCACTTTCCATACGCCAGACCGCCAGCCATGCTTCATTGTCGTTGCGCAGGCCAAATGCCAGCCACGGTGACGTGAAAGAGGGCATGCCTAGCGGCCAGAACGGCTCGAGATGAGGGATCTGCTGGCGAAACGATTTATACAGTGCGATCCCTTCCTGAACCAGTTCGAAACGCTCTTCACTCAGTTCTGCCAGGTGCCCGCTTTGATGAACCCGCAGCAGCAGGCTATTGACCATGTTCATCACCACTTCTTCACGGTCGCCTTCCCGTAAGGGATAAGACCAAATGGCGGCCTGCTCAGGCGTTACCGCCGAGGCCGCAGCGGCGGCGATAGGTGCCATTAAGCGATAGTCGGTCTGATCGGTAACGGATTGGATGCTGTGCTGTTGCAAAAGCGCATAGTCCATGCGCAAGCCGCCACTGCCGCAGTTTTCAATCACCAGATGTGGGTAGCGGTCCATAGTGTTTTTCAGCCAGAGAAGGTAGGCTCGATTATGCTGTAGCAGGCCGTCGCCGGGGCTATCGGCGGCGTACTCCGTCCCGCTGCCCGCATTAATGTTGTAATCCATTTTGATATAGCTGATGCCATACTCCTCGACCAGCCGGGAAATAACACGATCGGCATGCTCCAGCACCAAAGGATGGCGAAAATCCAGCTGATAGCGTTGATGGTCAATAACCCGTCTACCGTGGCGCAGGAAAAAACACTCGTCGGGTAAAGTCTGTGCCAGCGGACAGGCAATCCCCATGACTTCCAGTTCCAGCCACAACCCTGATTTCATGCCTTTAGCGGTAATATAATCGAGCGGTTCACGGATCCCGCCGGGGAAGCGCGTTGGCGCGGGAAGCCATTCGCCGACCCCATCCCACCATTCACTATCAGAGTACCAGCCGCAGTCGATACAAAAGTATTCACATCCCGCTTCTGCGGCGGCGTCAATGAGTGGCAGCAGCTTCGCGGTGGTTGGATCGCCGGAAAGACAGTTCATATAATCATTGAATATCACCGGGAGCTGTTGGTTATCCGCCGACGGGCGCAGTATTTTTCGCCGAAAACGGGTGATTTCCTGTAGCGCGTCTTGTAACCCTCCCTGGACCAGCGCAACGGCGACCGGCACGGAAGTAAAGGTTTCCCCCGGTGCGAGATTTTTCCACCAGTGGCTTTCATTCTCGGTGGGTCCGCTGACTTGCAAATAGAGATGGTCGCGGAAATCGCCGATTTCCCACTGCCATGAGCCACAGTGTTCTATCTGCCATAGTAGCGTGGTGCCTGCGGCGGTATCCTCAAAAGCGGCGCAGGGCAAATAGCCAATGCTGGACCAGGTTCCGGTACTCTCAACCGAGAGACGATCGAGTGAAAAATGGTTCACTTTATCCAGCCCGAGGTCCGGCAGTGAGTGGCTCTTCCACTGTGCTTCGCCGTACCAGTTATTGTGCGGCAAGTGCAGAAGCGTGGTTTTTTCCCACGTTTGGCTGTCGATGGCAAACAACGTTAAGGAGCTGACATATTCCAGACCGATGTGTTCCTGAGAATCATTGCGTACCTCGCACCAGACTCGCACTGCGCGCGTGTCGCGAAAATGCTGAAGATGCCAGCATACGCCGATCGTTTCATCGCTGAGGCTGATTTCAAGCTTCTTTCCCCGCTCATTTTCGCTAAAACGATGGGACTGGTAGCGTAACGATGAGCCCGGTTCGCTGCCGGTATGTTTGCGGGCATGGTGATCGTTTTGGTTGTAGCCGCTGGCATGTACCTGTACCAGCGGAAACTCACCGTGCGTCGTGCAATCTCTGGTTGTTGAAAATCGATTTATATAAATTTGCTGTTTTTCATTAAGCGAAAAAGAAATATACAAATTATCTTCAGTAAATTCTATAAAACTCATGTCCGATACTCCATTTTATCATCGGCCAATGTTGCGTAATTTTTTTCCTGCCATTAGATTCTGTTCAATTTTTTCTAGTGAAATGTTTTTTGTTTCAGGAACAAAGAAATAAATAATGATAATGGCAGTGAGGTTTAATAAGGCATATAGATAGAACGTGTGGGCGCTACCTAATGTATTGAGTAGCGACAGGAAGGTTGCACTGACAATCATCCCGGCGATATGGCAGGTAAATGTGGAGCAGGTAATGCCAAATTCACGCCCTTTTAATGGCTGAATTTCGGAGCATAACAGCCAGATTAGTGGACCTGCTGACATAGAAAAACCAACGATAAACAGCAGTAGCATCGCCACGGTGACGCCTTTCTCCATCACCGATAACGCATCACCACCCAGCAGCGATCCCACCACGCTCATCGCAATGCCCATGGTGATAAAACCAATATACAGCATTGGTTTACGTCCCCAGCGATCGACAAAGCCGACGGCGATAAAGGTCGCCACAGTCATCACCAGTCCAACAATTACCGTCCCCCACATTTGGTCTGCCGTGGAGTTAAAGCCAATTTCGTGGAAGATGCGTGGTGCGTAGTACATCATCACATTGACGCCGGAGAACTGTTGCATGATTTGCAGGACGATCCCCAATCCGACGCTACGACGAAAGTGTTTATTTTCTTTAAATAAATGCCAGCCATGTTGTTTAACATTAAGCTGTTCTTTAATTTCCTGTAGCTCATTTTCTACCTCTTCTCGACTGTTGCGCAGGCGCAGCAATACGGCTCTGGCATCATCTTCCCTGTCATGCATCATCAGCCAGCGTGGGCTACGAGGCAGGAACAACGCGCCAAACAGGAAAATTAGCGAAGGGATAGCGACAACCAGCAGCATTCCACGCCAGTTGCCGCTGTAGCTAAAGGCGGTATTGGTCAGAAAGACGATTAAAATTCCGAGAGCAATCATTAACTGATAAGCGGAAATCATCGCACCGCGGATATTTTTTGGCGTGATTTCAGAAAGATAAAGCGGCGTTGCGTAAGAGGCGACACCGAGGCCAACACCGAGAATCAAGCGCCCGGCGATCAACATATCCGCACTGATGGCACAGGTACAGACAATGGCACCGATACAGAATGAGCCTGCGGCAATGAGTAGAGCATATTTACGGCCTAATCGATATGCCAGAAAGCCGCTACACAGAGTCGCTGCTGCGGCACCGACCATCATTGAGCTGACGATCCATTCTTGTTGGTTATCAAGTAGATGATATTCTTTGGCGATAAGCGGGAGCGCGCCGGAGATGACGCCAATATCCAGGCCGAATAACAAACCGGCGAGAGCCGCTAACAGACAAATCCAGATCACCTGTGGCCGTGTTTTATTGACGGATGCTGCAACAGGAAGCGGACTATCTAATTGCATAGGGATTACCTTTGTTAGTTTTGTTTATACCCGTCATACTTCAAGCCGCATCTTTGTTGGCTGCCTGCGCTTACCCTGGTCACGTACTATTTGTACGTTCCCCGTAATGCGCTTAGTTGCAGCCGTGATGCAACTCGAATTATTTAGGCTATATAGGTATTTTATAAAAATACTTAATCGATTTCGTATTATTTATGCTAGATCTGAAAAATAACGATAGCAATGGCTTTTTCTACGTAAATGTGATCTCTTCAACATAATCATGTTGTGTTAAAATGCTTTTTTATTGTCACCGGAAAATTAATGGTTTAGATTGACAGAAATATCCTTGTCTGAAGCAATTTAGTCCATACAGAAAAATGAATATTAAAGAATTGGCTGAGTTTCTGAATCTTTCTACGGCTACGGTCTCGAAGGCGTTGAATAACAAAAGCGATATCAGTAGCCATACGCGGAAAAAAGTGCTGGAGGCGGCGGAAAGGCTGGGCTATCGGCCGAATGCTTCCGCCCGGCATCTGCGCAGCGGCAAAGTAGGTGCCGTGGCGCTGTTGCTGCCCGCCGCAGACGGCGGCAACGTTCACACCGCGTCATTCTTTATGCGCATTGCCAGAGGGCTACAGTCCAGCTTGAAAACCAGCGGTATCGATCCTGTTATCCACATCACTACAGACCGGCAGGGAGAGCAGCAACTGTTGCAAAAAATCATTGAGCAAAACCGTGCGGATGCGATCATCCTGACGGATACGCGTATTGATGATGAGCGTATTTTATTGCTGAACGATCGGCGGTTTCCTTTCGTCACGATGGGACAAAGTCGGGCGCTGAAGGGACATTTTAACTGGGTTGATTTCCATCATGAAGAGATGGGACGGCAGTGCGTACGTTTTGCGCTGCGTCAGGGGGCAAAGCGTATTGCTGTTGCGACGCTAGGCGCTGACAGCATGCATGGGCTGCAGTTTCTTGACGGCTGTCTGGAGGAAATGCGTGAAAGTGGACAAACGCCGAACGATGGACTGATTTTCTTTGGTACCGTTGCAGAGTCGTCAGGTGAGGAGGCCATGCGCAAGTTTATGCAGCACAATGCAAGGCCTGATTTTATCATTTTTATTAACGATTTTCTGCTGATGGGCGCCAGCCATTATCTGGCTGCATTGCCTGATTGCGGGCTGGATGAAAAGGCGATGCTGTGCGCCACGGCGAGCAGCGACTTTTCATCACGGGTGATGTCGTCCGCTTGCCTGTTTACCGTCGATCACGAAGAAGTCGGGCGACAGTTAGGTGACGCGGTACTTCGGGTGACACAGGGGGATGAGGCGGTGAAGTCGGTTTTGCTGACGCTGCCGGTCAACGCCATCCGGCATCACATTATTTAACGTAGGCCAACAGGCTCAGGGAGTCACGCGCCAGCGCTTTGCACTTTTTGGCAACCGGGATCCCGATACCGCTTAAATCGCGGTAGCTGTCTTCACCGAGTGATTTCATGTCGAAGGTGTCGTAATTACTGAGGTCCCACTGGTTCTGCTGGGCAAAAAAGACCAGTGCGCGACGGATCTGCCCATTGGGCAAATTCTGGTATCCACAGTCATTTTTCAGAAAGACAAACACTGCCGTTAAATCGGCCATATCTTCGGCTTCGGACTCGCTGAGCGCGTAGCTGTTTGCGCATACGGCCATCAGGCTGCCGAACAAAATTGTTCTGAAAAACGTCTTCATTGCTTCTACCACTGCATCACGGAATTTAAACGTTAGCACACTGCGAGCGAAGCGACGACCTTTATTATCAGCGGTTCACTTGACCTTCCCGTAAGGGGAAGGCTTATGCTTAAAAGATAGCCTGCTTAAGCTGCTGAATATAAGGAAGTGATTATGCAACGTCGTGACTTTTTAAAGTACTCCGTGGCGCTGGGCGTCGCGTCAGCGTTACCTCTCTGGAGCCGTTCGGTTTTCGCTGCTGAGCGTCCTGCGTTACCTATCCCTGACCTGTTAACGACAGATGCTGCCGATCGTATACAGTTGATCGTTCAAGCCGGGCAGTCGACCTTTGCCGGTAAAACCGTGACCACCTGGGGATATAACGGTAATTTACTGGGACCGGCGCTGAAACTGCAGAAAGGTAAAGCGGTCACCGTTGATATCCATAATCAGCTGGCCGAAGAGACGACGCTGCACTGGCACGGCCTGGAAATTCCCGGTGACGTCGATGGCGGACCGCAAGGGGTTATTCAGGCGGGCGGGAAACGTTCTGTGACCTTCACGCCCGAACAACGGGCAGCGACCTGCTGGTTCCACCCACATCAGCACGGCAAAACCGGTCGTCAGGTGGCGATGGGGCTGGCCGGACTGGTGCTGATTGAAGATGAGGACATCCACAAACTGCTGTTGCCGAAACAGTGGGGCATTGATGATGTTCCGGTGATTATTCAGGACAAACAGTTCTCCGCAGACGGACAAATTAACTATCAGCTGGATATGATGACCGCCGCCGTCGGGTGGTTTGGCGATACGCTGCTGACTAACGGGGCGATGTATCCGCAGCATGCCGCGCCGCGCGGTTGGCTGCGTCTGCGTTTGCTGAATGGCTGTAATGCCCGTTCACTTAACGTGGCGGCCAGCGACAACCGTCCGCTGTACGTCATTGCCAGCGACGGTGGGCTGTTGGCAGAGCCAGTGAAAGTCTCCGAGCTGCCCATGCTGATGGGCGAACGGTTTGAAGTGCTGGTGGATATCAGTGATGGCAAAGCTTTTGATCTGGTCACGCTGCCGGTGAGCCAGATGGGGATGGCGATTGCGCCCTTTGATAAGCCGCATCCGGTGATGCGCATCCAGCCATTGCGTATCACCGCTTCCGGTACGTTGCCAGACACGTTGACCACCCTGCCAGCCTTGCCTTCACTGGAAGGACTGACGGTGCGCAGGCTGCAGCTGTCTATGGACCCGATGCTCGACATGATGGGCATGCAAATGCTGATGCAGAAATATGGCGACCAGGCCATGGCCGGCATGGGGCATGGGCAGATGATGGGGCATATGAATAATGGCGAGATGGGCCACGGTAAAATGAATCATGGCAACATGAATCACGGTAATATGAATCACGGCAATATGGGCAGCATGGACCACGGCGGGACGTTCGATTTCCATAATGCCAACCGCATTAATGGCCAGGCATTTGATATGAATAAACCGATGTTTGCCGCGACGAAAGGTCAGCACGAACGCTGGGTGATTTCCGGGCAGGGCGACATGATGCTGCATCCGTTCCATATTCACGGCACCCAATTCCGCATACTGTCTGAGAACGGTAAAGCACCGGCCGCGCACCGTGCGGGCTGGAAGGATACTGTTCGTGTTGAAGGCGGCGTCAGCGAAGTGTTAGTGAAGTTTGATCACGACGCACCGAAAGAGCATGCCTATATGGCGCACTGCCATCTGTTAGAACATGAAGACACCGGCATGATGCTCGGCTTTACCGTGTAACAAAATGACCGGATGGCATTTTTGCCATCCGGTAAAACAGGATGTTCTTAAAATGGGCATTTACCGTTTCATTCATTAGCGCGGCGGATATACTGATATGATTAATAATAAATCATGAGGTTAGAATGGATCTTTTCCGCAAGGTACTCACCGCATCTTTTGTCATGATGGTGGCGATTTCAGCGCATGCCGAAATGAAAATGCAACGCCAGAATATCCCGCAGCTCAATTTGAGTATCGAAATTCCGCAAACGCTGACGCCAATGTCCGACGAAATGGCGAAAATTAAATACCCTTCGGAAAATCGTCCGCAGGTTATTTATGGCGACGAACGTGGCAAGGCCTCTTTAGGGATGACCGCCGGGCGCAGCGCGTTGCCCGCATCACAGTTGGATCAAGCGAAAGATGCGATGCTAAAAATGCTGACTAACTTCAAACCGCAGGCGGAAGCCGTGACCGTGGATGGGCATAAAGCCTGGCTGATTACCTTCCGCTCCCAGGCGCCGGATACCGAAATCCTAAATATGATGCTGGTAACGTCGGAAAAAGATAAAGCCGTGCAGGTCGCTTTTAATATGACCAAAGATTTGGTTGAACAATATCAGGATGTGGCGAAAGCATCGTTAATGTCGCTTAAATTTGATAAGTGATTGTTGTCAAAAATCTGAGAGCAATAAAATACCCGCAGTAAATAGCGGGTATTTTTATTGAGTCTTGCCCAGGGCGGCCAGGGAAGACCCATGTTCTCTGTTCTGGTGTGGGGTAAAGATACCGTCATAGGACAACAGATGCCGCGAATAAAGGCTTTTACTGGTATACTTCGTACCTTGCGCTTAGATGCTGTCTTATTAAGAGTGAGCATTGAGTGATTTGTTTTTAAATCATATGGTTAGAGATATGAAACATACTGTAGAAGTCATGATCCCGGAAGCGGAGATCAAAGCGCGCATTGCTGAACTCGGGCGTCAGATTAACGAACGTTACAAGGACAGCGGCAGTGACATGGTGCTGGTTGGTCTGTTACGCGGCTCATTTATGTTTATGGCAGATCTGTGCCGTGAAGTGCATGTCTCCCACGAAGTCGACTTCATGACTGCCTCAAGCTACGGCAGCGGCATGTCGACTACCCGTGATGTTAAAATCCTCAAAGACCTGGATGAAGACATTCGTGGTAAAGATGTACTGATTGTCGAAGATATCATCGACTCCGGTAACACGCTGTCAAAAGTGCGTGAAATCCTCAGCCTGCGCGAGCCGAAATCTCTGGCTATTTGTACGCTGCTGGACAAACCCTCCCGTCGTGAAGTGAATGTTCCAGTCGAATTTATCGGCTTTTCCATTCCGGATGAGTTTGTTGTCGGTTATGGCATTGACTACGCCCAGCGTTATCGCCATCTGCCGTATGTTGGCAAAGTGGTACTGCTGGACGAGTAAATCTGCGAACGTGCCTGATGGTGAGCGTTTTGTAGGCCGGGTAAGGCGTAGCCGCCCCCCGGCAATGTTGCGTTACTTATGGTTACTGTGCTTTTGGCTGAGGTTCGACAGCCCCTGTCGGTAGCGCTGTTCCAGGGATTCACGGCTGGTGGCGGTCACGTCCAGATCGCGAAGTAGGCCATCATGAATACCGTAAGCCCATCCGTGAATAGTGACCTTCTGACCACGCTTCCAGGCTGAACGCATGATGGTGGAGTGGCCCAGGTTGTAGACCTGCTCCATGACATTCAGCTCGCACAGTGTATCAATACGACGCTCCGGTGGCATTTCCCCGAGCAGTGAGCTGTGTTTAAACCAGATATCGCGGATATGCAGCAACCAGTTATCAATCAGTCCCAATTCTGTATTTTCAATGGCGGCCTGTACGCCACCGCAACCGTAGTGCCCACAAATAATAATGTGTTCCACTTCCAGCACATCAACCGCATACTGAACCACTGAGAGACAGTTCAGATCGGTATGAATTACCAGATTGGCGACATTACGGTGAACAAATAATTCGCCCGGTTCAAGACCGGTTAAACGTTCCGCGGGAACGCGGCTATCGGAGCATCCAATCCATAGAAAGCGCGGATTCTGCGCATGCGTCAGCGTTTCAAAAAATCCGGGGTCCTCTTCTATCAGCATCTTTGACCATAGTGCATTGTTGCTGATAAGTGTATCTATGTCTTTCATGGAGGCTGTAACCCAGTAAATTGCGTTGCGCTAATATAGGGTAACTCCTGATTTATTAAAACCAAATATCAAGTATTAGAATGTAAGGTAAGTAAAAAACCATGACCATTGCTCTGGAACTTCAACAACTTAAAAAGACTTATCCCGGTGGCGTTCAGGCGCTACGCGGCATAGATTTGCAAGTCGAAGCGGGTGATTTTTATGCGCTTTTAGGTCCTAACGGCGCAGGAAAGTCCACCACCATTGGGATTATCAGCTCGCTGGTGAACAAATCCTCAGGGCGGGTGAGCGTCTTTGGCTACGATCTTGAAAAAGATACGGTTAACGCTAAACGCCAGCTTGGGCTCGTGCCGCAGGAGTTTAACTTTAACCCGTTTGAAACCGTGCAGCAGATCGTGGTGAACCAGGCGGGCTATTACGGCGTTGAGTATAAAGAGGCGGTAAAACGCAGCGAAATTTATCTAAAACAGCTCGATCTGTGGGAAAAGCGTAACGAACGGGCGCGTATGCTGTCCGGCGGTATGAAGCGACGTTTGATGATCGCCCGTGCCTTGATGCATGAGCCGAAGCTACTGATCCTCGATGAACCGACGGCGGGCGTTGATATCGAACTGCGTCGTTCAATGTGGGGATTTTTAAAAGATTTAAACGACAAAGGCACGACGATTATTCTGACCACCCACTACCTCGAAGAGGCGGAAATGCTGTGCCGTAATATCGGTATTATTCAGCATGGTGAGCTGGTGGAGAATACGTCGATGAAAAATCTGCTCTCCAAACTGAAATCCGAGACCTTTATTCTCGATTTAGCAGCGAAAAGCCCGTTGCCCAAACTGGAAGGCTATCAATACCGTCTGGTTGATACTTCCACGCTGGAAGTCGAAGTGCTGAGAGAGCAGGGGGTAAACAGCGTGTTTTCCCAACTGAGCGCCCAGGGCGTTCAGGTATTGAGTATGCGTAACAAGGCGAACCGACTGGAGGAGCTGTTTGTTTCTCTGGTGCATGACAAACAAGGAGATCGCACATGATGCAGCTTTACTGGGTCGCACTGAAAAGCATCTGGGCGAAAGAGATCCACCGTTTTATGCGGATCTGGATCCAGACGCTGGTCCCACCGGTCATTACCATGACGCTGTATTTTATTATCTTCGGTAATTTGATTGGCTCACGTATCGGCGAAATGCACGGCTTTAGCTACATGCAGTTCATCGTACCGGGGCTGATTATGATGGCGGTCATTACCAATTCGTACGCCAACGTCGCGTCGTCATTTTTCAGCGCCAAGTTTCAACGCAACATTGAAGAACTGCTGGTCGCGCCGGTACCGACGCACGTCATTATTACCGGTTTTGTCGGTGGTGGCGTGGCGCGCGGGCTGTGCGTAGGTATTCTGGTGACCGCTATCTCCCTGTTTTTTGTGCCGTTTCAGGTACATTCGTGGGTCTTTGTGGCGCTTACGCTGGTGCTGACGGCGGTCCTGTTCTCGCTGGCCGGATTGCTGAATGCGGTTTTTGCCAAAACCTTTGACGATATCAGCCTGATCCCGACCTTTGTGCTGACACCGCTGACCTATCTGGGCGGCGTGTTCTACTCGCTAACGCTGCTGCCGCCGTTCTGGCAGGGACTGTCGCACCTGAACCCGATTGTCTACATGATCAGTGGTTTCCGCTACGGTTTCCTCGGCATTCATGATGTACCGCTGGTCACGACCTTTGGCGTGCTGGTGGTGTTTATTGCCGCCTTTTATTTACTCTGCTGGTATCTGATTCAACGCGGACGTGGGTTACGCAGCTGATTCTTTCTTCCTCTCCCGGACCGGGAGAGGAAGACTTTTGATGTTTATCACCGTTATGTATTTATCACCCTGATAAACTACTTGTCTGCTAAGGAGGTAGGCAATGTTAGGTTGGGTGATTACCTGTCATGACGATACGGCACAGGATATGCTGCATCGTCTGGAAAAAAAGTTCGGCCCGCAGGCGCAATGCCGGGCGGTGAGTTTTTGGCGCGGGCTCAGCGCAAATATGTTAAGCCGGATGATGTGTGATGCGCTTCACAACACCGACTCTGGCGAAGGCGTGATATTCCTGAGCGATATTTCGGGTTCTGCACCCTATCGCGTCGCGGCGCTGATGAGCCATAAACATTCCCAGTGTGAAGTGATCTCAGGCGTGACGTATCCATTGCTTGAGCGAATGCTTTTGTCGCGAGAATCGATGAGCAGCGCGGCGTTTCGCAATCAAATTGTTTCCCTCGGCGGTCCTGATGTCACCAGCCTGTGGCATCAGCAACAGAAAAATCCCCCCTTTGTGTTGAAGCATGATTTGTATGAGTATTAAGCATTGGTATTGATGATGCTTTTGCTACAATAGCCGAGGTTTTTCGCCTCGGTTATCCCATATGGTTATGCGTGCTCTGCTTATTCTTATGTTCCTGTTTTCTGGTTTTGCGGTTGCGGCGTTGCCTGCGCGCTATATGCAAACCACTGAAGATGCTGCTGTCTGGGCACAGGTTGGCAATAAAATGGTGACGGTAGGGAATATTCGTGCGGGCCAGATCCTTTCGGTCATTCCCGGTGGCGAAGACTATTACGCGTTTACCTTTGGCTTCGGTAAGGGATTTATCGATAAAGGCCATCTGGAGCGCGTGCAGGGGCGGCAGAAGGTTGAAGATGGATTGGGCGATCTCAATAAGCCCCTGAGTAATCAGAACCTGATCACCTGGAAAGATACACCGGTTTATAACGCCCCCGACGCCGGGAGTGCGCCGTTTGGCGTGCTGGCGGACAATCTGCGCTATCCCATAATAAACAAGCTGAAAGACAGGCTGAACCAGACGTGGTTTCAAATCCGTATTGGCGACCGGCTGGCTTATATCAGCGCCTTAGATGCTCAGACCGATAATGGGATCCCGGTGCTGACTTACCATCACATTCTGCGTGATGAAGAGAACACCCGTTTTCGCCATACCTCGACGACCACTTCCGTACGTGCTTTCAGCAACCAGATGACCTGGCTGCGTGATATGGGCTACACCACGCTGACGATGTACCAGTTAGAAGACTACGTGCGTAACCGCGCTAATCTGCCCGCGCGCGCGGTGGTGGTAACCTTTGACGATGGGCTGAAGTCGGTCAGCCGCTATGCGTATCCGGTGCTGAAGCAGTATGGGATGAAAGCAACGGCGTTTATTATCTCATCGCGTATTAAGCGGCATCCGCAAAAGTGGGATCCAAAATCGCTGCAGTTTATGAGCGTCTCTGAATTGAATGGCATCAGGGATGTGTTTGACTTTCAGTCACATACCCATTTTTTACATCGGGTAGATGGTTACCGTCGGCCGATCCTGCTGAGTCGTAGCCACCATAATATCCTGTTTGATTTTGCCCGTTCGCGGCGCGCGCTGGCGCAGTTTAATCCGCATGTGCTGTACCTCTCATACCCCTTTGGCAGTTATAACGCTACGGCGGTGACAGCGGCAGGAGAGGCGGGGTTTCACTTAGCGGTGACGACGGTGAAAGGGAAGGTGAAACCGGGGGATAATCCGTTCTTATTGAAAAGGCTTTATATTTTAAGAACGGATTCGCTGGAGACCATGTCGCGGCTGGTCAGCAACCAGCCGCAGGGGTAACACGTTTCAGGCAACCTGTACTGGAATCGCTTTCGCAGTACGTTTCATTTCGTTATCGCCTTCGAAGTAGGCAACTTTCGGGCGCCAGGTTCGCGCTTCTTCATCAGACATCGTCACGAAGCTGGCGATAATCACGATGTCGCCAACTTCAGCGCAATGTGCCGCTGCACCGTTCACGGAGATGATCTTCGAGCCGCGTTCAGCCGCAATGGCATACGTAGAGAAACGTTTACCGTTGGTCACGTTCCAGATATCAATCGCTTCGTTTTCCAGAATACCGGAAGCATCGAGGAAGTCCTGGTCAATAGCGCAGGAGCCTTCGTAATGCAGGTCCGCCTGCGTGACCTTCACGCGGTGAAGCTTGCCTTGCAGCATGGTGCGAATCATAACGTCTATACCCTGTCGTTTACCTTGGCAAAGCAGGCGCAAACGACCTGCTTTGAGAAATTTTCAGGCAGTATTGCCCGATTTTTAGCCCCTGTCTACTGGGCTAATGTAACGCTTTGATTGTCGATGAGACGCGCCTGGCCCAGCCATGCAGCGACCAGAATTACTGCACGTTGACTGGTTTCGCTTAGCGCCAGCAAAGTATCGGCATCGCGAATCTGAATGTCATCGGCACGGAAGCCTTTTTCGTTCAGCTCCTGCTCTGCAATGGCAATGATCTCTTCCTGATCGCGCTCACCGGCCTGTAATTTTTCCCCAATGCGGCTCATCACTTTGTACAAGCCTGGGGCGATTTTACGCTGCTCAGCCGTCAGGTAGCCGTTGCGTGAGCTCAGGGCCAAACCGTCTTTGGCGCGAATAATCGGCACACCGACGATCTCAATGTCGTAACCCAGATCGGCCACCATTTTGCGAATTAGCGCCAGCTGCTGAAAGTCTTTCTCGCCAAAGCAGGCGATATCAGGCTGGATCAGGTTGAACAGCTTGCTAACGATGGTGGCAACACCGCGGAAGTGACCTGGACGACTTGCACCTTCCAGCATGGTGGAGAGGCCGGGAACATCAACGAAAGTGTGGCCTTCCAGACCCTGAGGGTAGATTTCTTCTACGGCTGGAGCAAAGACGTAATCGACTTTACGTTTGTTCAGCTTTTCGCAATCTTCTTGCAGCGTACGCGGGTAGCGCACCAGATCGTCCGGGCGGTCAAACTGCATCGGGTTAACGAAAATGCTGGCGATCACTACATCCGCTCGAGCCCGGGCTTCATCGACCAGCTTCATATGACCATCGTGCAGGTTACCCATGGTGGGAACTAACGCGACGCGCTTACCTTCCTGACGCAGACGACGGATATGCTGACGCAGCAGCGGTAGGGTTTCAATAATTAGCACACCTTGACTCCTTAATGGAAACTGTGTTCTTCACCCGGGTAAACGCCGGATTCAACCTCGGCAATATACTGCCGCACCGCGGCGCGCATGTCGCCTGCTTCATTGAGGAAATTTTTGGCAAATTTAGGGATATGGCCGCCGGTAATGCCAAACGCATCGTGCATCACCAGGATCTGACCATCGGTCACATTACCCGCGCCAATACCTATTACCGGGATGGACAACGCGTCGGTCACGCGTTTTGCCAACTCAACCGGAACGCACTCCAGCACCAGCAGTTGCGCACCTGCGGCTTCTAACGCCAGCGCATCGTCGAGCAGCGTTTGGCCCGCATCGCCACGGCCCTGCACTTTATAACCGCCAAAGATATTCACCGACTGGGGTGTTAGGCCCAGATGACCACAAACCGGAACCGCACGTTCGGTCAGCATTTTTACCGTATCAATCAGCCACGCGCCGCCTTCGATTTTGACCATATTGGCGCCAGCACGCATAACGATCGCTGAGTTTTCGAATGCTTGCTCTGGCGTGGCATAGGCCATAAATGGCAGGTCAGCCAACAAGAGACAGTTTGGTGCACCGCGACGAACAGCAGCGGTGTGGTAAGCGATATCGGCAACGCTCACCGGTAGTGTGGATTCATGCCCTTGTATTGTCATTCCCAGTGAGTCGCCGACCAGCATCACATTGATACCTTCGTCGGCAAAGAGTTTAGCGAAGCTGTAGTCGTAGGCCGTAATCGTCGCGAAGCGCTTTTTCTCTTGCTTGCATTTTTGCAGCAAGGAAATGGTCGTCGGTTTCATAACATTTCCTGAGTGTGAAAGTCATATTTACCGGCATTCTAGCAGTCATATTCAGGGGGGCAATGGTTTTAAGCAACCGTTTGGCGCGAAAGCAGTAAACGCTAAAGGGGAGGGGAAAATTTACCAGTGGGCAGGTTTTTCTGCGCCAAGGAGGGTGAGGTGCTGATGCAGGCAGGTACCGTCCGGGAAAGTCAGTTCCGGCGCGATTTCAAACAGCGGCCACAGCATAAAGCCCCGGTTTTTCATATCGTAATGCGGAACGGTCAGGCGGTCGGTATTAATCACGTCGTTGCCAAACAACATGATGTCGAGATCCAACGTGCGCGGACCCCAGCGTTCGGCTTTCCGTACTCGCCCTTGCTGCAACTCGATACGCTGCGTGTGGTTGAGCAGCTCTTCAGGCGCGAGCGTGGTTTCCAGCGCAACGGCAGCGTTCAGGTAATCAGGTTGATCCTGAGGACCCAATGGTGGCGTGCGGTAGAAGGAGGATACGGCGACGATCCGGCTGTCCGGGATTTCTCCCAGCGCCTGTACGGCAGCATTAACCTGTTCCAGCGGAGAGGCTAAATTGCTGCCGAGTGCGATATATACCCGTCGTCTTTCTGGCTGCATCTGTGTTGGCTTTCCTCGCTCATCCCAATCACGTACTGATGTACGCTCCCGGGAGTTCGCTGTGTCGCCGTCTTGATGCAACCCAAAATCCGTTGGGTATACGCGATGGGTCACGTACTTCCCTCGCGGCGCGGCGCACGTTTACGCGGACGACGATGGCGACGGCGTGCGTCTGGCTCTTCATCCAGCTCGTTCAGCATGCCTTTTTGCTCTGGTGGCGCGGAAACCTGGAATTCGCCCCACCACTGCGCCAGACGCTGCAGTTCGGCGTTGTTTTCCACTTCGGCACGCAGCGCCAGTAAATCGTAGGCTGCGCGGAATTTCGGATGCTCCATCAGCTTCCAGGCACGTTTTCCCTGACGACGGGACATGCGTAACTGAAGCTGCCAGATATCGCGGGTGAGCGATGTCAGGCGTTTAGGAATCGCCAGCGAGCGGCACGCTTCGTCCAGCACGTCGTTCATCGCCAGCGCGAAAGCGTCGTAGTAGGCCAGACCGCTTTCCTGAGCAATTTTCTGCGCGGCTTCCAGCAGCGGGTACCAGAACATGGCGGCAAACAGGAACGCCGGATTGACACGCATATCGTTGTGGATACGGGTATCGGTGTTCTTCAGTACCTGGGCAATAATGCGTTCCATTGCGCTGTCACCTTCTTCGGTGAAATAGCGGGTAATGGTCGGGAACAGCGGCTGGAACAGGCTGTACTCACGCAGTTTCTTATAAGTTTCGTAGCCGTAGCCCGCCTGTAACAGTTTGAGCGCTTCTTCAAACAGGCGTGCGGGCGGAATATCGTTCAGCAAGGTTGCCAGACGCGGGATCGGCTCGGCGGTTTCCGGGCTGATGCGCATGTCGAGTTTTGCAGCAAAGCGGACGGCGCGTAGCATACGCACGGGATCTTCACGATAGCGAGTTTCAGGATTACCGATCAGGCGAATGACGCCGTCTTCCAGATCCTGCATCCCGCCGACGTAATCGCGAACGGTAAAATCCGCTACGCTATAGTAAAGGCTGTTAATGGTGAAATCGCGGCGTTGCGCATCTTCTTCGATGGAACCGAAGATGTTGTCACGCAGCAGCATACCATTTTGACCGCGCTGTGAGGTTGCACGGTCGGCTTCGCTGCCTTCATGGTGTCCGCGAAAGGTTGCCACTTCGATAATTTCCGGGCCAAACATCACATGGGCCAGACGGAAACGACGTCCTACCAGACGGCAGTTACGGAACAGTTTCCGAACCTGATCGGGGGTCGCGTTGGTCGTGACATCAAAGTCTTTCGGCTTTTTGCCCAGCAAAAGATCGCGTACGCCCCCGCCGACCAGCCATGCCTCGTATCCAGCCTTATTAAGCCTGTACATTACCTTCAGGGCATTTTCACTGATATCTTTGCGGGAGATAGAGTGCTGCTCACGCGGGATTACCGTCATATGTGGACGGGCGACGGCAAGCTCGGCCTCGCGCTCCTCGCGGCTTAGCACCTTGCGGCAAAAATTAGCGACTCGGGTAAAAATAGTACACCTCGGTAGTGTCAAACTTCAGTCAGAACAAGTGTTGCTGTGTAAAAATAGCGGCTAATCATAGCTCAGCAAGAGGCATTTGAGAATGCCGGATTTACATTCACTGAACCCGGCACCGTCGTAAGCACCCAATTTTGCACCGCAGTTTGCAGTAATTCTTCCACGCTTAGCGCTTGCCACGGTATTGCTATGTCTTGTCCGAGGAAGCGCAACGCGTCGATGAGAACAGGGCGCGGATCGCCTTGCGGCAGGGCAGGCGCATGATTCTGCTTAGAAAGTTTAGCCCCGTGTTCATTGAGCGCCAGCGGGAGATGAATATAGTCCGGTACCGGCCAGCCAAACTGCTGATACAGCGAAATTTGGCGCACTGTGGGCTCGATAAGATCCGCGCCACGCACGATTTCCGTCACGCCCTGAAAATGGTCATCAACCACCACCGCCAGGTTATAGGCAAACAGCCCATCGCGTCGGTGGATGACAAAATCTTCCCGAGCAAGCTGAAGGTTGGCCTGAATCTCGCCGCGCAGTCGGTCGTTAAACTGCATGACCGGGTGGTGTTGCTTGATACGCACCGCCGCGTGGTCCGGTCCGTGGCGTAATGTGCGACAGTGACCGTCGTAAATGCCGCCAATACTCTGAATGCGGGCACGGGTGCAGGTGCAGTAATAGCTCAGATCCTGCTCTTGTAACCAGGCCAGCGCTTCACGGTACGCGTCATGGCGCTGAGATTGCCACAGTACTTCGCCATCCCAGTGCAGTCCGTAATGTTCCAGCTGACGCAGAATCGTATCTGCAGCACCGGGAACTTCACGAGGGGGATCGATATCTTCAATGCGCACCCACCAGTTCCCGTGCTGTGCGCGAGCCTGTAGGTAGCTGCCGAGAGCGGCAATCAATGAACCAAAATGCAGTTCGCCGGAAGGGGATGGGGCGAAACGGCCAATATAGCGTTTGTCAGTCATGTCGGTGGATAGCATAAAAGAAGAAGGCGGGAGAAACTCCCGCCTGTAGTCAACGTGGTACAAATGACGGGATTAACCTGCCATCTGTTTTTCGCGAATCTCAGCCAGCGTTTTGCAGTCGATGCACAGATCGGCTGTCGGACGCGCTTCCAGACGGCGAATACCAATTTCTACGCCGCATGATTCGCAGTAGCCGAAATCTTCGTCTTCTACTTTCTTCAGCGTCTTCTCGATCTTTTTGATCAGTTTGCGCTCACGGTCACGGTTACGCAGCTCAAGGCTGAACTCTTCTTCCTGTGCGGCACGGTCAACCGGATCGGGGAAGTTAGCTGCTTCATCCTGCATATGAGTCACAGTGCGATCGACTTCATCCCTGAGTTGATTACGCCATGCTTCAAGAATACGCCTGAAGTGCGACAGCTGGGCTTCGTTCATATACTCTTCGCCCGGTTTCTCCTGGTACGGCTCCACCCCAGCGATGGCGAGAATACTCAGGGACGATGTTTTACGGTTTTGCCCTTCTTGCATGTTGCTTCTCCTTAACACGCACTATCGATCCCCATGTTCGGGGGAAAAATCAGGTCGCTATAAATAGCAGATGCTTTTCCGGATAGCAATTATCTAAACGTTACACTTGACAACCCTGTGAGGAAAAGCGTATTTGCGCACGCGGCCAGAATACTAATTAACCCGTTTGTATATGCTATTACAACGTAATGGCTAATGGCTCTTTAAGAGTCATTCCGTGGGCAGAAAGTTCCGCTTTATATACCAGAATTTCTACCCCCTTAAGCCGTGCATCGACTAATAATTGCGCATATTTTGCATCGATATGGCGCGCGGGTGAAAAATGTGTAATGGCTGAATGCAGCACTGCGAAAAATATCACCGCTCGCTTGCCTTCGGCCGCTACGCTCATCAATTCCCGAAGATGTTTCTGACCTCGTTCAGTGATGGCATCGGGAAAATAACCCTGATTTTTTTCCGCCAACGTGACTGATTTCACTTCAATATAGCAGTCAGGGCGGGAATCCGCCTGTAACAAAAAATCAATGCGGCTGCCTTCGGCGCCGTATTTTACTTCACTTTTCAATATGCTGTAGTTCGAAAGTTCTGAAATTAACGCATTCTGAATAGCTTCTTTCGTTAATCTGTTAGCCCACAGGGTGTTAACACAAATAAACGCACCGGATTGGGTTTGCGTTAATTCCCAGGTATGCGGGTATTTCCGTTTCGTATTTTCTGATGTTGAATACCAGACGGTGTCACCCGGTGTAGCGCATCCGGTCATCGCGCCGGTATTCGGGCAGTGTAGCGTTAAGGTTGTACCGTCGGGTGTGATCACATCCGCTAAAAAACGCTTGTAGCGCTGAATTAAAGTCGCGCGTTGAAGTGGCGGAGAAAATTCCATGGAGATGTCCTTTTATTTTTCGCCAAGCGTCCAGCGCTGTAGTGGCGTGTAGCGTGTGCGACCGCGTGCAAATGAAGAGGCGTAAAGCGCAAACTCGGTGACCGGAAATGACCAGCAAAAACCCGGCGGCGGGATCGTGACCGCATGGCCGGCATCGCGCAACAGTGTGATATGCGGATGAAACGGCTGTGGGCTTTGGTAACACCCGCTGCGCGCGGCCTGCGCCCGCAGCATACTCGCCAATTGCAACAGCCCGCGTGGTGGCTGGCGCATTCCTAGCCAGACCACGCGTGAGCGCAGCCATTGTCCGGCGTCATCCAGTGTTAGCGTAAAACCCGGCTGGCGAATACGCCCGGCCAGTTGTGACAGTGCCTGCTGCTTCTCAGCGCTGACCTCGCCTAAAAAGGCCAGTGTCAGGTGCAGATTGTCAGCCGCGACGGGGCGACCCGCTTCAGGCGGGAACTGTGCGGCTCGCCAGTGGATAAGCTGCTCCCGAACCTCGGCTGGCAATTCAATGGCAAAGAACAGCCTTTTTGGCTCAGACATGATGGATACTCGGTTATGAATTAACGCGATGCTACAATGCAGCGCGAAGAATGTTAACCCTCTGGAGCCATTTGTGACGACGTTGCCCGTTGCCGCCGTAGTGCCTGAACTGCTTACCGCCCTTGATACCTCACCGCAGGTTCTGCTGACCGCACCGACCGGCGCCGGGAAATCGACCTGGCTGCCGTTGCAGCTTCTTGCGCACAATGGCATTCAGGGGCGGATTATTCTGCTGGAGCCGCGTCGTCTGGCGGCCCGCAACGTGGCGCAGCGTCTGGCCGAGTTGCTGAACGAAAAGCCCGGTGAGACCGTGGGCTACCGCATGCGTGCTCAACACTGCGTTGGACCGCATACCCGGCTCGAAGTGGTAACAGAAGGTGTGCTCACGCGCATGATCCAACGCGATCCCGAGCTAAACGGCGTTAGCCTTGTGATCCTCGACGAATTTCATGAGCGCAGCTTGCAGGCTGACCTGGCGCTGGCGCTATTGCTGGATGTACAGCAAGGGCTACGGGATGATTTAAAACTGCTGATCATGTCGGCAACGCTGGATAACGGGCGTCTGCAGCAGCTGTTGCCCGATGCGCCGACGATTGTCTCTGAAGGCCGCGCCTTTCCCGTAGAACGACGCTATCAGCCGCTGGCGGCGCATCAGCGCTTTGATGAAGCCGTGGCGGTGGCAACGGTGGAGCTATTGCGCCAGGAAAGCGGCTCGTTGCTGCTTTTTTTACCGGGCGTGGGGGAGATTCAGCGAGTGCAGGAACAGCTGACCTCGCGCGTGGGCAATGATGTTCTGCTTTGCCCGCTATACGGTGCGTTATCGCTTACCGAACAGCGCCAGGCGATTTTGCCCGCGCCGCCAGGCTCGCGCAAAGTGGTGCTGGCCACCAATATTGCCGAGACCAGTTTAACTATCGAAGGTATCCGGCTGGTGGTGGACTGTGCGCAGGAGCGCGTGGCGCGTTACGACCCGCGCACCGGTTTGACGCGCCTGATTACCCAGCGTATTAGCCAGGCGTCGATGACCCAGCGAGCCGGGCGAGCAGGCCGTCTGGAACCCGGTATTTGCCTGCATCTGCTGGCGAAAGAGCAGGCCGAAAGAGCGGCGGCGCAGGGTGAGCCGGAGATGCTGCAAAGCGACCTGTCCGGCTTGCTAATGGAATTGCTGCAATGGGGATGCACTGACCCAGCGCAGTTAAGCTGGCTGGATAGGCCGCCGACGGTCAATTTGCAGGCGGCAAAACGGCTGCTGCACATGCTGGGCGCACTTGAGGGCGACAGGCTCAGTGCGGCGGGGCAGAAAATGGCGGCGCTCGGCAACGATCCGCGTCTGGCGGCGATGCTGGTCCGTGCCACAGATGACAACGAAGCGGCAACGGCAGCAAAACTGGCGGCGATTCTCGAAGAGCCCCCGCGCGGTGGCAGTACCGATCTAACGGTGGCGTTTTCACGCAATCAGCCGAACTGGCAGCAGCGTAGCCAACAATTGCTGAAGCGCCTGAACATTCGAGGTGGGCAGCCTGATAGCGCGCTGATCGCCCCGTTACTGGCTTCGGCTTTCGCCGATCGCATTGCCCGACGTCGTGGTCAGGAGGGGCGGTATCAGCTGGCTAACGGGATGGGGGCGATGCTGGATGCCGACGACGCATCAGGGCGTCATGAATGGATTATTGCGCCTTTATTGCTGCAAGGCAGCGCCTCGCCGGATGCGCGTATTTTGCTGGCCCTGCCGCTGGATATCGATGCGCTGATACAATCATCTCCTGAGTTGCTGCAGCAGTCCGACACTATCGAATGGGATGAACATCAGGGGACGCTAAAGGCATTGCGCCGCACGCAGGTAGGTCAGTTGACGCTAAAAGTGCAGCCGCTGGCCAAACCCTCGGAAGAGGAACTGCATCAGGCGATGCTGAATGGTATTCGCGATAAAGGGCTAAGTGTGCTCAACTGGACGCCGGAAGCAGCGCAGTTCCGACTGCGTCTGCAATGCGCGGCAAAATGGCTACCGGAATACGACTGGCCTGCCATGGACGACGCGTCGTTGCTGGCGACGCTGGAGAGTTGGCTGCTGCCGCATATGAGCGGTGTGCACGCTTTACGCGCGCTTAAAGCAGTCAATGTGGGCCAGGCATTGCGCGGATTACTGGACTGGTCAATGCTGCAACGTCTGGATAGTGAATTGCCCACACATTACACTGTGCCGACGGGAAGCCGGATAGCCATTCGCTATCACGAGGATAACCCACCGGCGCTGGCGGTCAGGATGCAGGAAATGTTTGGCGAGGCCAATACGCCGACCCTCGCACAGGGGCGCGTCCCGCTGGTGCTGGAACTGCTCTCCCCGGCGCAGCGACCGCTGCAAATCACCCGTGATTTGAGCGCGTTCTGGCAGGGGGCGTACCGTGAGGTGCAAAAAGAGATGAAAGGGCGTTATCCCAAACATGTCTGGCCGGACGACCCGGCGAATACCGCGCCGACGCGGCGTACCAAAAAGTATTCATGAGTTGTAGTGGTAGGCCTGATAAGCGAAGCGCCATCAGGCAAAAAAATTGAGAGATTTCTTCTTCTGTCGCTTGACGGAAGAACAGAGAATCAGGTCTTTGCGCCTGAATGTTGCGGAGAAAAAGCATGGCGGGGAATGACCGCGAGCCAATTGGACGTAAAGGGAAACCGACGCGTCCGGCGAAACAAAAGGTGAGCCGTCGTCAGCTCAGAGATGATGAGTATGACGACGATTATGATGATGACTATGAGGATGAAGAACCGATGCCGCGTAAAGGTAAAGGCAAAGGGCGTAAGCCTCGTGGTAAACGCGGCTGGTTCTGGCTGCTGGTAAAACTGTCGATTGTCTTTTTGGTGCTGATTGCCATTTACGGCGTCTATCTGGATCAAAAAATCCGTAGCCGTATTGATGGCAAAGTCTGGCAGCTGCCTGCGGCCGTGTATGGCCGGATGGTTAACCTCGAGCCAGAAATGCCCATCGGCAAAAAAGAGATGGTGAAGCTGCTGGAGGCTACGCAGTATCGTCAGGTCTCGAAGATGACGCGGCCCGGTGAGTTTACCGTGCAGGCGAACAGCATTGAGATGATCCGTCGTCCGTTTGACTTCCCGGACAGTAAAGAAGGGCAGGTGCGTGCGCGTCTGACCTTTGACGGCGATCATCTGGACACCATCGAGAATCTGGATAACAACCGCCAGTTCGGTTTCTTCCGTCTCGATCCACGCCTGATCACCATGCTCTCTTCGGCAAATGGCGAGCAGCGTCTGTTCGTGGCGCGTAGCGGTTTCCCGGATCTGCTGGTGGACACGCTGCTGGCAACCGAAGATCGTCATTTCTACGAGCATGACGGCATCAGCCTGTATTCCATTGGTCGTGCGGTGCTGGCGAACCTGACGGCAGGTCGTACGGTGCAGGGCGCTAGTACGCTGACCCAGCAGCTGGTGAAAAACCTGTTCCTCTCCAGCGAACGTTCTTACTGGCGTAAAGCCAACGAAGCGTACATGGCCGTGTTGATGGATGCCCGTTACAGCAAGGACAGGATCCTTGAGCTGTACATGAACGAAGTCTATCTCGGCCAGAGCGGCGACAACGAGATCCGCGGCTTCCCGCTGGCGAGCCTGTATTACTTTGGCCGTCCGGTTGAAGAGTTGAGCCTCGATCAGCAGGCGCTGTTGGTGGGGATGGTGAAAGGGGCGTCAATCTACAACCCGTGGCGTAACCCGAAACTGGCGCTGGAGCGACGTAACCTGGTGCTGCGTCTTCTGCAACAGCAGCAGATTATCGACCAGGAACTGTATGAAATGCTGAGCGCGCGTCCGCTAGGCGTGCAGCCGCGCGGTGGGGTGATCTCTCCACAGCCCGCGTTTATGCAGATGGTGCGTCAGGAGCTACAGGCGAAGCTGGGCGACAAAGTTAAAGATCTTTCCGGCGTGAAGATTTTCACCACCTTTGATTCCGTGGCGCAGGACGCCGCAGAAAAAGCGGCGGTGGAAGGCATTCCGGTGCTGAAGAAACAGCGTAAGCTGAGCGATCTGGAAACGGCGATTGTGGTAGTGGACCGCTTTAGTGGTGAGGTTCGCGCCATGGTCGGTGGGTCGGAGCCGCAGTTCGCAGGCTACAACCGTGCTATGCAGGCGCGTCGTTCAATTGGTTCTCTGGCGAAGCCCGCGACCTATCTGACCGCCCTGAGCCAGCCGAAGCTGTACCGCCTCAATACCTGGATTGCCGATGCGCCGATTGCGCTGCGTCAGCCAAATGGGCAGGTGTGGTCCCCGCAGAACGATGACCGTCGCTACAGCGAAAGCGGTAAAGTGATGCTGGTGGATGCGTTAACCCGTTCCATGAACGTGCCGACGGTCAATCTGGGCATGGCGTTGGGGCTGCCAGCCGTCACCGAGACCTGGGAAAAACTGGGCGCGCCGAAAGATCAGCTGCACCCGGTGCCAGCTATGCTGCTGGGGGCATTGAACCTGACGCCAATCGAAGTGGCGCAGGCGTTCCAGACCATCGCCAGCGGCGGTAACCGCGCGCCGTTATCAGCGTTGCGCTCGGTAATTGCCGAAGACGGTACGGTGTTGTATCAAAGCTTCCCGCAGGCCGAACGCGCTGTGCCAGCACAGGCGGCATACATGACGCTGTGGACCATGCAGCAGGTGGTGCAACGCGGTACCGGCCGTCAGCTTGGCGCGAAGTATCCGGGGCTGCATCTGGCGGGGAAAACCGGGACCACCAACAACAACGTTGATACCTGGTTCGCTGGTATTGACGGCAGTCAGGTGACCATTACCTGGGTGGGTCGCGATAACAACCAGCCTACCAAGTTGTACGGTGCGAGCGGGGCGATGTCGATTTACCAGCGCTATCTGGCAAACCAGACGCCAACGCCGTTAACGCTGACGCCGCCGGAAGATATTGTCGACATGGGCGTGGATTACGACGGCAACTTCGTGTGCAGCGGCGGGATGCGTACCCTCCCGGTGTGGACCAGCGATCCGGATTCGCTGTGTCAGCAAGGTGAGATGCTGCAACAGTCTGGCAATCCGTTTGATCAGTCAACGCCGCCGCAGCAGCCTCAACAGCAACAACAGCAACAACCGCCGCAGCAAGAGAAGAAAGATGGCGACGGTGTCGCAGGCTGGATCAAAGATATGTTCGGCAGTAACTAATCTCTCCCAAAACCCGCTTCGGCGGGTTTTTCTTTTCTCATCCCAGTCCCCGACCAAACAACATTTCAGCGTAATTCATTAACCCTTTCTTTTCATCTGGTTATTTCTTGACCCCTCAGTTTTAGTAGGGATGTGTATCGCTTGCTATCTCGCCAGCGTTTCGAATATTATGCTGCCGTTATAATAATAATTCTCGTTTACGTTATCATTCACTTTCATCAGAGATATACCAATGGCGCGTTATAAAACTGCTCAGCCAAATTCCTCGCTGCGTAAAATGGCAGTGCTGGTAGCCACAGCGGTTAGCGGCATGTCTGTCTATGCACAGGCGGCGGTTGAACCAAAAGAAGAAACCATCACTGTCACCGCAGCACCAGCCGCACAAGAAAGCGCATGGGGACCTGCTCCGACCATCGCTGCCAAGCGTTCCGCCACGGCAACCAAGACTGATACGCCTATCGAAAAGACCCCACAGTCTGTTTCGGTCGTGACGCGTGAAGAGATGGATACCAAGCAGCCGGCTTCCGTGAAACAAGCGATTGCTTACACCCCCGGCGTTTTTGCTACGCGTGGTAGTTCCACCACCTATGATGTGGTGACGATTCGTGGTTTCACCGCGCCTACCACCGTCAATACCAACCAATATCTGGATGGTATGAAACTTCAGGGCAATAACTATTCTGAAGTGTCGATGGACCCGTATTTCCTGGAACGCGTAGAAGTGATGCGCGGGCCAACATCAGTGCTGTACGGCAATAGCAACCCTGGCGGTATTGTCAGCATGGTGAGCAAGCGTCCGACCACAGAGCCACTGAAAGAAGTTCAGTTTAAGATGGGGACTAACAACTTCTGGCAAACCGGGTTCGACTTTAGCGATGCTATCGATGATGACGGCGTGTGGTCATACCGCCTGACGGGTTTAGGGAATAGTCAGGACTCTCAGCAAGAGATGTCAAAATCAACGCGTTACGCGATTGCACCTGCGTTTAGCTGGCGTCCTGATGACAAAACCGATTTCACTTTCCTGAGCAACTTCCAGAACGATCCGTACGCAGGATACTATGGCTGGCTGCCGCGTGAAGGTACACTCGTTCCGTATTACGACGCGAATGGCAATCCGCACAAACTGCCGACCGATTTCAACGAAGGTGAAGAAGATAACAAGATGGCGCGCCGCCAGCAGATGGTGGGCTATAACTTCTCGCATGCGTTCAACGATACCTTCACCGTGCGCCAGAATCTGCGTTATGACCAGGTGAAAACGCTTTATCGTTCTGTTTATGGCTACGGTTACAGTGCACCGGGCAAGATTAACCGCCAATACGTGCGTTCTGACGAAGATCTCAACGCGTTCACCGTTGATACCCAATTGCAGTCTGCTTTTGCGACCGGTGATGTTGATCATACCCTGCTGACAGGCGTTGATTACTCACGTATGCGTAACGATGTGAATGCTCTGTATGGTTCTGCCGATCCGCTGGATATGCAGGATCCACAGTATGGCAATCCGAATATCGATGTGAGTGGGCCGTATGCGAAATACGCTGTGCTCAACCGCATGGAGCAGACCGGACTTTATGCCCAGGATCAGATGGAATGGGATAAGTGGGTGCTGACGCTCGGTGGTCGCTACGATTTTGCGAAAACCTCTACGTTGACCCGCTCCAGCAATTCTCTGGCAGAAGTGAACGATCAGCAGTTTACTTGGCGTGGTGGCATTAACTACCTGTTTGACAACGGTATTTCACCGTATTTCAGTTACAGCGAATCTTTCGAGCCGACCTCCGGTGCAACGAAAGAAGGGAAACCGTTCGATCCTTCACGCGGTAAGCAGTACGAAGCCGGTGTGAAGTATGTACCGAAGGATATGCCGGTCGTGCTGACGGCAGCGGTGTATCAACTGACGAAAAATAAAAACCTGACATCAGACCCGAACGATCCAACCGGGTTGTATAGCGTTCAGAGTGGTGAAATTCGCTCACGCGGTATTGAGCTGGAAGCCAAAGCAGCAGTCAATGCCAATATCAACGTCACGGCGGCATATAGCTACACGGATGCGGAATATACTGAGGACACTATCTTCAAAGGTAAGCGCCCGGCAGAAGTTCCGCGTAATCAGGCATCGTTGTGGACCGACTACACGTTCTATGACACTGCCCTGAGCGGTCTGACCGTTGGCGCAGGTGTGCGTTACACCGGTTCAACGGTGAGCTACTATAAAAACGACGCAGCGAAGAAAAATGACGCGTTTAACGTCGGTGGCTATACCGTTGCTGATGCCATGGTCAAATACGATCTGGCCCGTTTCGGCATGGCGGGGTCCAGCGTTGCGGTTAACGTCAATAACCTGTTTAATCGTGAATACGTTTCCAGTTGCTATAGCGAATACGCGTGCTACTGGGGCGCGGAACGTCAGGTCGTTGCAACTGCAACCTTCCGTTTCTAATTTCTCTTTGGGCACGCTTTGCGTGCCCGTTTTACAAGTTGGCCGCTATGCAGGAAAACAGATCCCATCCCGACACCACTTTTGCGTTGAGTAACGTCTCCTTTCGTGTGCCTGGCCGCACGCTTTTACATCCCCTCTCGTTAACGTTTCCCGTGGGAAAAGTGACCGGTCTTATCGGTCATAACGGCTCCGGTAAATCAACCTTATTGAAAATGCTCGGACGTCATCAGCCGCCGTCAGACGGCGAAATCCTGCTCGACGAGCAGCCGCTGGAGAGCTGGAACAGTAAAGCATTTGCCCGTAAGGTCGCCTATTTACCGCAACAGTTGCCGCAGGCGGAAGGGATGACGGTGCGTGAACTGGTGGCGATTGGTCGCTATCCGTGGCACGGCGCGTTGGGACGCTTTGGCGTGGCTGACAGAGAAAAAGTGGAAGAGGCGATCACGCTTGTGGGGCTAAAGCCGCTGGCGCATCGACTGGTTGATAGCCTGTCCGGCGGCGAGCGTCAGCGCGCGTGGATCGCCATGCTGGTGGCGCAGGACAGTCGCTGCCTGCTGCTTGACGAACCGACTTCGGCGCTGGATATCGCGCATCAGGTTGATGTACTGGCGCTGGTGCACCGCTTAAGCCAGCAGCGCGGACTGACGGTGATTGCCGTACTGCATGATATCAACATGGCGGCCCGTTACTGCGATTATCTGGTGGCGCTACGCGGTGGCGAAATGATTGCTCAGGGAACGCCCGCGGAACTGATGCGCAGTGAAACCCTGGAACTGATTTATGGCATCCCGATGGGCATTTTGCCGCATCCGGGCGGTGCCGCACCCGTGAGTTTTGTCTATTAATGGTCGGATTACATCATATCACCCGTCGACGTTTATTAACGGCGATGGCGCTGTCACCGCTGCTCTGGCAGATGAATTCGGCGCAGGCGGCGGCGGTTGATCCAAAACGTATTGTGGCACTGGAATGGTTGCCGGTAGAACTGTTGCTGGCGCTGGGAATCACTCCCTATGGCGTAGCCGATGTTCCTAACTACAGGCTGTGGGTCAATCAACCCCCGTTGCCGGACTCGGTGATTGACGTCGGGTTACGCACAGAACCCAATCTCGAACTGCTGACCGAAATGAAACCCTCGTTTATGGTCTGGTCGGCAGGCTATGGCCCCGCGCCAGAAAAACTGGCGCGCATTGCGCCGGGTCGCGGATTTAGCTTCAGCGACGGCAAAAAACCGCTGGCGGTCGCTCGCCAGTCGTTGCAGGAGATGGCGCAACTGCTGAATCTGCAAAAGGCTGCTGAACGTCATCTGGCGCAATACGATACCGTGATTGCCAGCCTGAAACCGCGCTTTATTCACCGCGGCGCGCGTCCCGTGCTCCTGACATCCCTGCTTGATTCGCGGCATATGCTGGTATTTGGCCCGAACAGTTTGTTCCAGGACGTGCTGGACGAATACGGGATCCCTAACGCCTGGCAGGGAGAAACCAACTTCTGGGGCAGCACTGCCGTGGGGATTGACCGGCTTGCCGCGTATAAAGATGTTGATGTGCTGTGCTTCGATCATGGTAACGATAAAGAAATGGACGCGCTGATGTCCACGCCGCTGTGGCAGGCGATGCCGTTTGTTCGCGCCGGTCGCTTTCAGCGGGTACCCGCGGTCTGGTTTTATGGCGCCACGCTGTCGGCGATGCATTTTGCCCGCATTCTGGACACTGCGCTGGGAGGCAAAGCGTGAGCAGGAAACTTGAAATGCCGGACGGCGATGCTAAAAGCGCCTTATCCGGCCTACGGTTCGGGCACGTTGTTGGCTGGATAAGACGAAGCCGCCATCCGGCGTTGCTGCTGGTGGCGCTGTTTATTGTTGCGATCTGGCTGACCTGGATTAACTTCTCCATTGCCCTGCCGCGTGACCAGTGGCAGCAGGCTATCTGGTCACCGAATATCGGTGCCATCGAACAGATGGTTTTCCATTACAGCCTGCTGCCACGACTGGCGATTGCATTACTGGTCGGTGCCGGATTGGGCCTGGTTGGCGTGCTGTTTCAGCAGGTGTTACGTAACCCGCTGGCGGAGCCGACCACGCTGGGTGTGGCAACCGGTGCGCAGCTGGGCATTACGGTCACCACGCTGTGGGCCATTCCCGGCGTGTTGACCACGCAATTCGCAGCGCTGGCCGGGGCGTGTATCGTCGGGGCGCTGGTGTTTGGCGTTGCCTGGGGCAAGCGTTTGTCACCTGTGACGCTGATCCTCGCTGGTCTGGTGGTCAGCCTGTACTGCGGTGCGATTAACCAGCTGATGGTCCTCTTCCACCACGATCAGCTGCAAAGCATGTTTATGTGGAGCAGCGGGACGCTCACCCAAAGCGACTGGAATGGCGTGCAGCGTCTGTGGCCACAGCTGCTGGGTGGCGTGATGCTGACCCTGCTGTTACTGCGTCCAATGACGTTGATGGGGCTGGATGACGGGGTAGCACGTAATCTCGGGCTGGCGCTGTCGCTGGCGCGTTTGGCGGCGTTAACGCTGGCGATTGTGCTCAGTGCCTTGCTGGTTAACGCGGTGGGGATTATCGGCTTTATCGGCCTGTTTGCCCCGCTGCTGGCGAAAATGCTCGGCGCACGGCGTTTGCTGGCGCGCCTGATGTTGGCCCCGCTGATTGGGGCCCTGATCCTCTGGCTTTCTGATCAAATTATTCTGTGGTTGACCCGCGTGTCGATGGAAGTCTCCACCGGCTCGGTGACCGCGTTGATTGGTGCGCCGCTGCTGCTGTGGCTGCTGCCGCGCCTGCGCAGCATGAGTGCGCCGGATATGAATGCCAATAACCACGTGGCAGCAGAACGTCAGAACGTGCTGATGTTCGCGCTGGCGGGTGGGGCGATATTGCTACTGACTGCCGTCGTGGCGCTCTCGTTTGGTCGTGATGCCCACGGTTGGACCTGGGCCAGCGGCGCAATGCTGGATGAACTGATGCCCTGGCGCTGGCCGCGTATTCTGGCGGCGATGATTGCAGGGGTGATGCTGGCGGTAGCGGGCTGTATTATTCAGCGCCTGACCGGTAACCCGATGGCCAGTCCGGAAGTCCTTGGGATTAGCTCCGGTGCCGCGTTTGGCGTGGTGTTGATGCTGTTCCTCGTACCGGGTGATGCGTTTGGCTGGCTGCTGCCCGCCGGAAGTCTCGGGGCGGCGATAACGCTGCTGATTATTATGATTGCCGCCGGGCGCGGCGGCTTCTCGCCGCAACGCATGCTGCTGGCGGGGATGGCGCTCAGCACCGCGTTTACGATGCTGCTGATGATGTTGCAGGCCAGCGGCGATCCGCGTATGGCAAGCGTGCTGACCTGGATCTCCGGCTCGACCTACAACGCCACTGACGAACAGGTGCTACGGACCGGGATCGTGATGGTGATTCTGCTGGCGGTTACGCCGCTGTGCCGTCGCTGGTTAACGATTTTACCGCTGGGCGGTGAGACGGCTCGGGCGGTGGGTATCGCATTGACGCCGTCGCGCGTGGCGTTACTGATGTTGGCTGCGGGCCTGACGGCGACAGCCACCATGACCATCGGGCCGCTGAGCTTTGTTGGGCTTATGGCGCCGCATATTGCGCGGATGTTAGGTTTCCGGCGCACGATGCCGCATATGGTCATCTCGGCGCTGGCGGGAGGCGTGTTGCTGGTGTTTGCCGACTGGTGCGGGCGAATGGTGCTGTTTCCGTATCAGATCCCGGCGGGATTACTGTCGACGTTTATTGGTGCGCCGTATTTTATCTATTTGTTGAGAAAGCAGAGTCGCTGAGTTTGCCGGATGGCGGCCTATGGACGGACCCCTTTCATGTAGGCCGGATAAGACGCTTTGCGTCGCCATCCGGCAATAAAAAAGCCGGGTGGCGGCTTCGCCTTACCCGGCCTACGTTGTTTCTGGACGTTCTCTTTTACAGCTTCGCAAACACCCGGCGCGCGGCGTCGACTGTGTTATTGATATCTTCCATGCTGTGCGCCACGGACATAAAGCCCGCTTCAAACGCGGAAGGCGCCAGATAAACACCTTCATCCAGCATCATGTGGAAGAAGCGCTTGAAGCGCTCAACGTCACATGCCATCACGTCCTGATAGCAGGTCACGGTTTCGGCATCGGTGAAGAAAATCCCGAACATCCCGCCCACATGGTTCACCACCAGCGGAATATTGGCTTCCTGAGCGGCTTCCAGCAGACCTTCTGCCAGACGCGTGGTGAGGTCATCTAAGGTCTCATGAATTCCCGGCTGAGCAACTTCGTTCAGGCAGGCGAATCCTGCTGCCATGGCTATCGGGTTACCGGACAGCGTTCCCGCCTGATAAACCGGGCCGGTAGGTGCCAGTGCGTCCATCACGTCACGACGCCCGCCGAATGCACCAACAGGCATGCCACCACCGATGATTTTGCCCAGACAGGTCAGGTCCGGCACTACGCCGTAGTAATCCTGCGCGCCAGCCAGTGCGACGCGGAAACCGGTCATCACTTCGTCGATGATAAACAGCGCACCGAACTCGTCGCACAGTGCGCGCAGGCCAGGCAGGAATTCCGGCAGCGGCGGGATGCAGTTCATGTTGCCCGCGACCGGCTCGACGATGATGCAGGCAATGTCCTGCGGATACTGCTCGAATGCCGCCCGCACCGAGGAGAGATCGTTATAGGTACAGGTCAGGGTGTGCTTGGCAAAATCTGCCGGAACGCCCGGTGAGTTCGGCTGGCCCAGCGTCAGCGCACCGGAACCTGCTTTTACCAGCAGGCAGTCGGCATGACCGTGATAGCAGCCTTCAAACTTGATGATTTTATCGCGCCCGGTGAAGCCACGCGCCAGACGGATGGCGCTCATCGTCGCTTCGGTTCCGGAGTTGACCATACGCACCATGTCCATGGTGGGCACAAGCTCGGTAACCAGCGCCGCCATTTTGACTTCCATCTCGGTCGGTGCACCAAAGCTCAGACCGCGCTCGGCGGCTTCGATCACTGCATTGCGGATCGCCGGGTGGTTATGACCCAGCACCATCGGGCCCCAGGATCCGACGTAATCGATGTAGGCTTTACCATCGACGTCATACAGATACGCGCCGTCTGCTTTTTCGATAAACAGCGGAGTACCACCCACGCCGGTAAAGGCGCGAACAGGGGAGTTAACGCCGCCGGGGATCAGTTCGCGTGCTGCGCTGTAGAGGTTCTCAGACTTACTCATGGATGGGGTCCTGGTTCGTAGAAAAAGTGAATGCGGGCTATTCTAGTTATTCAGTGAAGGTTATGAAAGTTTTGTGCATTGGAAACAATACGATTTGCAGGGGATTTTCACAAAATGAGCGAGTAGAATGCCGACTCCGTATTTGTATTACCAATTAATGATCATCTGATGAAAACAGACTCTCCCTCTTTTGAAGCACAGCAAATTGTGCGGTTACGGCGCAGGGATCAGATCCGTCGACTCCTTGATCGGGACAAGACGCCGCTGGCGATCCTCTTTATGGCGGCGGTGGTTGGCACCGTGACCGGGCTGGTGGGCGTGGCGTTTGAGAAATCTGTCACCTGGGTACAGAACCTGCGCATTGGCGCACTGGTACAAGTTGCCGATCATGCCATTCTGGTATGGCCGCTGGCCTTTATTCTCTCGGCGCTGCTGGCCATGGTGGGCTATTTTCTGGTGCGTAAGTTTGCACCCGAGGCCGGTGGTTCGGGGATCCCTGAAATTGAAGGCGCACTGGAGGAACTGCGCCCGGTGCGCTGGTGGCGCGTATTGCCGGTAAAATTTATCGGCGGCATGGGGACGTTGGGGGCCGGTATGGTGCTCGGTCGTGAAGGGCCGACGGTGCAAATTGGCGGTAACATTGGGCGCATGGTGCTGGATGTCTTTCGTATGCGCAGCGCTGAAGCGCGGCATACCCTGCTGGCAACCGGTGCGGCTGCCGGTCTTTCGGCGGCGTTTAATGCGCCGCTGGCCGGCATCCTGTTCATTCTGGAAGAGATGCGTCCGCAGTTTCGCTATAACCTTGTGTCGATCAAAGCCGTGTTTACCGGTGTAATCATGTCGAGCATTGTGTTTCGTATTTTCAACGGCGAGGCCCCGATTATCGAAGTTGGGAAGCTCTCCAATGCGCCGGTGAATACCCTGTGGCTGTATCTGATCCTTGGGATTATTTTTGGCTGTGTCGGACCGTTGTTCAATACCCTGGTGTTACGCACTCAGGATATGTTTCAGCGGTTTCACGGTGGTGACATTAAAAAATGGGTGCTGATGGGCGGGGCGATTGGCGGCCTGTGTGGGATCCTGGGCTTAATTAAACCGGAAGCCGCAGGCGGTGGGTTCAACCTGATCCCTATCGCCGCCGCGGGCAATTTCAGCGTCGGTATCCTGCTGTTTATTTTTATTGCCCGGGTTATCACCACGCTGCTGTGCTTCTCATCCGGTGCGCCGGGCGGGATTTTCGCCCCGATGCTGGCGCTGGGGACACTGCTCGGTACCGCGTTCGGCATGGCGGCCGCGGCCTCATTTCCGCACTATCATCTGGAGGCCGGGACGTTTGCCATTGCTGGAATGGGGGCATTGTTGGCGGCGTCGGTACGTGCGCCACTCACCGGCATCGTGCTGGTGCTGGAGATGACCGATAACTATCAGCTCATTTTGCCAATGATTATTACCTGTCTTGGCGCAACACTATTAGCCCAATTTATGGGCGGAAAGCCGCTATACTCGACTATCCTTGCCCGTACGCTTGCAAAACAGGAAGCGGAGCAGGCGGCGAAAAGCCAGAGTACAGCCGCTGGCGAGAATACTTGAACGAAATACCAGGGTATTAGATAATGGCCTTAACTATTGGGTTATAATTTGCCCAATTGCCAATGTCGTTTGGAGCAAAATATGAGTGATGATGTAGCGCTGCCACTGCAATTTACTGAAGCAGCAGCCAATAAAGTAAAAAGCCTGATCGCTGACGAAGATAACCCGAATCTGAAATTGCGCGTATATATCACCGGCGGTGGTTGCAGCGGTTTCCAGTATGGTTTCACCTTTGATGATCAGGTGAATGATGGCGATATGACTATTGAGAAACAGGGCGTTGGCCTGGTGGTTGACCCGATGAGCCTGCAGTATCTGGTGGGCGGCGCGGTTGACTATACCGAAGGTCTGGAAGGTTCCCGCTTCGTGGTGACTAACCCTAACGCCAAAAGCACCTGCGGGTGTGGTTCTTCTTTCAGCATCTGATTGCTGTCTGCAATACCGATGGTCTGATGGTGTAGGCCCGGTAAGCGTAGCGCCACCGGGCAATGTGCCGGATGGCGGCGTAAACGCCTTATCCGGCCTACATGTTCTGCATCGTTACATCAACGTCCGTTATCATCCAGCGCAAATGTCGGTAGCTTTAAGTGCCAGCGAATAGCGGCCAGTCGAATAACCAGCGTGACAACCATCCCCATCATACTGGCGTTTTCCAGCGGTATTGCGAAAGTATAAAACGCGGTTGCGTGAACAATGCCGCCGATAATGCAGGCCGTGGCGTAGATTTCTGTACGTAGTATCATCGGCACTTCACGGGCCAACACGTCGCGTATGATCCCACCGCCGACGCCGGTAATGACCCCCATACAAATCGCCACTAGCGGACCGGTTCCGGCGAGAAACGCCTTATTGACGCCAATGCCGACGAACACCGCCAGACCCACGGCGTCCAGCACCGGAAGGATCCATTTAGGCAAACGTCTGGGCTGACGTATCAATACGATCGTCAGCATGCTGGTGATCATGGCAACCACCAGATCGGTAGGATCTTTGACCCAGAATACCGGCCCATGATCCAGGGCCATATCGCGGATCGTGCCGCCGCCGACTGCGGTAACCACTCCGAGGACCAGAACGCCGAACGGATCCATACGTAATTTCCCGGCCAGTAATACGCCAGAGATAGCAAATACCGCAGTACCGACAATATCCAGCCAATAGACGAGCATGCTTAAATCCTCACAACACACCTGGTGGGGGCCGACGCTAATTTATCTGTGAAAGCGCATTACAGAGTTGTTTTGCGGCGAGGATAATACGCGGGCTCGCGCGTTCAAACCAGTCACTATTAAGGATAATAACCGGGATTTTTAACTGTTCTCCCCAGTATTGCTCAATTTTAAGATTTTCGCCCGAACCACCGGTGGCGACGATTGCCTGGGGGGCTCTTGCCAGTACTTGTTCACGGCTGACCTGTGGCCAGGGAACCCGGCTGCCAGCAAAGATGTTTTCTCCCCCGCATACCTCAAGAACCTGGTGTTGAAGGGAGCCTTTTCCACTGGTAAACAGAGGATTTGCACCAAACTGGAGAAACACCCGTTTTTTTGGTTTATTGGCATACTGAGATTTTAGTAAAGCATACTCATCAAGCAATGTTTGCGCGGCCTGTTTTGCTTGCTCAGGCTTGGGGCTCCACGGTGCCAACTGGCGCAGTGCATCGGCAACCTGCTCGATGGTGACGGCATCCACCCAGATAACCTTAATCCCCAATGCGGTTAGCTGATTCACCTGCCGCTCGGCATTGCCTCCGCGCCAGGCGATGACCAGATCCGGTTTGAGCGCCACGATGCGTTCCAGATTCATGCCTTGCCAGGTGGAGACCTCTTCAATATTTTCGGCCTCGGGCGGATAATTTGAGTAGCTGCTGACGCCAACGGGCGTAATGCCGGCGGCAAAGGCAAGTTCGGTGTTAGCAGGGGAGAGGGAAACCACACGCGGAGCGGCATAAAGCCACGCCGGAAGCGTAAAAAACAGGGCGACCAGCGCCCTGGAGATGAATTTAGCCATGCGCCAGTTTCTGTACCAGCGCTTCGACCATCAGGCTTGACTGCTTCGCGGCAACCACCAGGAATTCGTCAAAGCTCAGGTGGGACTGCTGATCGGCAACGTCGGAGATGGCACGAACCACCACGAACGGAACGTTAAAGTTATGGCAAACATGTGCAATCGCGGTGGCTTCCATTTCTACGGCAATCGCCTGCGGGAAGTTATGCTGAATTTTTGCCAGGCCAACAGAGCCGTTAATGAAGGCGTCGCCGCTAACGATAAGACCACGAACGGCGTTAAGGTTCAGTTCTGCAATGCAGGATTCCGCCGCGGAGATAAGCGCAGGGTCGGCTTTAAAACCTGCCGGGCAGCCCGGTAACTGACCGAATTCATAGCCAAATGCGGTAACGTCGGCGTCGTGATAACGCGCTTCGTCAGAGACCACGATATCGCCGACTTTCAGCGTAGAAGCCAGGCCGCCCGCAGAACCCGTATTAATGATGGCATCCGGTTTGCAGCGTTCCAGCAGCAGCGTGGCGCCCAGTGCCGCAGCCACTTTACCGATGCCCGATTTCAGTAGCGCAACCTCAGTCCCGTTCAGTTGGCCGGTGTAAATTTCACAACCGCCAAGGGTGATAGTCTGACGGTTTTCGATTTTGTCACGCAGCAGCGTAACTTCTTCTTCCATTGCACCAATGATGCCGATTTTCATAGATTTACTCGCGATAAGCCAGATTTGAGGGCATAGTCTATCATGCGCTTAAGGGGTAGCGCATTTCTCAGGCGGGAGAGGACATGGCACAGATCGATTTTCGAAAAAAAATAAACTGGCATCGTCGTTACCGTTCGCCGCAGGGCGCAAAATCTGAGCATGAGATCCTGCGAATTTTCGAAAGCGATCGTGGACGTATTATCAATTCTCCGGCTATCCGCCGGCTGCAGCAAAAAACCCAGGTCTTTCCGCTGGAGCGCAACGCCGCAGTGCGGACGCGTCTGACGCACTCGATGGAAGTTCAGCAGGTTGGGCGCTACATCGCCAAAGAGATCCTCAGCCGACTGAAAGAGCTAAAACTGTTAGAGGAGTACGGCCTGGATGAATTAACCGGTCCTTTTGAAAGCGTGGTCGAAATGTCCTGCCTGATGCATGACATCGGCAATCCACCGTTTGGTCACTTTGGTGAAGCGGCAATTAACGACTGGTTTCGCCAGCGCCTTTTCCCCGCCGATGCGGAAAGCCAGCCTCTCAGCGACGATCGCTGCCTGATCGCGGCGCTACGTTTGCGTGAAGGTGAAGAGTCGCTCAATGACATTCGCCGCAAGGTGCGTCAGGATCTGTGCCATTTTGAAGGAAATGCGCAGGGTATTCGTCTTGTGCACACTTTGATGCGAATGAATCTGACGTGGGCGCAGGTCGGCGGTATTTTAAAATATACTCGTCCGGCGTGGTGGCGTGGAGAGACGCCAGCAACGCATAACTATTTAATGAAGAAACCGGGCTATTACCTTTCCGAGGAACCGTATATTGAGCGGTTACGTAAAGAGTTATCATTAGCACCTTACAGTCGTTTTCCATTAACCTGGATTATGGAGGCCGCTGACGACATCTCTTATTGCGTGGCCGATCTTGAAGATGCCGTGGAGAAAAGAATCTTCAGCGTCGAGCAACTGTATCATCATCTGTATGAGGCCTGGGGACAACATGAAAAAGGTTCCCTGTTTAGTCAGGTCGTGGAGAACGCGTGGGAGAAATCGCGCTCAAATACATTAAGTCGTAGTACAGAAGATCAGTTCTTTATGTATTTGCGGGTCAACACGCTAAATAAACTGGTGCCCTACGCCGCGCAGCGTTTTATTGATAATTTGCCGCAGATTTTTGAGGGTAGCTTTAATCACGCCCTGTTAGAAGACGCCAGCAGCTTCAGCCAATTGCTGGGAGTCTATAAAAATGTGGCGATGAAACATGTATTTAGCCATCCTGATGTCGAGCAACTAGAATTACAGGGCTATCGGGTGATCAGTGGCCTGCTGGAGATCTATCAGCCGTTATTAAAGATGGCGCTTGCCGATTTTTCTACACTTGTTCAAAACGAAAGATTAAAACAGTTCCCCATTGAGTCACGATTATTTCAAAAGCTCTCTACGCGCCATCGACTTGCTTATGTCGAAGTGGTCAGTAAAATATCTCCGACGTCTGCCGAGTACCCGGTACTGGAATATTATTATCGCTGCCGCCTGATCCAGGATTATATCAGTGGGATGACCGATTTGTATGCCTGGGATGAATATCGACGGTTGATGGCGGTAGAACAATAAACATCCATTTGTAAAGACGGACAATAAAATTTTACTTTTTCCTTAAAGTTTATTCCGGAACTTAGCGCGATAAAACGACTCTGACGTATACAGCAATTTTGCGTTATCAGTTAATCGAGAATGAAACACATGAAAAAAACCACATTAGCAATGAGTGCACTGGCTCTGAGTTTAGGTTTGGCGTTGTCCCCTCTGTCTGCAACGGCGGCTGAGACTGCGTCTTCAGCAACCACGGCTCAACAGATGCCAAGTCTGGCCCCGATGCTCGAAAAAGTGATGCCATCGGTGGTGAGTATTAATGTCGAGGGGAGCACGACGGTGAATACGCCGCGTATGCCGCGTAATTTCCAGCAGTTCTTTGGGGATAACTCCCCGTTCTGCCAGGACGGTTCTCCGTTCCAGAGTTCCCCATTCTGTCAGGAAGGCGCACCGGGCGCGGGTAATGGCGGCGGTCAGCAGCAGAAATTTATGGCGCTGGGTTCCGGCGTGATTATCGATGCTGCAAAAGGTTATGTTGTGACTAACAACCACGTGGTGGATAACGCCACAGTGATTAAAGTCCAACTGAGCGACGGACGTAAATTTGACGCGAAGATGGTCGGCAAAGACCCGCGTTCTGACATTGCGCTGATTCAGATTCAGGATCCGAAGAACCTGACTGCAATCAAGTTGGCAGACTCCGATGCGCTGCGTGTGGGTGATTATACCGTGGCGATTGGTAACCCGTTTGGACTCGGTGAAACGGTGACCTCCGGTATTGTTTCTGCACTGGGTCGTAGCGGCCTGAACGCAGAAAACTATGAAAACTTTATCCAGACCGATGCGGCGATCAACCGTGGTAACTCCGGTGGCGCACTGGTCAACCTGAACGGTGAGCTGATCGGTATTAACACCGCGATCCTCGCGCCGGACGGTGGCAATATCGGTATCGGTTTTGCTATCCCAAGCAACATGGTGAAAAACCTGACCTCTCAGATGGTGGAGTTCGGTCAGGTGAAACGCGGTGAGTTGGGTATTATGGGCACTGAGCTGAGCTCTGAGCTGGCGAAAGCAATGAAAGTGGATGCCCAGCGTGGGGCATTCGTTAGCCAGGTGATGCCGAACTCTTCCGCATCGAAAGCCGGGATTAAAGCGGGTGACGTGATTACCTCGCTGAACGGTAAGCCGATCAGCAGCTTCGCCGCGCTGCGTGCGCAGGTGGGTACGATGCCGGTAGGCAGCAAAATCAGCCTTGGTCTGCTGCGTGACGGTAAACCTGTGACGGTGAATCTGGAACTGCAGCAGAGCAGCCAGACTCAGGTTGATTCCAGCTCCATCTTCAAAGGTATTGAAGGGGCGGATATGAGCAACAAAGGCCAGGACAAAGGTGTCGTGGTCAGCGATGTAAAACCAAAAACGCCGGCAGCGATGATTGGCCTGAAGAAAGGGGATGTGATTATCGGAGCTAACCAGCAGCCGGTGAAAAACATTGCCGAACTGCGCAAAATCCTCGACAGCAAACCGGCTGTTCTGGCGCTGAATATTCAGCGTGGTGACAGCTCCATCTATCTGTTGATGCAGTAAGCCTCTCTAAACCCCTTCCCGGCAGCGGGGAGGGGTTTCTTTTTGTGAACCCTCCCACAACTCCATACTTCTCTCCTTCAGTTTGTGCATCTGCACAATGCCGCCGATTATTATCTTCCTTATGCTGAGCATTGCTCACAGGAGGGGTTTATGGCTGGCTGGCATCTTGATACCAAAATGGCGCAGGATATTGTGGCGCGCACGATGCGCATCATCGATACCAATATCAACGTAATGGATGCCCGTGGGCGGATCATTGGTAGCGGCGATCGCGAGCGTATTGGTGAATTGCACGAAGGTGCACTGCTGGTGCTTTCACAGGGCCGGGTGGTAGACATTGACGATGCGGTCGCGAAGCATTTGCATGGCGTACGACAGGGGATAAACCTGCCGCTACGACTCGAAGGTGAAATTGTTGGCGTCATTGGCTTAACCGGCGAGCCGGAGCATCTGCGCAAATACGGCGAGCTGGTGTGTATGACCGCCGAAATGATGCTGGAGCAGTCGCGTCTGATGCACCTGCTGGCGCAGGACAGCCGTCTGCGTGAAGAGCTGGTCATGAACCTGATTCAGGCGGAGGAAAATACGCCCGCGCTGATGGAATGGGCACAGCGTTTAGGCATTGATTTGAACCAGCCGCGCGTGGTAGCGGTGCTGGAAGTCGATAGCGGCCAACTGGGCGTTGACAGCGCGATGGCAGAACTGCAGCAGCTACAGAATGCATTGACCACGCCAGAGCGTAACAACCTGATTGCGATTGTGTCACTGACCGAGATGGTGGTGCTGAAACCCGCTCTTAATCAGTTTGGCCGTTGGGATGCGGAAGATCACCGCAAGCGCGTAGAGCAGCTTATCGCTCGCATGAAAGAGAACGGACAGCTGCGTTTTCGCGTGTCGCTGGGTAACTTCTTTACTGGACCAGGCAGCATTGCTCGTTCTTACCGCACGGCGCGGACGACGATGATGGTCGGTAAGCAGCGTATGCCGGAAAGCCGCAGCTATTTCTATCAGGATTTGATGCTGCCGGTGTTACTGGACAGCCTGCGCGGCGGCTGGCAGGCCAACGAGCTGGCGCGTCCGCTGGTACGGCTAAAAGCAATGGATAATAATGGGTTACTGCGTCGGACGTTAGCGGCATGGTTTCGCCATAACGTGCAGCCGCTGGCGACGTCAAAAGCGTTGTTTATCCACCGCAATACGCTGGAATATCGTCTGAATCGTATCTCTGAGCTTACCGGGTTGGATTTGGGAAATTTCGACGACAGGTTATTGCTGTATGTGGCGTTACAGCTGGATGAACAGCATTGATTGATTGCCTGATGGCGCTACGCTTATCAGGCAAAATGCCGGGTGGCGGTTTCGCCTTACCCGGCCTACGAATACATCCACCCACGGTTATTTACGCGTCAGTTTTTCCAGATCGGATTCAATTTCGCTGATCTTGTTGGTGACGACGCTTTCCAGATGTCGTAAGTCATCGAGGATCTTGCGTTTGAGATCGACTTCACTGCGATCGCGCTGGCAGATCTGATCCAGTTCATCAATCACATAGCGCAGGTTCGGGCTGATCTCCTGCACCTCTTTGTAACCCTGACCTATGCCATCGGCAACCACGGTTTTACGCTGACGGGGATACTTAAACTTAACGCTCTTGGCAAAAAACTCGCCTTTATCCTTCTGGAAATAGATTTTCAGGATATCGTTGTTGGCTTCTTGCCGCAGGCTGTAACGATCGATCTCTTCAGGATTGGTAATGCCCAGACTTTTCAGATTGTCATACATAGCGGTACCCTTAAGCTCACTATAACCATTGAATAATTAACGAAAAGCCTTGTTTATGCCACTCGCAGATGTAAAAAAAGCGGGCTAAGCCCGCTTTTTCAAATTGCCGTTAGTCGATGGTACGCAACAGCTCGTTAATTCCGACTTTGCCACGCGTTTTGGCGTCGACTTTCTTGACGATTACCGCGCAGTACAGGCTGTACTTACCGTCTTTCGACGGCAGATTTCCCGATACCACAACCGAACCCGCCGGAACGCGGCCATAGAAAACTTCGCCGGTTTCGCGGTCGTAGATTTTGGTGCTCTGGCCCAGGTATACGCCCATGGAGATAACGGAGCCTTCTTCGACGATCACGCCTTCTACCACTTCAGAACGCGCGCCAATGAAGCAGTTGTCTTCGATGATGGTTGGGTTCGCCTGTAACGGTTCCAGCACGCCACCGATACCAACGCCACCGGACAGGTGAACGTTTTTACCGATTTGCGCACATGAGCCGACGGTTGCCCAGGTATCCACCATGGAGCCTTCATCAACGTAAGCACCGATGTTGACGTAAGACGGCATCAGGACGGTGTTACGTGCGATATAGGCACCCTGGCGCACGGCAGCAGGGGGAACTACGCGGAAGCCTTCTTTCTGGAAGCGCGCTTCGTCGTAGTTGGCGAATTTCATCGGGACTTTATCGAAATAGCGGCTTTCTGCGCCATCGATAACCTGGTTGTCGTTAATACGAAAAGAGAGCAGTACCGCTTTCTTCAGCCACTGATGTGTGACCCACTGACCCTCAATCTTTTCTGCAACACGCAGCGCACCGGAATCCAGCAGAGAAATAACCTGATTTACCGCTTCACGGGTTACGGTATCTACATTTGCCGGAGTAATTTCGGCGCGGCGCTCGAAAGCGAACTCAATAACGTTCTGTAACTGCTGCATTGTTAAACTCTTTCCATAATAAATAAACACATCACCCTTTATCGTTTGGATTGAGGGCCTCTGTCAACCGTTGATGTACTTCCTGCTGCAGCGCATTATTAAGGGCACGCCGGTCGGCCGTTGCGATTATGAATAAATCTTCTACTCGCTCGCCAATGGTTGTAATTCGGGCGCCATGCAGCGAAATTCCCAGATCGGCAAAAATCTGTCCGACCCGCGCCAGCAGGCCGGGCTGGTCGAGCGCGATAAGCTCGAGGAATGATTTTCGGTCGGTATGGGTCGGTAGAAAAGTCACCTCGGTCTCGACGGTAAAGTGACGTAGTTTTGCTGGTTGGCGGCGCGGTTGTGGTGGCTGCCAACTGCGTTGGGTGATCGCCTGCTCCAGCCCTGAACGGATGGCGTCGTGGCGGTCTGACGACAGCGGACTGCCGTCCGGCTCCAGCACGATAAATGTATCCATCGCCATGTTATCGCGAGTGGTGAAAATTTGCGCATCGTGGACGCTAAGGTTTCGCCGATCCAGTTCGGCGCAAACCGCGGCAAACAGATAGGGACGGTCCGGACTCCAGATGAAAATCTCCGTTCCGCCGCGCGTGGCCTGTGGGCTGAGTAAGATCAGCGGCTTGCTCATGTCGTGCTGCAGTAGGTGGCGAGCATGCCAGGCTAGCTGATTTGGGCTGTGGCGCACGAAATAGTTGGCGCGACAGCGCGACCAGATATGGTGCAGCGCTTCTTCATCAATGTTGTCCATGCGCAGCAGCGCCAGCGCCTGCAGCTGGTGATGACGCACGCGTTCGCGCATATCCGGTGTGTTTTGCATGCCGCGACGTAGCTGTTTTTCGGTAGCGAAGTACAGCTCGCGCAACAGGCTTTGTTTCCAGCTGTTCCACAGCGTTTCGTTGGTGGCGCAAATGTCCGCCACCGTCAGGCATACCAGGAAGCGCAGGCGGTGTTCCGTTTGCACTTCTTCGGCGAACTGCTTGATGACTTCGGGGTCCTGAATATCGCGGCGCTGGGCGGTAACCGACATCAGCAGATGCTGGCGGACCAGCCAGGCGACCAGCTGTGTTTCGCGGGAATTCAGCCCGTGCAGTTCGGCAAACTTGAGGACATCCTGAGCACCGAGAATCGAGTGGTCGCCGCCGCGACCTTTGGCGATATCGTGGAACAGCGCGGCAATCAGAATCAGCTCCGGCTGACGCAGACGCGGCCAGAGATCGACACACAGCGGGTGACGCTGACGGGTCTCTTCTTTGGCAAAGCTTTCCAGCTTTAGCATCACGCGAATCGTGTGTTCATCCACCGTATAGGCATGAAACAGGTCAAACTGCATTTGGCCGACAATGTGCGACCACTGCGGCATATAGGCCCACAGCACACTGTGACGATGCATCGGCAGCAGGCCACGGCTCACCGCCCCCGGATGGCGTAACATGCTGAGAAACAGCGAACGCGCTTCCGGGATGTAGCACAGCGGTTGTGTCAGATGGCGGCGGGCATGGCGCAAATGGCGCAGCGTAGTGGAGTAAATCCCGGTGATCGCGCTATTGCGCACCATGGTGTAAAACATCCGCAGAATGGCTTCCGGTTCGCGGATAAACAGATCGTCGTTACGCAAATCAATCAACGTGCCGCGTAGCTGAAAGTCGTCATCGATCGGGCGCGGCTTTTCATCTGCGGATAGAGCGAGGATGGCCTCATCAAACAGCTGTAGCAGCATGTGGTTCAGCTCACTGACCCTGCGCGTGACGCGAAAATAGTCTTTCATCATCCGTTCGATAGGCTCGTTGCCTTCACCGCCGTAGTGTAGCCGTTGCGCGACGCTAAGCTGACGGTCAAACAGTAGACGGTTATCGTAACGCGTGACTTCCAGATGCAGTGCGAAGCGAATGCGCCAGAGGATGTGCAGACACTCATTCAGTTCTGCACGTTCCGCCAGCGTCAAGAAGCCGAATCCAACCATCTCATCCAGCGACGTGGCGCCAAAGTGGCGGCGGGCGACCCACTGGAGGGTGTGGATATCGCGCAGGCCGCCGGGGCTGCTTTTGATATCCGGTTCCAGATTGTAGCTGGTGCCGTGATAGCGCTGGTGGCGCAGGTTCTGCTCTTCCACTTTGGCGGCGTAAAATTTATCGGAGGGCCAGAAGCCTTCGCTAAAAATATGTTTTTGTAGCTCAAGAAACAGCGCCACGTCGCCAATCAGCAGGCGTGTTTCAATCAGGTTAGTGGCGACGGTTAAATCGGACAGGCCTTCCAGCAGACACTCTTCCAGCGTACGCACGCTGTGCCCCACCTCCAGTCTCACATCCCACAACAGCGTTAGCAGTTCGCCGACCTTCTCGGCCTGCGCATCAGGCAGTTTTTTACGACTCAGGATCAGCAGGTCGATATCGGAAAGCGGGTGCAGTTCGCCACGCCCATAGCCGCCGACGGCGACCAGCGCCAGATCGGCAATTTGACCGAAACCGGCTTCAATCCACAGGCGTTGCAGCAGTTGGTCAATAAACTCGGTGCGCGCTTCGATCAACTGCTCTGCGGAAATACCACTGTCAAAGGCTTCACCTAACCAGTTCTGAAATGAATCGATATGCGTTTTAATGCCGCTACAGTTGAGATCGTGCTGAGGCCAGGTTCCCGGGTTTTGCGGTTGGCCCGGCAGGGTGGGGAGGGCAGTATTTGCGTGTTGTTCAGGAAGAGTATTCATTGTGCGCCACCCATAAAAAAGCCGGATGACGCTTACGCTTATCCGGCCTACGGGAGAGTGCTATTTGTAGGCCTGATAAGCGACAGCGCCATCAGGCAAAACATTATTCGCCGTGTGTGATGACCGCCGGGATAGTGTCATCCTTGCGTAACGTCAGAATTTCACAACCGTTTTCCGTCACCACAATAGTATGCTCGTACTGTGCAGACAAGCTACGGTCTTTGGTTTTTACCGTCCAGCCGTCTTTCATGGTGCGGATACGATAATCACCGGCGTTGAGCATCGGTTCAACGGTGAAGGTCATGCCCGGTTGCAGCACTACGCCGCCATCGTCTGCATCGTAATGCAGAACCTGAGGTTCTTCATGGAAGCCGCGACCGATGCCGTGGCCGCAGTATTCGCGTACCACAGAGAAGCCTTCGCCTTCCGCGTATTTCTGAATGGCTGCGCCCAGCGTGCGCAGACGAATACCCGGTTTTATCATCCGCAGCGCCAGATACAGGCTTTCCTGTGTGACGCGGCACAGACGCTCGCCCAGAATCGTCGGCTTGCCGACGATAAACATTTTGGAGGTGTCACCGTGGAACTCGTCTTTAATCACGGTAACGTCGATATTGACGATATCGCCGTCTTTCAGGTGCTTGGCGTCGTCCGGGATCCCGTGGCATACCACTTCATTGATGGAGATGCAGACGGATTTCGGATAACCGTGATAACCCAGGCACGCGGAGATCGCCTGCTGCTCGTTCACGATGTAGTCATTGCAGATACGATCCAATTCGCCGGTGCTGACGCCCGGTTTGATAAACGGTTCGATCATTTCCAGCACTTCGGCGGCCAGACGACCAGCGACGCGCATTTTTTCGATTTCTTCAGGGGTCTTGATTGAGATAGCCATAAATTCTGTCCATCAGTGTCGATGATTTCGACAATAATTGTGTAAGTGCTGCCAATGGTATCAGTCAGGGGTGTACCCTGCCAAATTGAGAATCATTCTGAACTTCGCCTTTCGTGCCACAGGTGCGTTGGCTAAATTTTTTCACCCCAGTCAATTACTGGCCGTAAGCTCCTGGGGATTCAAAAATTTGCCGCCTGCCTGTAACACGAAATTCATCGTTCAATGCAGCACAGAACGCCAACTATTATTGGTGTCTATGGCGTATTTGTGGTATAAAGCGCGCCGGACTTCCGATCCATTCGAAGACTACACACGATGGACGGGAGCGACAAATCTCACTTTGTGTAACAACACACACGTATCGACACATATTCCGGGGTGCCCTTTGGGGTCGGTAATATGGGATGCGTGGAGGCTTAACCCCAACTTTTATATATAGAGGTTTTAATCATGGCAACTGTTTCCATGCGCGACATGCTCAAGGCTGGTGTTCACTTCGGTCACCAGACCCGTTACTGGAACCCGAAAATGAAGCCTTTCATCTTCGGTGCGCGTAACAAAGTTCACATCATCAACCTTGAGAAAACTGTACCGATGTTCAACGAAGCTCTGGCTGAACTGAACAAGATCTCTGCTCGTAAAGGTAAAATCCTTTTCGTTGGTACTAAACGCGCTGCAAGCGAAGCGGTGAAAGAAGCTGCTAACAACTGCGACCAGTTCTTCGTGAACCATCGCTGGTTGGGCGGCATGCTGACTAACTGGAAAACCGTTCGTCAGTCCATCAAACGTCTGAAAGATCTGGAAACTCAGTCTCAGGACGGTACTTTCGAAAAGCTGACCAAGAAAGAAGCGCTGATGCGCACCCGTGAGCTTGAGAAACTGGAAAACAGCCTGGGCGGTATCAAAGACATGGGCGGTCTGCCGGACGCTCTGTTCGTAATCGATGCTGACCACGAGCACATTGCTATCAAAGAAGCAAACAACCTGGGTATCCCGGTATTTGCAATCGTTGATACCAACTCTGATCCGGACGGTGTTGACTTCGTTATCCCGGGTAACGACGACGCAATCCGTGCTGTGACCCTGTACCTGGGCGCTGTAGCTACTACCGTTCGTGAAGGCCGTTCTCAGGATCTGGCTTCCCAGGCGGAAGAAAGCTTCGTAGAAGCTGAATAATAAGGCACGCTCGTTAGAGCCCCCTTATAAACCAGGTTGTATCACGTTTGGTTAGGGGCCCTTTAGGCCCCTTTTTCACTTTTAAATCTGTGCGGTTTGACGCCGGGCAGATCAAATCTTCCGAGGATTTTAGAATGGCTGAAATTACCGCATCCCTGGTAAAAGAGCTGCGTGAGCGTACCGGCGCAGGCATGATGGATTGCAAAAAAGCACTGACTGAAGCTAATGGCGACATCGAGCTGGCAATCGAAAACATGCGTAAATCTGGTGCGATCAAAGCGGCGAAAAAAGCAGGCAACGTTGCTGCTGACGGCGTGATCAAAACCAAAATCGACGGCAACTACGGCATCATTCTGGAAGTTAACTGCCAGACTGACTTCGTTGCTAAAGATGGTGGTTTCCAGGCATTTGCAGACAAAGTTCTGGATGCTGCAATCGCGGGCAAAATCACTGACGTTGACGTTCTGAAAGCACAGTTCGAAGAAGAACGTGTTGCGCTGGTTGCTAAAATCGGTGAGAACATCAACATCCGTCGTGTTGCTTCTATCGAAGGCGACGTACTGGGTTCATACCAGCACGGTGCGCGTATCGGTGTTCTGGTTGCGGCTAAAGGCGCAGACGAAGAGCTGGTTAAACAGCTGGCAATGCACATTGCTGCAAGCAAGCCTGAATTCGTTAAGCCAGAAGACGTATCTGCTGAAGTGGTAGAGAAAGAATACCAGGTTCAGCTGGATATCGCGATGCAGTCTGGTAAGCCGAAAGAAATCGCAGAGAAAATGGTTGAAGGCCGCATGAAGAAATTCACCGGCGAAGTTTCTCTGACGGGTCAGCCTTTCGTTATGGATCCGAGCAAATCTGTTGCTCAGCTGCTGAAAGAGCATAATGCTGACGTAACAGGCTTCATCCGCTTTGAAGTGGGTGAAGGCATCGAGAAAGTTGAGACTGACTTTGCAGCAGAAGTTGCTGCGATGTCCAAGCAGTCTTAATTTTTTAAAGGAGCCGCCTGAGGGCGGCTTCTTTTTGTGTCTGGCTTGTAAATTCAGCGAACCGCTATAGTGGCTACGTTGAAAAGCGACATACAATGTCGCTGGTATTAACTCATCTCATTCGTTGACAGTCTCAGGAAAGAAACATGGCTACCAATGCAAAACCCGTCTACAAACGTATTCTGCTTAAGTTAAGTGGCGAAGCGCTGCAAGGTTCAGAAGGCTTCGGTATTGATGCAAGCATACTTGACCGTATGGCTCAGGAAATCAAAGAATTGGTTGAGCTGGGTATTCAGGTTGGCGTAGTGATTGGTGGCGGTAACCTGTTCCGTGGTGCTGGTCTGGCGAAAGCGGGAATGAACCGCGTTGTGGGCGACCACATGGGCATGTTGGCCACCGTAATGAACGGTCTGGCAATGCGCGATGCGCTTCACCGCGCCTATGTGAACGCTCGCCTGATGTCCGCAATTCCTTTGAACGGTGTGTGCGATAACTACAGCTGGGCGGAAGCTATCAGCCTGCTGCGCAACAACCGTGTTGTTATCCTGGCGGCCGGTACCGGCAACCCGTTCTTCACGACAGACTCTGCAGCCTGCCTGCGCGGTATTGAAATTGAAGCTGATGTCGTGCTGAAAGCCACCAAAGTTGACGGCGTATTTACCGCAGATCCGGCGCAAGATCCAACCGCGACCATGTACGAACAGCTGACCTATACTGAAGTTCTGGATAAAGAACTGAAAGTGATGGATCTGGCGGCGTTCACGCTGGCTCGTGACCACAAATTGCCTATTCGTGTCTTCAACATGAACAAACCGGGTGCGCTGCGCCGTGTGGTGATGGGTGAAAAAGAAGGGACGTTAATCACGGAATAATTCCCGTTGCGGCTAAATGCAGGTAATATTCTGCTTTAATGTCGCGGGATACGTCCCTCAAAATTAATCAAGACTATACTTGTCGCATCTTGCGTGGTGGATATGGTCTGACTGAAACAAGCTTTCAAGGATTCGTAACGTGATCAACGAAATCAGAAAAGATGCTGAAATACGCATGGACAAATGCGTCGAAGCATTCAAAAATCAAATCAGCAAAATTCGCACGGGTCGTGCTTCTCCCAGCCTGCTGGATGGCATTATCGTGGAATATTACGGCACGCCAACTCCGCTGCGTCAGCTGGCAAGCGTAACGGTTGAAGATTCCCGTACTCTGAAAATCAACGTATTTGACCGTTCTATGGGCCCGGCCATTGAGAAAGCGATTATGGCTTCTGACCTTGGTCTGAACCCAAGTTCTGCGGGTACTGACATCCGCGTTCCGCTGCCGCCGCTGACTGAAGAACGTCGTAAGGATCTGACCAAGATCGTACGAGGTGAAGCAGAAGGTGCGCGCGTTGCCGTGCGTAACGTTCGTCGTGATGCTAACGACAAAGTGAAAGCGTTGTTGAAAGATAAAGAGATCAGCGAAGATGACGATCGCCGTTCTCAGGACGACGTGCAGAAACTGACTGACGCTGCTATCAAGAAAGTGGATGCGGCGCTGGCAGAGAAAGAAGCGGAACTGATGCAGTTCTGATTCGCCTGTACGCTTAAAACGCCGCTCAGAAGGTCTGCAAAGGCTGGATGGCGGCGTTTTGCTTTTTTCTGTCTATTCCCTAAAGGGTAAAATTCTTCAGGATGTCTGATGAAGCAATTAACCATTCTCGGCTCAACTGGCTCTATTGGTTGCAGTACGCTGGATGTCGTACGCCATAACCCGGAAACGTTTCGTGTTACTGCGCTGGTCGCGGGTAAAAATGTTGCCCGTATGGTCGAGCAGTGCCTTGAGTTCTCTCCCCGCTATGCGGTGATGGATGATGAAACAAGCGCTGCGCAGGTGAAAGCGGCTCTGCTGGAGCAGGGAAGTCGTACCGAGGTGATGAGCGGACAACAGGCGGCCTGTGAGATGGCTGCGCTGGATGATGTCGATCAGGTGATGGCCGCGATTGTCGGCGCGGCGGGGCTGCTGCCAACGCTTTCAGCAATCCGTGCAGGCAAAAGCATTTTACTGGCGAATAAAGAGTCGCTGGTGACCTGCGGTCGTTTGTTTATGGATGATGTGCAGCGCCACAAAGCGCAGCTTTTGCCGGTAGATAGCGAACATAACGCGATTTTTCAGAGTTTACCCCAACCTATTCAGCACAATCTGGGATACGCTGACCTTGAGCAAAATGGCGTCATGTCCATTCTGCTTACCGGGTCTGGTGGCCCTTTCCGTGAAACGCCATTGCACGATCTGGTGTCAATGACCCCCGATCAAGCATGCCGTCATCCGAACTGGTCGATGGGACGAAAAATCTCCGTCGATTCTGCCACTATGATGAATAAAGGTCTGGAATACATTGAAGCGCGCTGGTTGTTCAATGCCAGTGCAAGCCAGATGGAAGTACTGATTCATCCGCAGTCGGTGATTCATTCGATGGTTCGTTATCAGGATGGTAGCGTTCTGGCACAGCTGGGTGAGCCTGATATGCGCACGCCTATTGCCCATACCATGGCATGGCCGGAACGTGTCACATCTGGCGTGAAACCTGTCGACTTTTGCAAACTGAGTGCGTTGACGTTTTCCGCACCGGATTACCAACGCTATCCGTGCCTGAAACTGGCGATGGATGCGTTTGAGCAAGGGCAAGCGGCGACTACCGCGCTGAACGCTGCGAATGAAATTACCGTTGCCGCATTTCTGGCGCAACACATTCGATTTACCGATATTGCCGAGCTCAATTTATCCGTACTGGATAAGATGGATTTGCAGGAACCCCAGAACGTTGATGACGTGTTGAGGGTTGATGCTGTTGCACGGGACGTCGCCAGAAAACAAGTGATGCGACTCTCAAGCCGATGATAATCCCTCTACAGGGGATCGTGCTATTTGTTAGCGTTGGGCTTCAGTGATATAGTCTGCGCCACCCGATCGCAGGTATTGGCATTTTTTCGATCGAGTAAGCCGTGGTTTGACACGGCTTTTTTGTGTAGAGGCTTCAGTATTCCTGAGTACCGTTAAATCCTTTCAGGGACTAAAAACGCGTTATGTTGTCTGCAACTCAACCATTAAGCGAAAATTTGCCAGCACATGGCTGTCGCCATGTGGCCATTATTATGGATGGCAATGGCCGCTGGGCGAAAAAGCAAGGGAAGATTCGTGCCTTTGGGCATAAGGCCGGAGCAAAATCCGTCCGCCGGGCTGTCTCTTTTGCTGCCAATAACGGTATTGATGCGTTAACGCTGTATGCCTTTAGCAGTGAGAACTGGAACCGACCTGCGCAGGAAGTGAGCGCGTTAATGGAATTATTCGTGTGGGCGCTTGATAGTGAAGTGAAAAACCTGCATCGCCATAACGTTCGTCTGCGTATTATCGGGGATATCAGTCGATTTAACTCACGTTTGCAAGAACGGATCCGCAAGTCGGAAGCGCTTACCGCCCAGAATACGGGGTTAACGCTGAATATTGCTGCGAATTACGGCGGACGCTGGGACATTGTCCAGGGAGTCAGGCAACTGGCGCAACAGGTGCAAGACGGTCTGTTGCGCCCTGAGCAAATTGACGAAGAAATGCTTGGTCAGCAAGTTTGTATGCATGAGCTGGCTCCTGTGGATTTAGTGATAAGGACTGGGGGAGAGCATCGCATCAGTAATTTTTTGCTGTGGCAAATTGCCTATGCTGAACTTTACTTTACGGATGTTCTCTGGCCTGATTTCGATGAACAAGACTTTGAAGGTGCGCTGCATGCCTTTGCTAATCGAGAGCGCCGTTTCGGCGGGACCGAACCCGGTGATGAAAAAGCCTGATGGGGGTCGCTTTTGCTGAAGTATCGCCTGATTTCTGCTTTTGTTTTAATACCCGTTGTCATCGCGGCGCTGTTTTTATTGCCGCCGGTGGGGTTCGCCATTGTTACGCTAGTTGTGTGTATGTTAGCCGCGTGGGAATGGGGACAGTTTAGCGGTTTCACCACTCGCACGCAGCGAGTCTGGCTGGCGGTTCTGTGCGGGCTTTTGCTGGCACTGATGCTGTTTTTACTGCCTGAATATCATCATAATATTCATCAGCCGCTGGTCGAAGTGTCGCTTTGGGCGTCGTTGGGCTGGTGGGGCGTTGCACTATTGTTGGTGTTATTTTACCCAGGTTCGGCGACTGTATGGCGTAATTCAAAGATATTACGCATCATTTTCGGCATCTTAACCATTGTCCCTTTCTTTTGGGGAATGCTGGCACTACGTGCCTGGCATTATGATGAGAATCATTATAGTGGCGCAGTATGGCTGCTGTATGTCATGATCCTCGTCTGGGGTGCGGATTCCGGTGCGTATATGTTTGGCAAGTTATTTGGTAAACATAAACTGGCGCCGAAGGTATCTCCGGGTAAAACCTGGCAAGGTTTTATTGGCGGGCTCGCCACTGCGGCCGTGATCTCATGGGGTTATGGTATGTGGGCGAATCTTGATGTCGCGCCTGTCACCTTGCTCATTTGCTCTATTGTTGCGGTCCTGGCCTCGGTGCTGGGTGACTTGACTGAGAGTATGTTTAAGCGTGAAGCAGGTATTAAGGACAGTGGTCACTTAATTCCAGGGCACGGCGGCATTTTGGATCGTATTGATAGTCTGACGGCTGCGGTACCGGTCTTTGCTTGCTTGCTGTTACTGGTTTTCAGGACGCTTTAACGGATGGTCTTATGCTGAGTATTCTCTGGAATCTGGCTGCATTCATCGTCGCACTCGGTGTGCTTATCACCGTGCATGAATTTGGTCATTTCTGGGTTGCCCGGCGCTGTGGTGTTCGCGTTGAGCGTTTTTCCATTGGTTTTGGAAAGGCGCTGTGGCGGCGCACTGATAGATTGGGCACCGAATACGTCATCGCCCTGATCCCTCTCGGCGGCTACGTCAAAATGCTGGATGAGCGTGCAGAACCGGTGGTGCCGGAACTGCGCCACCACGCGTTCAACAACAAAACGGTTGGGCAGCGTGCGGCCATTATTGCCGCAGGTCCGATTGCAAACTTCCTTTTCGCTATTTTTGCTTACTGGCTGGTGTTTATCATCGGCGTCCCTGGTGTTCGTCCGGTTGTGGGTGAAATAACACCCAACTCGATTGCCGCACAGGCGCAAATTCAGCCAGGTACGGAACTAAAAGCGGTTGATGGTATCGAAACCCCTGATTGGGATACCGTGAGACTGCAGCTGGTCGCTAAAATTGGCGATGAGCAGACCATTCTTAGCGTGGCGCCGTTTGGCAGCAACCAGCGACAGGACAAAACGCTGGATTTGCGCCAATGGGCATTTGAGCCAGACAAACAGGATCCCGTTACGAGTTTAGGGATTCGTCCACGCGGTCCGCAGATTGAACCGGTGCTGTCAGAAGTACAGGTTAACTCCGCAGCAAGTAAGGCGGGTTTGCAAGCTGGCGACAGGATCGTTAAAGTCAATGGTCAGCCGCTCACGCAATGGATGACGTTCGTGACGCTGGTGCGTGATAATCCGAATAAGCCGTTAGCGCTAGAAATTGAAAGGCAGGGGAGTTCCTTGTCTTTGACGTTAACTCCGGACTCAAAACCGGGTAACGGTCAGGAAGAGGGATTTGCGGGTGTCGTGCCTAAAATTATTCCTCTGCCTGATGAGTATAAGACTGTACGCCAGTATGGACCATTCGGCGCCATCCTCGAAGCCTCGGATAAAACGTGGCAGTTGATGAAGTTGACGGTCAGTATGCTGGGAAAATTGATTACCGGTGATGTGAAACTGAACAACCTCAGTGGGCCGATTTCTATCGCCCAGGGGGCTGGGATGTCAGCGGAGTTCGGGGGAATTTATTACCTGATGTTCCTTGCGCTTATCAGCGTGAACTTAGGGATAATTAACCTGTTTCCGTTGCCCGTTCTTGACGGGGGGCATCTGCTGTTCCTGGCGATTGAAAAGCTGAAGGGCGGTCCGGTATCCGAGCGGGTTCAAGACTTTAGTTATCGCATTGGCTCGATTTTGCTAGTGTTGTTAATGGGGCTTGCACTTTTCAATGATTTCTCTCGGTTGTAAGAGAGTGTTAGGAAGAACGCATAATAACGATGGCGATGAAAAAGTTGCTCATAGCGTCGCTGCTGTTTAGCAGCGCCACCGTATACGGTGCTGAAGGGTTCGTCGTGAAGGACATTCATTTCGAAGGCCTACAGCGAGTCGCCGTTGGTGCGGCTCTCCTCAGTATGCCGGTGCGCACAGGCGACACGGTTAATGATGAAGATATCAGTAATACCATTCGTGCTCTGTTTGCCACCGGTAACTTTGAGGATGTCCGCGTCCTGCGCGATGGTGATACCCTTCTGGTTCAGGTAAAAGAACGTCCGACAATTGCCAGCATCACTTTCTCCGGTAACAAATCGGTAAAAGATGACATGCTGAAGCAAAACCTCGAGGCGTCTGGCGTGCGTGTTGGCGAGTCTCTCGATCGCACCACGATTGCCGATATCGAAAAAGGCCTGGAAGATTTCTACTATAGCGTCGGTAAGTACAGCGCCAGTGTGAAAGCGGTGGTGACGCCGTTGCCGCGTAACCGCGTTGACCTCAAACTGGTGTTCCAGGAAGGTGTCTCGGCGAAGATCCAACAGATAAATATCGTCGGTAACCATGCCTTTACAACCGACGAGTTGATCTCTCACTTCCAACTGCGCGACGAAGTGCCGTGGTGGAACGTGGTGGGCGATCGTAAATACCAGAAACAGAAACTGGCGGGCGACCTTGAAACCCTGCGTAGTTACTATCTGGATCGCGGCTATGCTCGTTTCAATATCGACTCTACGCAGGTCAGCCTGACGCCGGATAAGAAAGGTATCTATATCACCGTCAACATCACAGAAGGCGAGCAGTACAAGCTTTCTGGGGTACAGATGAGTGGTAACCTGGCCGGACACTCTGCCGAAATTGAGACCCTGACGAAAATCGAACCGGGTGAACTCTATAACGGCACCAAAGTGACCAAAATGGAAGATGATATCAAGAAGCTTCTGGGGCGCTATGGTTATGCCTACCCGCGCGTACAGTCGCAGCCTGAAATCAACGATGCTGACAAGACGGTTAAATTGCGTGTAAACGTGGATGCGGGTAACCGTTTCTACGTGCGTAAGATCCGCTTTGAAGGTAACGATACCTCTAAAGACTCCGTCCTGCGTCGTGAAATGCGCCAGATGGAAGGAGCCTGGCTGGGTAGCGATCTGGTCGATCAGGGTAAAGAGCGTCTGAACCGTCTGGGCTATTTCGAAACCGTCGACACAGATACTCAGCGTATTCCGGGCAGCCCTGATCAGGTTGATGTGGTCTACAAGGTGAAAGAACGTAACACCGGTAGCTTTAACTTCGGCGTCGGTTACGGTACCGAGAGCGGCGTGAGCTTCCAGGCGGGCGTTCAGCAGGATAACTGGTTAGGCACCGGGTATTCTGTCGGTATTAACGGCACCAAGAACGATTACCAGACCTATACTGAATTGTCTGTGACCAACCCGTACTTCACCGTGGATGGTGTGAGCCTTGGCGGCCGCGTCTTCTATAACGACTTTGAAGCGGATGATGCAGACCTGTCTGACTATACCAACAAAAGTTACGGTACAGACGTCACGTTAGGTTTCCCGGTCAACGAATACAACACGCTGCGTGCGGGCTTAGGTTATGTACATAACAAACTGTCCAACATGCAGCCGCAGGTAGCGATGGACCGTTATCTTGAGTCAATGGGTGAAAGTAATACCAACAGCTTTGCCGCTGATGATTTCACCTTTAACTATGGTTGGACGTACAACAAGCTGGACCGTGGGTACTTCCCTACCGAAGGCTCGCGTGTCAACCTGAATGGTAAGGTTACTATTCCTGGCTCGGATAACGAATACTACAAAGCGACGTTGGATACCGCGACCTATGTGCCGATCGATGACGACCATAAATGGGTTGTTCTGGGTCGTACCAAGTTGGGTTACGGAGACGGTATTGGCAGTAAAGAGATGCCGTTCTACGAGAACTTCTATGCAGGCGGTTCGAGCACCGTGCGTGGTTTCCAGTCGAATACCATCGGTCCGAAAGCGATCTATAAATCCGGGGCTTACGCCGGAGATCCTGGTGACTACGAAGAGTGTACTAACACTGACGGTAAAGACTGTAAATCAGATGATGCAGTCGGTGGTAACGCCATGGCTGTCGCCAGCCTGGAATTTATTACCCCAACGCCGTTTATTAGCGACAAGTATGCCAACTCGGTCCGTACGTCCTTCTTCTGGGATATGGGTACCGTTTGGGATACAAACTGGCAGGATACTGCCGACACCCGAGCTATCGGTGTGCCAGATTACAGCGATCCGAGCAATATCCGTATGTCTGCGGGTATCGCGTTACAATGGATGTCCCCATTGGGGCCGTTGGTCTTCTCCTACGCCCAGCCGTTCAAAAAGTACGATGGAGACAAAGCAGAGCAGTTCCAGTTTAACATTGGTAAAACCTGGTAACTGTTCTGCGCAAAGGAATGTAGTGGTAGTGTAGCGATGACTTTAGACGATCCTGAATGGGGTCGCCTGGCCACGCAAAGAACTGTACCTTCGGGTGCAAATGGGATGGTAAGGAGTTTATTGTGAAAAAGTGGTTATTAGCTGCAGGTCTCGGTTTAGCGATGGCAACGTCCGCACAGGCTGCTGACAAAATTGCAATCGTCAATATGGGTAGCCTGTTCCAACAGGTTGCACAGAAGACTGGTGTATCCAGCACGCTGGAAAACGAGTTCAAAGGCCGCGCCAGCGAACTGCAGCGCATGGAATCCGATCTGCAATCTAAAATGCAGCGTCTGCAATCCATGAAAGCAGGTAGCGATCGTACTAAGCTGGAAAAAGACGTTATGGCTCAGCGCCAGACTTTCTCTCAGAAAGCGCAAGCTTTTGAGCAGGATCGTGCACGTCGTTCCAACGAAGAACGTGGCAAACTGGTTACGCGTATCCAGACAGCCGTGAAATCTGTCGCTAGCAGCCAGAGCATCGATCTGGTCGTTGACGCAAACACCGTTGCTTACAACAGCAGCGATGTTAAAGACATCACCGCTGACGTACTGAAACAGGTTAAATAAGTAATGCCTTCAATTCGACTGGCTGATTTAGCAGAGCAGTTGGATGCAGAATTACACGGTGATGGCGATATCGTCATCACCGGCGTAGCGTCCATGCAATCTGCGCAAACTGGCAATATTACGTTCATGGTGAATCCTAAGTACCGTGAGCATTTAAGCCTGTGCCAGGCTTCTGCTGTTGTGATGACGCAGGACGATCTTCCTTTTGCTAAGAGTGCTGCGCTGGTAGTGAAGAACCCCTACCTGACCTATGCACGAATGGCGCAAATTTTAGATACCACGCCTCAACCGGCACAGAACATTGCACCCAGTGCAGTGATTGATGCGACGGCAAAGCTGGGTAGCAATGTCTCTCTTGGCGCAAATGCGGTCATCGAGTCTGGCGTAGAACTGGGCGATAACGTGGTTATCGGCGCAGGCTGTTTCGTCGGAAAAAACACAAAAATCGGCGCAGGTTCACGCTTGTGGGCGAATGTGACGATTTATCACGATATCCAGATCGGTAAACATTGCCTGATCCAGTCCAGCACCGTTGTCGGATCAGACGGCTTTGGCTATGCGAACGATCGTGGTAATTGGGTGAAGATCCCACAGCTTGGTCGCGTAATTATTGGCGACCGTGTCGAGATCGGCGCTTGCACGACCATCGATCGTGGCGCTCTGGACGATACCGTGATCGGCAATGGTGTTATCATTGATAACCAGTGCCAGATTGCGCATAACGTTGTGATTGGCGACAATACGGCGGTAGCCGGTGGCGTCATTATGGCGGGCAGCCTGAAGATTGGCCGTTACTGCATGATTGGCGGCGCCAGTGTGATCAATGGGCATATGGAAATATGCGACAAAGTCACGGTCACTGGTATGGGTATGGTGATGCGTCCTATCACCGAACCAGGCGTCTATTCCTCAGGCATTCCGCTACAGCCCAACAAGGTATGGCGTAAAACAGCTGCACTGGTGATGAATATTGATGATATGAGCAAGCGCCTCAAAGCGATTGAGCGCAAGGTTAATCAACAAGACTAAAGCACCTTTTTTGCACGTCTGACTTTTCGGCCTGTCCCATTCATACGATTGCGACAGGCCGTGTTATTATTGCCTTTTAGTATATTTTGACAGGAAGAGTATTTTGACTACTAACACTCATACTCTGCAAATTGAAGAGATTTTAGAACTTCTGCCGCACCGTTTTCCGTTTTTGCTGGTTGATCGTGTGCTGGATTTTGAAGAAGGTCGTTTTCTGCGCGCAGTGAAAAATGTATCCGTTAACGAGCCTTTCTTCCAGGGCCACTTCCCGGGTAAACCGATTTTCCCTGGCGTGCTGATTCTGGAAGCAATGGCCCAGGCAACGGGTATTCTGGCGTTTAAAAGCGTAGGAAAACTGGAGCCAGGCGAGCTGTATTATTTCGCTGGTATCGATGAAGCACGCTTCAAGCGTCCTGTCGTACCTGGCGATCAGATGATCATGGAAGTCACTTTCGAGAAAACGCGCCGTGGCCTGACCCGTTTTAAAGGGGTTGCACTGGTTGACGGTAAAGTTGTGTGCGAAGCAACGATGATGTGTGCCCGTAGCCGGGAGGCCTAATACGTGATTGATAAATCCGCCTTTATTCACCCGACCGCCATTGTGGAAGAGGGCGCCAGTATTGGTGCCAATGCCCACATTGGACCTTTTTGTATTGTTGGACCCCACGTTGAAATTGGTGAGGGTACCGTACTGAAGTCTCATGTTGTCGTTAATGGCCATACTAAAATTGGTCGCGATAACGAGATCTATCAGTTTGCCTCCATCGGCGAAGTAAACCAGGATCTGAAGTATGCTGGTGAACCGACCCGCGTGGAAATTGGCGATCGCAACCGCATCCGCGAAAGCGTCACCATTCATCGTGGCACAGTGCAAGGCGGTGGGTTGACGAAGGTGGGCAGCGATAACTTACTGATGATCAACGCGCACGTTGCGCATGATTGTACGATTGGTAATCGCTGTATTCTGGCGAATAACGCCACGCTTGCCGGACACGTTTCGTTGGATGATTTCGTTATCATCGGCGGGATGACGGCAGTGCATCAGTTCTGCATCATCGGCGCACATGTGATGGTTGGTGGTTGTTCTGGTGTTGCTCAGGACGTTCCACCGTACGTTATCGCCCAAGGTAATCATGCCACGCCATTTGGCGTCAACATCGAAGGTCTGAAGCGTCGCGGGTTCACCCGTGAAGCGATTACCGCGATCCGTAACGCCTATAAAGCGTTGTATCGCAGTGGTAAAACTCTGGAAGAAGTGAAGCCGGAAATCGCCGAGCTGGCGAAGCAGTACCCGGATGTTCAGGCTTTCAGTGATTTCTTTGAACGCTCAACGCGTGGCCTGATTCGTTAATGACTGAGCAGCGTCCATTAACGATTGCCCTCGTCGCCGGAGAAACCTCCGGCGATATTCTTGGTGCAGGATTAATTCGCGCACTCAAGGCGCGTGTACCCAATGCCCGTTTTGTTGGCGTGGCAGGTCCGCTGATGCAGGCCGAAGGCTGTGAAGCCTGGTACGAAATGGAAGAGTTGGCGGTGATGGGCATTGTTGAAGTGCTCGGACGCCTGCGCCGTTTACTGCATATTCGCGCCGATCTGACTCGTCGTTTTACCGATCTCAAGCCGGACGTTTTCGTTGGCATTGATGCACCTGATTTTAATATTACCCTTGAAGGGAACTTGAAAAAACAGGGCATTAAAACCATTCATTACGTCAGCCCTTCCGTATGGGCATGGCGACAGAAACGTGTTTTCAAAATAGGCAGATCCACCAATATGGTGCTGGCCTTTCTGCCTTTCGAAAAAGCGTTTTATGACAAATTTAATGTCCCGTGCCGCTTTATCGGCCACACCATGGCGGACGCCATGCCGTTGGATCCGGATAAAAACGCGGCTCGCGACGTGCTGGGTATTCCCCATGATGCGCACTGCCTGGCACTATTGCCAGGAAGCCGGGGCGCTGAAGTGGAGATGCTTAGCGCTGATTTTCTGAAAACAGCACAGTTGCTACGCCAGCAGTATCCCGATCTCGAAGTGGTCGTGCCGCTGGTGAATGCCAAACGACGAGAACAGTTTGAGCGCATTAAAGCTGAGGTAGCACCGGAACTTTCCGTACATCTGCTTGATGGGATGGGACGCGAAGCGATGGTTGCCAGCGATGCAGCGCTGCTGGCTTCAGGCACGGCAGCGCTGGAGTGTATGTTGGCGAAGTGCCCGATGGTTGTCGGCTACCGTATGAAACCCTTCACGTTCTGGCTGGCGAAACGTCTGGTGAAAACCGATTATGTTTCGTTGCCGAACCTGCTGGCGGGAAGAGAATTAGTCAAAGAGCTGTTGCAGGATGAATGCGAACCGCAGGCGTTGGCGAAAGCGCTGCAGCCGTTGCTGGCGAATGGCAAAACCAGCCATGCGATGCACGATACGTTCCGCGACCTGCACCAGCAGATCCGTTGTAATGCCGATGAGCAGGCGGCGGATGCAGTCCTGGAGTTAGCACAATGATTGAATTTGTTTATCCACATACGCATTTAGTGGCGGGTGTGGATGAAGTAGGACGAGGCCCTTTGGTCGGGGCTGTGGTGACAGCTGCTGTTATTCTTGATCCAGCGCGTCCGATAGTCGGTCTGAACGACTCCAAAAAACTCTCTGAAAAGCGTCGTCTGGCGCTTTACGATGAAATCAAAGAAAAAGCGTTAAGCTGGAGCCTGGGACGGGCGGAAACGCATGAAATCGACGAGCTGAATATTCTGCATGCCACCATGCTGGCCATGCAGCGCGCGGTGGCCGGTTTGCACATTACACCTGAATACGTGCTGATTGACGGTAATCGTTGCCCGGTATTGCCGATGCCGTCGATGGCGGTGGTGAAAGGAGACAGTCGCGTGGCGGAAATCAGCGCAGCGTCTATTTTGGCGAAAGTCACCCGCGATGCGGAGATGGCGACGCTGGATACGGTTTTCCCGCAGTACGGCTTTGCGCAGCACAAAGGCTACCCAACTGCTTTTCATCTGGCGGCGCTTATAGAGCATGGCGCGACAGAACACCACCGTCGCAGCTTTGGCCCTGTTAAACGCGCACTGGGACTCACGTCCTGATTCTTGTGGCAAGAATAAGTAAACCGGAATCTGAAGATGTCTGAACCACGTTTCGTCCACCTGCGGGTGCACAGCGACTACTCCATGATTGATGGGTTGGCAAAAACGGGGCCGCTGGTGAAAAAGGCGGCCGCGTTGGGCATGCCTGCACTGGCGATCACCGATTTTACCAACCTGTGTGGTCTGGTGAAGTTTTACGGAGCGGGTCACGGTGCGGGCATTAAACCGATTGTTGGTGCTGATTTTCATGTCCGTAGCGAGCAGTTTGGCGACGAGTTGACGCAACTAACGGTGCTGGCGGCCAATAATACGGGCTATCAGAATCTGACGTTGTTGATATCAAAAGCCTATCAACGTGGCTATGGATCCGAAGGACCGGTCATCGACAGAGACTGGTTGCTTGATTTAAAAGAAGGCTTAATTTTACTTTCCGGTGGTCGCATGGGCGACGTCGGACGGAGCTTGCTACGCGGTAACAGCGCGCTGGTTGATGAGTGCGTCACATTTTATGAAGAACATTTCCCCGATTGTTATTTTCTGGAACTGATCCGTACCGGCAGGCAGGACGAAGAGAATTATTTGCATGCCGCAGTGGCGCTGGCCGAAACGCGGGGTCTGCCGGTGGTGGCGACCAACGATGTTCGCTTCCTTGAAACCGGAGATTTTGACGCGCATGAGATCCGCGTGGCGATCCATGATGGTTTCACACTCGATGATCCGAAACGTCCGCGCAACTATTCGCCGCAGCAGTATATGCGCAGCGAAGAAGAGATGTGCGAGCTGTTTTCCGACATTCCGGAAGCGCTGCAAAATACCGTCGAGATAGCCAAGCGCTGTAACGTGACGGTGCGTCTGGGTGAATACTTCCTGCCGCAGTTCCCGACCGGAGATATGACCACCGAAGACTATCTGGTTAAAAAATCGAAAGAAGGTCTGGAAGAGCGTCTGGCGTTTTTGTTCCCGGATGAAGCTGAACGCAAAGAGAAGCGCCCACCTTACGACGAACGCCTGGACATTGAACTTCAGGTTATCAACCAGATGGGGTTCCCGGGCTACTTCCTGATCGTCATGGAGTTTATCCAGTGGTCGAAAGACAACGGCGTGCCGGTCGGACCTGGCCGTGGTTCCGGTGCCGGCTCGCTGGTGGCCTATGCGCTAAAAATTACCGATCTTGATCCGCTGGAATTTGACCTGCTGTTCGAACGTTTCCTTAACCCGGAACGTGTCTCGATGCCTGACTTCGACGTTGACTTCTGTATGGAGAAACGCGACCAGGTGATTGAACATGTGGCGGAAATGTATGGTCGTGACGCGGTATCACAGATTATTACCTTCGGTACGATGGCAGCAAAAGCGGTTATCCGCGACGTGGGCCGCGTACTGGGGCATCCGTACGGGTTTGTCGACAGGATTTCTAAACTGGTGCCACCCGATCCGGGGATGACGCTGGCAAAAGCCTTTGAGGCAGAGCCGCAGCTGCCAGAAATCTACGAAGCGGACGAAGAGGTCAGGGCGCTGATCGACATGGCGCGTAAGCTGGAAGGCGTCACGCGTAACGCCGGTAAGCATGCGGGCGGCGTGGTTATTGCGCCCACTAAAATTACCGACTTTGCTCCGCTCTATTGTGATGAAGAAGGTCTTCATCCTGTCACTCAGTTTGATAAAAACGACGTGGAATACGCCGGGCTGGTGAAGTTTGACTTCCTGGGTCTGCGTACGCTGACGATAATTGACTGGGCGCTGAAAATGATCAACCCGCGTCGGGCCAAGCAGGGACTGGAGCCGATTGATATCGCCGCCATCCCGCTCGACGATAAAAAATGTTTTGATATGCTGCAGCGCTCGGAGACAACCGCCGTCTTCCAGCTTGAATCCCGCGGCATGAAGGATCTGATCAAACGCCTGCAGCCTGACTGCTTCGAAGATATGATAGCCCTGGTGGCGTTGTTCCGCCCAGGCCCACTGCAGTCGGGAATGGTAGATAACTTTATCGACCGTAAGCACGGGCGAGAAGAGATATCCTACCCGGATGTACAATGGCAGCATGAGTGCCTGAAACCTGTTCTGGAGCCGACGTACGGCATTATCCTGTATCAGGAACAGGTCATGCAGATTGCCCAGGAGCTGTCTGGTTATACTCTTGGCGGCGCGGATATGCTGCGCCGTGCGATGGGTAAGAAAAAGCCGGAAGAAATGGCCAAGCAGCGCGGCACCTTTGAAGAAGGGGCGAGAAAGCGCGGCGTAGACGGTGAACTGGCGATCAAAATCTTTGACCTGGTGGAGAAATTCGCCGGGTACGGGTTTAACAAATCGCACTCCGCAGCCTATGCGCTGGTGTCTTACCAGACGCTATGGTTGAAAACGCATTACCCCGCCGAGTTTATGGCCGCGGTAATGACCGCCGATATGGATAACACTGAGAAAGTGGTCGGACTGGTGGATGAATGCTGGCGTATGGGGCTGAAAATCCTGCCGCCGGATATCAACTCCGGGCTGTATCATTTCCACGTAAATGATGATGGCGAGATTGTGTATGGCATCGGCGCGATAAAAGGCGTGGGTGAAGGTCCCATTGAAGCTATTATTGAAGCGCGTAACAAAGGTGGCTATTTCCGCGAGCTGTTCGATCTCTGTGCCCGTACGGATATCAAAAAGCTAAACCGCCGGGTGCTGGAAAAACTGATCATGTCCGGGGCGTTTGACCGCCTTGGCCCGCATCGCGCCGCACTGATGAATTCGCTGAACGACGCGCTTAAAGCCGCCGATCAGCACGCAAAAGCCGAAGCCATCGGTCAGGCCGATATGTTTGGCGTTCTGGCCGAAGAGCCGGAACAAATTGAACAATCCTATGCCAACTGCACGCCGTGGCCGGAGCAGGTGGTATTAGATGGTGAGCGTGAAACGTTAGGGCTTTACCTGACGGGACACCCCATCAACCAGTATTTAAAAGAAATTGAGCGCTATGTCGGAGGCCACAGGCTGAAAGACATGCATCCGACAGAACGTGGTAAAGTTACCACGGCTGCGGGGCTCGTCATTGCTGCGCGGGTAATGGTCACCAAGCGCGGCAATCGTATCGGCATCTGCACGCTGGATGACCGTTCCGGGCGTCTGGAAGTGATGTTATTTACCGATGCCCTGGATAAATACCAGCATTTGCTGGAAAAAGACCGCATACTTATCGTCAGCGGACAGGTCAGCTTTGATGACTTCAGCGGTGGGCTTAAAATGATGGCCCGTGAAGTCATGGATATTGACGAAGCCCGGGAAAAATACGCTCGCGGGCTTGCTATCTCGCTGACGGACAGGCAAATTGATGACCAGCTTTTAAACCGACTCCGTCAGTCTCTGGAACCCCACCGCTCGGGGACAATTCCAGTACATCTCTACTATCAGAGGGCGGATGCACGTGCGCGGTTGCGTTTTGGCGCAACGTGGCGTGTCTCTCCGAGCGATCGTTTACTGAACGATCTCCGTGGCCTTATTGGTTCGGAGCAGGTGGAACTGGAGTTTGACTAATACAGGAATACTATGAGTCTGAATTTCCTTGATTTTGAACAGCCGATTGCAGAGCTGGAAGCAAAAATCGATTCTCTGACTGCGGTGAGCCGTCAGGATGAGAAACTGGATATTAACATCGATGAAGAAGTGCATCGCCTGCGTGAAAAAAGCGTAGAACTGACGCGCAAAATCTTTGCCGATCTTGGCGCATGGCAGGTAGCCCAGCTGGCTCGCCATCCACAGCGTCCGTACACCCTGGATTACGTCCGCCTGGCGTTTGATGAATTTGATGAGCTGGCGGGCGATCGTGCCTATGCGGATGATAAAGCTATCGTCGGCGGCATCGCGCGTCTTGATGGTCGTCCAGTGATGATCATTGGTCATCAGAAAGGCCGCGAGACCAAAGAAAAAATTCGTCGTAACTTCGGCATGCCAGCACCGGAAGGCTATCGCAAAGCGCTGCGCCTGATGGAAATGGCCGAGCGTTTCAAGATGCCGATCATTACCTTCATTGACACCCCTGGGGCTTATCCGGGCGTGGGCGCGGAAGAACGCGGTCAGTCTGAAGCGATTGCGCGTAACCTGCGTGAAATGTCACGTCTGAGCGTACCGGTTATCTGCACCGTTATCGGCGAAGGTGGCTCCGGTGGCGCGCTGGCGATCGGCGTGGGCGATAAAGTGAATATGCTGCAATACAGCACCTATTCTGTTATCTCCCCGGAAGGCTGTGCATCCATTCTGTGGAAAAGCGCAGACAAAGCGCCGTTGGCGGCAGAAGCGATGGGCATTATTGCCCCGCGTCTGAAAGAGCTGAAGCTGATCGATTCTATCGTACCGGAACCGCTGGGCGGGGCGCATCGTAATCCAGAAGTCATGGCTGCGTCGCTGAAAGCACAGCTGCTGGCCGATCTGGCCGATCTCGATGTGTTAAGTACGGAAGAGCTGAAAAATCGCCGTTACCAGCGACTGATGAGCTACGGTTACGCGTAAACTGCATATATTCTGAAAAGGGCCACAACGCTGTGGCCCTTTTTTTTACCTGCGGTTTGACCAGGCTATGATTAACTAAGGTTTTTCCAGGAGGAACGCATGAATATCATTGCCATCATGGGACCGCATGGCGTCTTTTATAAAGATGAGCCCATCAAGGAACTTGAACGTGCACTACTGCAGCAGGGATTTCAGATTATCTGGCCGCAGAATAGCGTCGACCTGCTGAAATTTATTGAGCATAACCCGCGAATTTGCGGCGTCATTTTTGACTGGGATGAGTACAGCCTGGAGCTGTGTAGCGATATCAACCAGCTTAACGAATACCTGCCGCTTTACGCCTTTATCAATACCCATTCGACGATGGATGTCAGCGCACACGACCTGCGCATGGCGCTGTGGTTTTTCGAGTATGCTCTAGGCCAGTCTGACGATATTGCCACCCGAATTCGCCAGTACACCAATGAATACCTCGATAACATCACTCCGCCGTTTACCAAGGCGTTGTTCACCTACGTGAAAGAAGGGAAGTATACCTTCTGTACGCCGGGGCACATGGCGGGGACGGCATACCAAAAGAGTCCAGTGGGCTGCCTGTTCTATGACTTTTTTGGCGGCAATACGCTCAAGGCCGACGTCTCCATTTCCGTGACCGAACTGGGGTCGCTGCTGGACCATACTGGCCCGCACCTGGAGGCCGAAGAATATATCGCCCGCACCTTTGGGGCAGAGCAGAGCTATATGGTGACGAATGGCACCTCGACGTCGAATAAAATTGTCGGTATGTATGCAGCCCCGACCGGAAGTACGTTACTGATCGATCGTAACTGTCATAAATCACTGGCGCATTTGCTGATGATGAGCGACGTGGTACCCATCTGGCTGAAGCCCACGCGTAATGCGCTGGGTATTCTTGGCGGCATACCTAAACGTGAATTTACCCGTGAGAGTATTGAGCGCAAAGTCGGAGGGACCGCCCAGGCCCAGTGGCCAGTACATGCGGTGATCACCAACTCTACCTACGACGGTCTGCTGTATAACACCAACTGGATCAAACAGACGTTGGACGTGCCGTCTATTCACTTTGACTCGGCCTGGGTGCCATACACTCATTTTCACCCGATCTATCAGGGGAAAAGCGGCATGAGCGGCGAACGAGTACCTGGTAAGGTTATCTTTGAAACCCAGTCGACCCACAAGATGCTGGCGGCGCTGTCGCAGGCCTCTCTGATCCACATTAAAGGTGACTACGATGAAGAGACCTTTAATGAAGCCTTTATGATGCATACCTCGACGTCGCCGAGCTACCCGATTGTCGCGTCAATAGAAACGGCGGCGGCAATGCTGCGCGGCAACTCAGGCAAGCGCTTAATCAATCGCTCCGTTGAGCGTGCGCTGCATTTTCGCAAAGAAGTACAGCGACTGCGGGAAGAATCGGACGGCTGGTTCTTTGATATCTGGCAGCCGGAAAAGGTGGATGAAGCGGAGTGCTGGCCCGTTGCGCCGGGTGAAGACTGGCATGGGTTTACCGATGCCGACGCCGACCACATGTTCCTCGACCCGGTGAAAGTGACTATTCTGACACCGGGGATGGATGAACAGGGAAACATGAGTGACGAAGGGATCCCGGCGGCGCTGGTGGCGAAGTTCCTCGACGAACGCGGTGTCGTGGTGGAGAAAACGGGTCCGTATAATCTGTTATTTTTGTTCAGCATTGGTATTGATAAAACCCGGGCGATGGGGTTGCTGCGCGGGCTGACAGAGTTCAAACGTTCGTACGATCTGAATTTGCGTGTGAAGAATATGCTGCCAGATTTGTATGCTGAAGATCCGGATTTCTATCGCAATATGCGTATTCAGGATCTGGCACAGGGGATCCACAATCTGATCCGCCAACACGATCTCTCCGGGCTAATGCTACGGGCATTTGACACCCTACCGGAAATGAAAATGACGCCACATCAGGCCTGGCAGCGGCAGATCAAAGGCGAGGTGGAGACGGTGACGCTTGACCAACTGGTGGGGCGCATTTCTGCAAATATGATCCTGCCTTATCCTCCCGGCGTACCGTTGCTGATGCCGGGGGAAATGATCACCGAAGACAGCCGGGCGGTGCTCGATTTCCTGTTGATGCTGTGTTCTGTCGGCCATCATTATCCCGGATTCGACACGGATATTCATGGCGCTAAACTGGGTGAGGACGGCGTGTACCGTGTGAGAGTCCTAAAAATGGCATCGCAGCTTGCCTGAACCGGCCGCGGACGAGTAACGTGCGAAAAGAAAACTAAAGAGGCTAAGACGCTATGCTGGGATTAAAACAGGTTCACCATATTGCCATTATTGCGACGGACTACGCGGTGAGTAAGGCATTTTACTGCGACGTGCTGGGCTTTACGCTGATGAGCGAGGTCTACCGGGAAGAGCGCGACTCCTGGAAAGGCGATCTGGCGCTGAACGGGCAGTACGTGATTGAGCTTTTTTCTTTTCCATTTCCACCTTGCCGTCCCAGCCGACCGGAAGCCTGCGGGTTACGCCATCTGGCGTTCAGCGTGGATGATGTGGAAAAGGCGATAGCCCATCTGGAAAATCATAATGTGAAATGTGAGGCAGTACGTGTCGACCCCTTTACCGGCAAACGCTTTACTTTTTTCAACGATCCGGATGGATTACCGCTTGAATTATACGAGCAGTAAGGCTTGTCATTGTAACGGTAGCCCGGTAACGTGCCGGGCAATACCCTGGTAAGTACTCATCATGACGACACTCACACTAAACACTTCACTTCTGACATCTCCCCATATCCTGGCGGCCTTTAGCGGTGGCCTCGACTCGACCGTGCTGTTGCACCAACTGGTGCTGTGGCGAAAACAACACCCCGACGTCGTGCTACGCGCTATCCACATCCACCATGGATTGAGTCCGCACGCAGACGAATGGGTGACGCACTGCGAATCGGTTTGTGCACAATGGCAGGTGCCGCTGGTGGTTGAACGGGTGCATCTTCAGGATGACGGGCTGGGGATAGAGGCGCAGGCCCGGCGGGCGCGCTATCAGGCTTTTGCCCGGACGCTGCTGCCGGGTGAAGTGCTGATGACCGCCCAGCATCTTGATGACCAGTGTGAAACCTTTTTGCTGGCGCTCAAACGCGGCAGCGGCCCGGCCGGGCTTTCTGCAATGGGGGAAAGTTCACCGTTTGCTGGGACCCAGCTTATTCGCCCGCTATTGGCGCAAACGCGTGACGCGCTTGAACGCTGGGCGTTGGAGCATGGACTACGCTGGATTGAAGATGAAAGTAATCAGGATGATGCCTACGATCGCAATTTTCTGCGGCTACGTATAATCCCGCGACTGCAACAGCGCTGGCCGCACTTTGCTGAAGCGGCGGCCCGCAGTGCGGTGCTGTGTGCCGAGCAGGAACGTTTGTTGGATGAGTTACTTGCCAATGATTTAGCGGAGTGTGTCACCGAGCAGGACACCCTTTTAGTTGAGCCATTAATGACGATGAGTGATGTACGACGTGCAGCGCTGCTTCGTCGCTGGCTGGCAGGACTGAATGCACCGATGCCATCCCGGGATGCGCTGGCGCGAATCTGGCAGGAAGTGGTGCTGGTGCGGGAAGATGCTGCGCCGTGCTTGTGCGTAGGCGAATATGAAATTCGCCGCTATCAGTCACAGCTGTGGTGGGTGAAATCCGTTACCGGGCAAAGTGAAACTGTCATCCCGTGGTCATGCTGGCAAACACCGCTGACGCTGCCTGCCGGGCTGGGAGAAGTACAGTTACTCCCAACGGGAAAATTACGTATGCCGCACGTGGGTGAACCGGTCAGTATTCGCTTTAAAGCGCCCGGGTTATTACACATTGTCGGGCGTAACGGTGGGCGTAAGCTCAAAAAAATATGGCAGGAGCAGGGAATTCCGCCCTGGCGACGCGATACCACGCCGTTACTGTTTTACGGCGAAACGCTGATTGCGGCAGCCGGTGTCTTTGTTACGCGGGAAGGACTGGCGGAAGGGGAAGAAGGCGTGAATCTGGTATGGCATGCCTGATGGCGCTGCGCTTATCAGGCCTACGTATCGCCTGGAAAGTAGGCCGGATAAGGTGCTTGCACCGCCATCCGGCAACAAAATAATCAGGATTCGCTAACCACCACGGTACCGATTTCCGGGTGGCTGAAGCTGGCAATCTTGTCGAGACGAAGCTCACGTGATTCTCCAGAGACGTCTGCAACCAGATATTCCACATTTTTGCGTGAAACCAGGTCATTGGCTTTCGCCTGCAGCACTTCGCCATCTTTCAGCGCCAGCGTCAGTAATAAATGGTGCTGGCAGGCGAGCTCAAGATTGTCGTAATCATCACAGTTAATGGGTTGATACGTTTCATTCATTGACATAATCGCTCACCAGTAAGTTCGCGGCAGCATAGGCCGCTTTTTCTCTGACCGACTCTGAAAGGGCGCTGTCTTCCGCCACTTCATTCAGCACTTTCAATACGCAACCCAGCGCATCCGGGACATACCCTAAGTCTCCGCTGGCGATTTCCGCGTACCGCTTGCGTATTAACTCACAATATTTTTCCACATGCCCTCCTGTCAGTACTCTGACTTAACCGTGGATGCAAGTCTAAGCCTACGAAGATAAACTCTGTTTAGCAAGGTGACTATACCATAGTCATTCAAGCAATATCAGCGCCTTGATAGAAGAGCTGTTAGCAGCCTTTTGGCGTAGTTTTCGCTACAATGTGCGCCTGATTCGAAAGGAGTTCTCTCATGGCGCTTAAAGCGACAATTTATAAAGCCGTTGTCAACGTGGCGGATCTTGACCGCAACCAGTTTCTTGACGCGGCATTGACGCTGGCGCGTCACCCTTCTGAAACCCAGGAACGCATGATGCTGCGCCTGTTGGCATGGATTAAATATGCCAATGAGCGGTTACAGTTTACGCGGGGCTTGAGCGCAGAAGATGAGCCAGAAGCATGGCTGCGTAACGATCATCTGGGCATTGATTTATGGATTGAGCTTGGCCTGCCGGATGAGCGTCGTATTAAAAAAGCCTGTACCCAGTCTGCGGAGGTGGCCCTGTTTACCTATAACAGTCGGGTGGCGCAAATCTGGTGGCAGCAAAACCAGAACAAGTGCGCACAGTTTAAAAATTTGACTGTCTGGTATCTGGATGACGAACAACTGGCGCAGCTGAGCGACTTTGCCGGGCGTACTATGACGCTGCAGGCGACCATCCAGGATGGGGCCATCTGGTTGTCAGACTCTCAGAACAATCTGGAAATTCATCTGACCGCGTGGCAGCAGCGTTGATGATCGTTCTCTCCCGAAACGTCTCTATCCCTGATAATGAGCTGGAAATCACGGCTATTCGGGCACAGGGTGCGGGTGGGCAGCATGTTAATAAGACCTCGACGGCCATCCATTTGCGCTTTGACATTCGGGCCTCTGGCCTGCCAGAGTATTACAAGGAACGCTTGCTGGCGGCCAGTCATCATCTGATCACTGCCGATGGCGTCATCATCATTAAGGCGCAGGAATATCGCAGTCAGGAACTCAACCGGGAAGCGGCTCTGGCCAGGCTGGTGGCGTTGATTAAAGAATTAACCGCAGTGCAAAAAAGCCGCCAGGCAACGCGTCCTACGCGCGCCTCGAAAGAGCGCCGGTTGTCATCGAAGGCGCAAAAATCCACCGTGAAGGCGCTGCGCGGGAAAGTTCGTCGTTCGCAGGACTGACGAACAGGAATAAAAAAATCATAAGGATTTTATAGTGAAAACAGCAATATTGTCAGTGGTCGCTGTCTGCACGCTCTTTTCCTTGATCGGCTGTAATAATCGTACTGACGTCGAAGCATTGCAGTCGACGCGGGCGGCAGAATTAAAACCGATGCAGCAAAGTTGGCGTGGCATCTTGCCCTGCGCCGACTGCGAAGGGATTGAAACCTCGCTGTTCCTGGAAAAAGACGGGACCTGGGTGATGAACGAACGGTATCAGGGCGTACGGGATGAACCGTCTTCCTTTGCCTCCTATGGCACCTGGGCACGCACGGCGGATAAGCTGGTGTTGACCGACAGCAAAGGTGAGAAGTCTTACTACCGGGCAAAAGGCGAGGCGCTGGAAATGCTCGATCGTGAAGGTAATTCGATCGAATCGCAGTTCAACTATACCCTTGAGCCGGTGTCAGCCAGTTTGCCCGTCACACCAATGCCGATGCGTGGGATGTATTTCTACATGGCGGATGCGGCTGTCTTTACCGACTGTGCGACGGGCAAGCGTATGCCGGTAGCAAATAATGCCCAGCTTGAACGCGGCTATTTAGCTGCTCGCACGGAAACTGGCCAATCGGTCTTGTTGACCCTTGAAGGGCATTTCACGCAGGAGGCGAACCCGGATACGGGCGAGAAGGTGAAAACGCTGATGGCGGATAAAGACGCGAAGTTTATACCCGGTAAAGGGTGTAATTAATCTCTGAAAAAAAGGCCCTGATGATCAGGGCCTTTTGCTGTATTAGCCTTTAATGGCTTTAATCAGATAGTCGACGATGTCGCCGGTTTTAATCAGCTGTTTCTCGCCGTGACGACGGTATTTGTATTCGATATCATCGTTATCGAGGTTACGGTCGCCCAGCACGATGGTGTGCGGAATACCGATCAGTTCCATATCGGCAAACATCACGCCTGGACGCTCTTTACGATCGTCCATCAGCACTTCGATACCCTGCGCACGCAGCTCAGCGTAAAGCTTCTCAGCCAGTTCCTGCACGCGGTAGGATTTGTGCATGTTCATCGGCAGAATCGCCACCTGGAACGGCGCGATAGCATCTGGCCAGACAATGCCGCGATCGTCAAAGTTCTGTTCAATAGCGGCAGCAACAACGCGAGTCACCCCGATACCGTAGCAGCCCATGGTCAGAATCTGGTTACGACCATCCTCGCCCTGAACGGAAGCTTTCATTGCTTCAGAGTACTTGGTACCCAACTGGAAGATGTGACCGACTTCGATACCGCGTTTAATCAGAAGCTGGCCTTTGCCGTCCGGGCTTGGGTCGCCGGCAACGACGTTACGGATGTCAGCCACTTCTGGCGTGGCGACATCACGATCCCAGTTAATACCGAAATAGTGTTTACCGTCGATGTTAGCACCTGCTGCGAAGTCGCTCATGACCGCAACGGTACGATCGATAACTACCGGGATTGGCATGTTCACTGGACCGAGCGAGCCAGGACCTGCTTTGACTACGGCACGAATTTCTTCTTCGGTGGCGAAGGTCAGTGGGCTGGCAACCTGCGGCAGTTTTTCTGCTTTGATTTCGTTCAGTTCGTGATCGCCACGAACCAGCAGCGCAACCAGCGGGTAGCTGCTGCCTTCGACCGCTTTCACCAGCAGCGTTTTAACGGTTTTTTCGATCGGTAGATTGAACTGCTCAACCAGCTCAGCGATGGTTTTCGCGTTTGGCGTATCGACCAGCGTCATTTCCTGCGTGGCGGCACCGCGCGGTTCTTTTGGCGCTACGGCTTCTGCAAATTCGATGTTGGCAGCAAAGTCGGAGCTGTCAGAGAACACCACGTCATCTTCGCCGCTCTGCGCCAGAACCTGGAATTCGTGAGAAGCGCTACCGCCGATAGAACCGGTGTCAGCCTGTACCGCACGGAAATCCAGACCCATACGGCTGAAGATCTTGCTGTACGCGGCATACATTGCGTCGTAGGTTTCTTGCAAAGATTCCTGAGTCGTATGGAAAGAGTACGCATCTTTCATCAGGAATTCACGGGAGCGCATGACGCCGAAACGCGGACGCACTTCGTCACGGAATTTAGTCTGGATCTGGTAGAAGTTCAGCGGCAGCTGTTTGTAGGAGCTGAGCTCGTTACGGATCAGGTCGGTGATCACTTCTTCATGCGTTGGGCCGAGTACGAATGGACGATCGCCGCGGTCAGCAATACGCAGCAGTTCCGGGCCGTACTGTTCCCAACGGCCGCTCTCTTCCCACAGTTCAGAAGGCTGAACTACCGGCATTAACACCTCGATAGCACCGGCGTTGTTCATCTCTTCACGCACGATGTTTTCGACTTTTTTCAGGACGCGCACGCCGGTCGGCAGCCAGGTGTATAACCCGGAGGCCAGCTTGCGAATCATCCCGGCGCGCAGCATCAGCTGGTGGCTGATAACCTCGGCGTCGGCAGGTGTCTCCTTCAGAGTGGAGAGCAGATATTGGCTAGTACGCATGTTGTTACGGTTCCAGTTGAACGATCGAACAGGCTCAACGCGAGCCTGACACAAAAAAAGTGGTTTAGTTTACCAGCGAGAAAGGGATGTCAAAAGAGAAGGGCGCGAAATTACCGGGGTTCGAGCGCAAAGACTTCGAAACCCTCTGCCGTCACGCGCCAGCGCACGTTGAAATCGTGTAGCCAGACGGCGTACGTTTTGCCTGTCTCTTCACCCTTACGATACGCAGGACGCGGGTCCTGTGCCAGCACTTCACCAATAAATGTTTTTAGCAGCGGATAACGTTTTTCCAGCATCAGAAGTTGTTGCTCAACCTCAGGGGTAAAACCGACCGCCATTTCCGCGACTGGCGCATGCTGTGCATAGCTGGCGGTGGCATCGGGTAGTGCTTCAGCAAACGGCAGGTAGGGCTTGATATCGACCACCGGCGTTCCGTCGACCAGATCCAGACTGCCCAGTTGTAGGACAACGTTATCTTTCTGGCAGACAATGCCTTTTAGTTCGACCAGCGACATGCCGACAGGGTTAGGGCGAAAGGTCGAACGTGTGGCAAAGACGCCCATTCTGGCGTTGCCACCAAGTCGAGGAGGGCGCACGGTTGGCCGCCATCCACCTTCCATTGTCTGGTGAAAAACAAATATCACCCACAAATGGCTGAACGCTTCCAGGCCGCGAACGGCATCGGCCTGGTTATACGGTGCGAGCAAATGCAGTTCGCCGCTGGCACTTTCCACCAGACCAGGCTGGCGTGGAACGGCGAATTTTTCTTTATAGGGAGAGCGTATAACGCCTATTTGCTCGAACTGAAAGTGGCTCATTTCGTCGAAATATTCAGTGCAGAACCAATGCAAACCGCCTGACGATAGCAACCCGGTGTTCCGCTGGTCACTTCGCAACTGTGCAGCAATACCGCATTCGCTTTCATTTTAGAGGCATTAATCTGCATGCGTTTGCGTGCGGTTGGAATGCTTGGAGGAGAATCCTGGTTTGATGCCTGGCAGGATTCACCGCTGACTTCACCCAGATCGCGGAATGGTTTACCGACCAGATCTTCAGCGTTGGTGATAATTCTTACCGGTGTGGCACGCGGTGCTTTTGGTTTTTCTGGCTCCACTTTCGGCGGGGTCGTAGTGCTTTGAACGGGTTCAACAGGGGATCTGCTTAACATAGAACAGCCGCTCAACATGAGTGCTACTAAACAGATCGGTAAAGCACGCATAATATTTCCTCAATGAATGATCTAAACGTCAGATATTGAATCAGGTGCTTGCATAAATGACAAGACGGGCAAGCGCCCGTCCTGATGATATTACAGATTCTGGAAACAGCCTAAAATTACCAGCCCTTAACAGCGCCGCCATTGAAGACTTTGTTTGCCGCTTCGTAAACTTCGTCAGACTGATACGCCTCAACGAATTTCTTCACATTCTCAGCATCTTTATTGTCTTCGCGAGTTACGATCAGGTTTACGTACGGGGAGTCTTTATCTTCAACAAAGATACCGTCTTTTGCCGGGGTCAGGCCGATCTGGCTGGCGTAGGTGGTATTGATAACCGCCAGCGCGATCTGTGCGTCGTCCAGTGAACGCGGCAGCTGTGGTGCTTCCAACTCGACCAGCTTCAGGTTTTTCGGGTTTTCAACCACATCCAGCGCGGTTGGCAGCAGGCCAACGCCGTCTTTCAGTTTGATCAGGCCCACTTTCTGCAGCAGCAGCAGGGAACGGCCGAGGTTAGTCGGGTCGTTTGGAATCGCTACCTGAGAACCGTCCTGCAGTTCATCCAGTGATTTGATTTTTTTGGAATAGCCAGCAATGGGGTAGACGAACGTATTGCCTGCAGCAACCAGTTTGTAACCGCGATCTTTGATCTGCTGATCCAGGTATGGTTTGTGCTGGAAGGCATTGGCATCGATATCGCCTTTGCTCAGCGCTTCGTTAGGCAGGACGTAATCGTTGAACGTGACCAGTTCAACGTCCAGACCGTATTTTTCTTTCGCCACTTTCTGAGCGACTTCGGCAACCTGCTGCTCTGCGCCAACAATAACGCCCACTTTGATGTGGTTTGGATCTTTTTCATCCTGACCGCAACCCACAAGTGCCAGAGAACCGATCAGGGCTCCAACTGCCGCAAAGGTTTTGAATTTGAACGCCATGCTTATTTCCTTTTCTTAATGAGTTTTTCTGTGTTGTGTAACGTTACTTGTGCGTGACCGCCCGGACGATGCGATCGCCGGATAACTGAATTAAATAAACCAGAACGACAAGTAATACCAGTACTGTATTCATCACGGTAGCGTTGTATCCAATGTAACCGTATTGATAGCCAATCTGCCCAAGACCGCCCGCACCGACGGCCCCGCCCATTGCTGAGTAACCGACCAGGGTAATCAGCGTGATCGTTGCCGCATTCACCAGGCCTGGCAACGCTTCTGGTAGTAACACTTTACGCACGATCTGTAACGGCGTAGCGCCCATCGCTCTTGAGGCTTCAATCAGCCCGGTCGGGATTTCCAGCAGCGCGTTTTCTACCATTCGGGCAATAAACGGTGCGGCACCCACGGTCAGCGGGACGATAGCCGCCTGTAAACCGATCGAGGTGCCGACAATCATGCGGGTAAATGGAATCATCCATACCAGCAGTATAATGAATGGGATGGAGCGGAAAATATTGACCAGCGCTGACAGCGTACGATAGAGCTTCGCGTTCTCGATGATTTGCCCCGGACGCGTGACGTACAGCAGTACGCCGACGGGCAGGCCAATCACAAAGCCAAAAAAACCGGACACAAAGGTCATTGCCAGCGTTTCCCATACGCCGCGAACTAGCAGCCACATCATTGGCTCAGACATAACCCAGTACCTCTACTTTTACATGGTGTTCCTGCAGCCAGTTGATGGCCGCTTGTGTATCTTCTTGTGCGCCGTGCATTTCAGTCAGCATGATGCCGAACTTGACGCCACCGGCGTAATCCATCTGCGCACTGATAATGTTGTTGTTCACATTAAAGCGGCGAGCAATTTCGGAAAGCAGTGGGGCATCGACAGAGTGGCCGGTAAACTCCATACGCAGCATCGGGACGCTATCGGCTTCTGGTTCTGCTTTTAAACGTTCCTGATAATCTTCTGGAATATCCAGATGCAGCGTGGATTGAATGAATTTCTGCGCCAGCGGCGTTTTCGGATGTGAAAACACTTCGCTCACCGTGTCTTGCTCGATCAATTCACCGTTACTGATAACCGCCACGCAGTCACAAATACGTTTTACGACGTCCATCTCATGGGTAATCAGCAGGATGGTTAACCCAAGACGGCGGTTAATGTCTTTCAGTAATTCCAGAATCGAACGGGTCGTTGCCGGATCGAGTGCGCTGGTGGCCTCATCGCACAGCAATACCTTCGGTTGGCTTGCCAGAGCACGGGCAATGGCGACACGCTGTTTCTGGCCGCCTGAAAGGTTGGCGGCATAGCTGTCGTGCTTATCGCCAAGGCCCACTAAATCCAGCAGCTCGGTAACGCGACGTTTGATCTCTTCTTTTGGGGTGTTGTCCAGCTCCAGTGGAAGCGCGACGTTACCAAATACCGTGCGGGAAGACAGCAGGTTAAAGTGCTGGAAAATCATGCCGATTTGACGGCGAGCTTTGGTCAGCTCGGATTCAGAAAGCGTAGTGAGCTCCTGACCGCCGACCTGTACACTGCCCTCGGTTGGGCGTTCAAGTAAGTTAACGCAGCGGATGAGCGTACTTTTACCGGCACCTGAGGCGCCAATAACGCCATAAATCTGTCCGGCAGGAACATGCAGGCTGACATTGTTCAGTGCCTGAATGGTGCGCGTCCCCTGCTGGAACACTTTGGTGATATTCGAAAGTTTAATCATGGATTATTTATTATCGTAATTAAGTTAGCCGTGGCATTTTCGTCTGTCTGGTACGGTCGACGTCGTTAATAAGATGGATGTTAAGGCATCCAGACGTCTAAATCAATCTGGCTTTGCACGATGAGCACTTTCTTGCCTGCCGAAACATGCGATACTAGAGCAACATGCCTTATTCAGGAGCTATAAAAGGTGGCAAAGTCTGTACCTGCAATTTTTCTCGACCGTGACGGCACCATTAATGTGGACCACGGTTACGTACATGAGATCGACGAGTTCGAGTTCATCGACGGCGTTATTGATGCCATGCGTGAACTTAAAGAGATGGGCTATGCACTTATCGTCGTGACTAACCAGTCGGGTATTGCCCGCGGTAAATTTACTGAAGCGCAGTTCGAAACGCTGACGGAGTGGATGGACTGGTCGCTGGCCGATCGTGATGTTGATCTGGATGGCATCTACTATTGTCCTCACCACCCGCAGGGAACAGTAGAAGAGTACCGCCAGGTTTGCGACTGTCGTAAACCGCATCCAGGAATGCTTCTCTCTGCGCAAGAGTTCCTGCACATCGATATGGCGGCTTCCTATATGGTGGGCGATAAAATAGAAGATATGCAGGCGGCAGCAGCAGCTAACGTTGGGACCAAAGTATTGGTGCGCACGGGTAAGCCTGTCACGCCAGAAGCAGAAAATGCGGCTGATTTAGTGATAAATAGCCTGGCTGACCTGCCATTGGCGATAAAAAAGCAGCAAAAGTAATCGTTATGGATAAAAGGTGAGCGGTTGAAACAAAAATGCATTTTTCCGCTTGTCTTCCTGAGTCGACTCCCTATAATGCGCCTCCATCGACACG